>CAZHKT010000054.1:0-22852 GCA_964533045.1 uncultured Acidobacteriota bacterium | reverse complement strand
GGAAGTATACACGAAATGCTCCCTGATGTCACTATATTATGTAATTCTCTCTAGAGGTTTGCAGGAGGTCTAGGCCGAGGAGGGTGAAAGAAGGCATCGACAAGAAGTCGAAAATGGACGGGTGACGGAGATGAATAAGTAACCTTCACGTCAATCGGAGACGCTACTGAAACTGCGACGCTCGGCATGGTGTGCCAACAGCAGCAAAAACAGTCATCCGTGTCAGCCGCAAGCGGGGCCATAGGCAACTCGCCGCCTGCCTGTTCCATCGGCATGAGTGTCGTAGCATTCGATTCCGGTATCGCAGGGATTGTATCTTCGCCGTGGCAAAACCCTGGCACAGCGAGATCAACCAGCGCGTAGAGAAGCAGCGCGGCCGCCAAAGTCCTTTTCGTGCACCTGGATATCACAGTCCAATAGTCTCACGGGGCCAGTACTTCATCAAGGCAAACCCGCCGTTGCTCCCCAACGGGCAAAAACCGCTAATTGGCAGCGACGGTCAGTATCTTGCGTGGCATGGTGGGGAACTGCCATTCGCTCGAATTCCCCGTGGCACCCCACGGGCTGAGCCGACAAAATCAGCAGAGTCGCGAAGATTGTCCGCCAATGACCGAAGGCCATCGAAGATCCAAGTATAGGATGCGGATAAGGACGAGTCAGTGTATGGTGGCCCTGAACGACTGGGTGGATGAGCGAGAGGGGAGGACCCAGATTCGTGTGGCTCCTCAAGGGGCGAAGTTGGAGATATGTATAAAGTCGCAATGCGAGTTTGCCCTCTCGGTTGTGCCAGTCACTCCGGACTGGACCCTCCGCACTCCGAGCCTTGCTTCCGAGACGTCCTGCGCCGACATAACGCACTGGCGTTCTGACCTCGGCTCTTCCGGTATGGACTTTCGAACTTTAGGTCCTGTCAAAGCACCCGCCACCTTACCCACAAGACGGACAATTAGAGTGAAATTAGAGCCGCTGGGCAAGTGAGAGTGCGCATGACGGGCCACCACTCAAGGTGGCCAATCGGACTGGGTAGCCATCGCCTCTTCACGCGTTGAGGTAATAACGGTCGCCGATTCGGAAACTATTCGGGTCCTGCAAGGTCGTAGATAGCGTGCGGGCGCATGCAGATAAAAGCAGAAGAAACTTAGGCTCGTAGATTCTTCGACGCCAGGATCCCTCCGACCACAGACACAGGCACAGAGCACGCAGGCAGAAATACACTCCCAAAATGTGCGTAATCTACTGATTCTAAACGGTTAAGTTGGAGGCGGGGGGAGTCGAACCCCCGTCCGAAGAGGCTGACGGTTAGAAGCCTACATGTTTATCCCGTTCGCTTCGAGCTTTCGCCGCCGGTTCTCTGGAATGGGCAAGAACGGACCGACGGCTAGCCTGAGAGTCTCGCCCGGAATCCTCAGGCGGGGGATCCCGAGCCAGCCCGCGAAGCGACGCCTCTCTCTGCCCCGCGGGCCTGACAGAGGAGACGGCTACCTAATCAATTAGGCAGCGTAGGCATACTGCGTATTGGCAGTTGTCTATGTCCCACGCCGATTACGGGTGGTGTGGACCCCCGACATGCCTTCTAAGCGCCGGCGCTCCCGTCGAAACCGGAACGCCCCCACGCTGATTCCAGCATACGATGCGGACTGGAGCGCGTCAAGGCGGGCTGGGAGCGGGGGCGTTGCGGGCAAGATGTCCGCAGTCCCAGGCCGCAGAATATCTCAGTTGACACTGGCCCGCGAGGCTGTAACATAATTGGACGCTTCCAGAAAGCGTCGAGGACCCATGCCGAACGATGTGCTGAAACAACTCGTGGACCAGGCTCGTGCCGATTTCAGCGCCGAGGCGCGCGCCCTTGCCGATCAAATCCAGAAGGTTGAGCAGAGCCTTCAAGAACTCCGAGCCCAGCAGCAAAGGTTGGAGGAGTCGCTGGGGAAGCGTCTGGATGCGATTGCGCAGTTTGAGGTGCCCGCCCCGCCCCAGGCCGCTCCGGCTGCACCGGGCGCCGCCATGATCGAGCAGGTGCTGGCGGGTGTGCGCGACCTGATCACGGCCACGCTGCCTGAGCAAGTTCTGGAAGTTCTGACCGAAGAAGCTGCCAAGCTGGGCGTGCGCGCCGCCGTGTTCGATATTCGCGGCAAAGCGGCTTGGGGTTCGTCGGCGCGCGGTTTCGACGGGCTCTCGGACAAGGCGTTCCGTGCAGTGGTGGTTCAGCTTGCCCAGGACACTCCATTCCGAACCTGCGTTGAAACGGCCGGGCACGTGGATACCAATGCGCAGGGCTTGAAAAAGAACCGGAATGTCCTGGACAAACTTCAGCCTGGCCCGCGGGACTCGATTATCCTTCTGCCCGTGCGTTCCGCGGGTTCGGTTTCCGCGATCTTCTACGCGGACACAGGCGGAAGGTCGGAGCCTCTACCGGTGGATGCGCTGAAGATCTATTCCGAGTTCGCCGGCGCACAACTGGACCGCCTGATGGCGCTGAGCGGCGGCGTGCCGTCGGCCGAGACGGCGGGTGCTGAAGCGGCCCCGGAAGTGGAGGCGGAGCCTGTCGCGCCGCCCGCACCGGAGCCGGTCGCTGCCGAGCCCATTCCCGAGCCGGTCCCTGAGCCCGCGGCCGAGGCGCCCGAGCCGCCCATGGTCGAGCCCGAGCCGGTCAGCGTTCCCGTCATCGGCGAAACAGTTCCGGTGGAAGTATCTGCGCCGCCCCCTTCTCCTGCGCCGGCCGCGCCGGCGGTTGTGTCGCCGGGAGGTTTTGACGTTTCGGGATTGAGTGAGGACGACCAGAAGGCGCATCGTGACGCCAAGCGATTCGCCAAGTTGCTGGTTTCCGAAATTGACCTTTACAACAAGGCTAAGGTGCAGGACGGCCGCAAGAATGCCGACCTCTACAAGCGCCTCAAATCCGACATCGACCGCAGCCGCCAGACGTATGAGAAACGTTTCGGCAAGACGGTCGGAAAGCAATACGATTATTTCCACGAGGAGCTGGTCCGCATCCTGGCGACCGGCGACGCCTCGTTGCTCGGGTCGGACTATCCCGGCCCCACCGTTTGAGGACCCAGCACAAAATCTGTAACCGCACCCTGCGGAGGGCGCTAGGGATTTTACTGGCGCTTCTCGTTCCGTACGCTGGCAATTCGGAAGACCTGCGGCTCACTAATCTCGCCGCCCGTGCCCAGGACAAGTCGGCCTGGCCGGCTCTGGAAACACTCGCCCAGGAATACGCCTCGAATTCCGAGCAGCGCGGCCGGGCCTACTTTGTGCTGGGCTTTCGGGAATACCAAGCCAACGAATTTCAGCCCGCCGCCCGGCATTTGAAGGCCGCAGCGGATTCCCATTTCTCTCTGTCGGACTACGCAGGATATTACGGCGCACAGGCGGCGCGCGACGCCGGCGAACCGGAGCAGGGCATCGCCCTTCTGGCCGATTTTCCATCGCGATATTCGCAGAGCACGCTGCGCTGGGCAGCGCTTCAACTGCACGCCCGGCTGCTTACGGATTCGAATCAGCCCGAACGGGCCATCCAACTGCTGGCCGCCGAGCCGCGTATGCCGGACCGGCCCGAACTGCTTCTGGAATTGGCTTTGGCCTGCCGCGGCGCAGGGCGGCCTCAGAATGCCGTCCGCTGGTTCCAGGAGATTTACCACCGGTTCCCACTTTCCGGTGAGGCCGAAGAAGCCCATGACAATCTGACGGAACTGCGCAAGGAACTCGGCGCGAAGTTCGCCGAAGCCGGGGAAGACCTTCGTGTCGGGCGCGCCGACATCCTGACCCGGAGTGCGCGCTGGGGCCAGGCTGCCGGGGAGTATTCGAAACTGCTGGACGATTTTCCCCGCAGTCCACAGACCCTGCGCTGGAAACTGGCAAAAGCGCGGGCACTGTTCCGCGCACGCAAGACCGACCAGGCTGTGCATATTCTCGAAAGCGAACTGCCGCCGGCGCCGGAAACCGATCCGGAGCGGCTCCAGTTGCTGGTGGAGGCGGCATTCCGCACCGGAGACCTTGCGAGCGCGGAGAGATATCTGGGTGCGCTTCGCCAGAACTACCCGCAATCGATGGGGTTCGCCCAGGCGCTGGACGCCTTCGGAAATTTCTATGTGAGGCGCGGCGATTGGAGCGAAGCGGCTCAATACTATCACCCCCTCGCCGCAGGCTTTCCTACGTCCGACATCGGGCGCGAAGCCGCGTGGCGGCTCACCTGGTTCTTCTATCTCGAAGGCGATTTAAACCGGGCGCGCACCGGCTTCGTGCAATTTCTGGCGCAATACCCCGACTCGGATCGGGTACCCGGCGCGCTTTACTGGCTGGGACGAATTGATGAGCAGCGTGGCGCAATCGTGGAGGCGCGGGCGTGGTTCGATGCTCTCGTGCGCCGGTATGTGCACGCTTACTATGCCGCGTTGGCGCGCGCGCGGCTGGAGGAATTGAGCCGCACCCAAACCGCCCCGGCTTCAGCCCTCCCGCCGGCGTCGGTGCAGTCCGTCCTCGAGAAGCTTCCGGCTCGCCCCGCGCCCGGCCTTCGCGCCTGCGGCCGCGTCGTCGCCAGCGACCTGCTCCAGACCTACTTCGTGCTCCATCGGCTGAGCCTCCTCGAACTGGCGGAGGATTACCTGCTGCGCCGCCTGGAGGAATCGCCGGGTGAAATGGCGCTGCAATTCATGCTG
The DNA here is from genome assembly GCA_964533045.1 of uncultured Acidobacteriota bacterium. Lineage (GTDB taxonomy): Bacteria > Acidobacteriota > Terriglobia > UBA7540 > UBA7540 > JACQNR01. The sequence continues at coordinate 18,194 of CAZHKT010000054.1, read as the reverse complement.
GGCCGCCTCCGATCCGAGCGCGGTGCCACCACGCTGGCCCTTTACGACACACGGCGCGCTTGGCCGCGTTTCGGCGAGTATCGGTTCGACGAGCTTCCCGAGGAGTTTTGGCGGAGGCTCTATCCGCAGGACTACCGGGCGCTGGTGGAAAAGCACGCGAAGCAGGCGGAGCTCGACCCCGCCCTGGTCATGGGACTCATCCGCCAGGAATCCGCCTTTAATCCCCAGGCGCGTTCCGTGGCTAACGCGCGCGGGCTCATGCAGATTCTGCCCAGCACGGTCAGCAAGTCGCGGCGAGGCAGGACCCTGGCGGCGCGTCGCCTGTTCGAGCCCGAATACAACATCAAGTTCGGAACGCAATACCTGCGCGGACGGCTGGCGGCCCTCGGTGGAGTACCCGAATACGCTCTCGCCGCCTATCATGCCGGCGACAGTCGCGTGAAGGATTGGCGCGGCCGCCACCGGTTGCAGGAACCGGCGGAGTTCCTGGAGACGATTCCCATCCCCTCCACGCGCACCTACGTGGAGGCCGTTTTGCGCGACGCCGGCATCTACCGGCAAATCCTGCAAGGCACAGCGCAATTTGCCAGGTGCCCCTAAAAGGGCTCGTGGTCGGAGGTGCTGAATCCATGGGGAGCATCCTGAAGCGTGGTCGGATCGTCATCGTGGTTCTGGTCTTGTTGATGCCCGTAGCCATTGGAATCACCCTGTACATGACGCCGTTGTGGCTTTGGGTCGAATTGAATTACCAGATCGAATCTCTCGGTCATTCCGGCCCCGCGGAGTGGTGCTTCGTCGCGGTTTACGGACTGCTGGTCTTCGTTTGTCTCGCCACCCTTGTGTTGCTCCGGCTCACCGACAGAAAATCTGAAACGACTTCCTGAATTGCCCGATTGTTCAACGCAGGCGCTGGATGTAGAATGTCTCCCGCCATCAGGGTTGCTCAATTCACCAATTTGACTGGGAGGGCATGTATGAAGACGGCGCTCTGCGTAGCTGCGGTTGGGGTAGCGATGCTGGCCGGGAATGGATGGGCGGCGGATACGGAGGAGGCCGCGATTCGCGCCGTACTTACCAAGGCGTACGACAACTGGTCGGCCATGAACGTGGATGCCAACGATGCCATCTACGCGTCCGACACCGATACGGTCTGGTTTGATATCGCTCCTCTGAAATATCAAAACTGGACCGAATATAAAGCCGGCGTGAAGAAGTTGTTTGACGGCCTGGAGAGCCTGACAATTAAGCTGAACGATGACCTGGTGATTCACCGGCGCGGCAACTGGGCGTGGGTGGCGTATACCTTTGAGGTCCAGATGCGTCCGAAAGGCGGGAAGGTCGAAGGCGGCCCGGGCCGTGGCACCGACGTGCTGGAGAAGCGCGGCAATCAGTGGGTCATTGTGCACGAGCACGTTTCCATGCCAGCACCTCTGTAAACGAGCGAGGCCGCAAAGTGCAGGTGGGGGAGGGAATCATGGCCGCTTGTGCGGCGTGCGGGGGCACCATACTATTTGGCGGCAAGCGGGACGGCGAGCACCGCTACTGCAACGAGGAGTGCTTTCAGCGCGGCATCTTGCTGACGATTGCCAGCCAGGTTCCCAGCGATGTGGTGCGGCAGCACATGCGGCACTTGCATCGCGGCCCCTGCCCGCAATGCCAGGGTGCCGGTCCCGTGGACGTTCACCTCGGATACCGGGTCTGGTCCGCCATTCTTGTGACTTCCTGGCGGAGCAACCCACGTGTCGGCTGCCGGTCCTGCGGCCTTAAGGGGCAGGTGCGGGATGTCCTCTTCTGTTTGGTGCTGGGATGGTGGGGGATCCCCTGGGGCTTTATCATGACGCCCATCCAGACTATCCGAAACGTGGTGGCGATGCTCAAGCCCCCGGATCCCTTCACGCCTTCCGAGCAGTTGGAAAAGGTGGTGCGCACATCTTTGGCATTGCAGGTTGTGGCGGCCCAGGCCGGGCCGGTGCAGAATCCCTAGCCCGCATCGACACCCACAGCCCATCCACGGGAACGCTTCGAATTTTTCCGCCCCTGTGTTACGATGGGGCGCTGAATTTAGGGAAGCGGATATGGCATCCACGACACAGGCAACCACGAGGTTTATGGTTCAACCCGGAACCGTCGTCGAATCAGACGGCGAGAGTGCGGCCTTTGACCTGGGAACGGCCAGCGGCAAGAGAGTGTTGATTGTGCTCCGCATTGACGAGATTATCGAGCAGGAGTCGCTGCACCTTTCCATCTGGGGTTCGGCCGACGGCCAGACCTGGGGTGATAGACCCCTGTTTACCTTCCCGCAGAAATTCTATCGGGGCGCGACGCCCGCAGCGCTCGACCTGGCGCAGCGGCCGGAAATCAAGTTTCTGAAGGCAACCTGGAAAACCAATCGCTGGGGGCGCGGCACGCCGCGGCCGTATTTTGAAATTGCGGTTGAAGTTGAGGAGTTGCAGCCGTAGCGGCGGCCTTCAGGCCGCCATCGCATGGAGAGCGTCGCTGGCGAGCTGAAGCCCGCCGCTACAAGAACCAGAGGGGTCAACACTCGAGGAATCCTCCCGTGGAAATGGAAACAGTCGACCGGCAAAAGGCGGAATTCGACAAGCGGAAATACCGCCGCGCCAAGCTGATCACGCAGGTGAAGTGCGAAGCCTCGGGCCGCGAAGGTATTGCGGTCACCCGGGATATCAGCGCCGGCGGCATGTTCCTGAACGATCCGAATCCATTTCCCAAGGGTTCCACCCTTGTGCTGGCTTTCCGCCTCAGCCCCACCGGCGAGCTTCTGACCTGCCGGGGCGACGTCGTCTATTCCCTCAAGGGGGTGGGCATGGGGATCATGTTCACCCAGATTTCCGATGCCACTCGGCAGACACTGGATGCCTTTGTCGCCGGATCCAACTAATCCCGCCCGCCGCTCGTCCAATTCTTCAGGAGGATTCATGAAACTGATTCTGACGATGGCCTTACTTTTCTGCCTGGCGGCGGAGGCGGGCTTCGCTACGCCGCAGACCGATGCCGCGGCCGCAGAGCCGCAGGCCGAAGTCGTCACGCCGCGCGAGAACCTGCCGGCTTCGGCGCAGGTCGCGCCGGCTGGCGAAGGATTCATGGAGCCGCAGCAGGTGAAGGATCTGCTGAAGCGCGTCGCTCTGGTCGAGTTCCGCATCAATGATCTCTTCACCCTGGTCCGCCCGGAAAGCTGGAACCTGCCGGAGAGCTCGCGCCAGTCATTTCAGGATTCCTTCGCGGCGCTGCAAAAGCAGATGGCCGCGCTGGAAGAGTGGCGCGTGCAACTGGACGGCCGTCCCGACAGCATGTACCTCGGCTACATGATGCACGCTTCCATCGATGCCATTCTGCCGCGACTCGACGGCGTCACCCGCATCATCACGCAGCGCGAAAACGCCAGCCTGGGCGCGCAGTTCAGTCAAGCGGGAAATCAGTTGTTTGACCTTCAGCAGGCGCTGCAGCCTTATCTGGTGTATCTGCTGCGGAATCAGGACCAGCAGCTCTACGCAGCCCAGAGCAATCTGGTGGCCTGCCAGCAGCGCTTGGGAGCCGCCGAGGCCAGCCGCCAGGAGCCGGCCAAGGTTCTCAAGAATGTTGTCCCAGACTTCAAGGGCCGCCGCGTCCGGAAGCCCGCTCCGCCTGCATCCCCTCCCAAGTAGGTTAGTTGCCGAGAATGAAATTGACATGGATCTCAGTCAGAACCTCTGCCGGTTCGCCGTTCAGCAGCGTCGGCTGATAACGCCATTGCGAAACAGCCGCTATGGCAGCCGGCACCAGCAGCGGATGTCCACTGACAACCCGCAGGGATTGAATGCGCCCGTCGGTGGCGATGATGGCCTCCAGTCGCACGGTGCCCTGAACATGCGCCATTTTCGCATGCGGGGGGTATTCCGGCGGGGGAGCGAAGATGAGCTGCGCGGCCTGAACTTCGCCTCCGACCCGCTGCCGGACCTGCGGCTTGGGAGTGAATGGCGGCGGAGGTGGGGAATCCGCGCGGGTCAGCTCGCGGTACCAATGGGAATTCTGACTGCCGGGGCCAGCGCGTCCCCAATCGATACCGCCGATGATGCCCTCCGGCGGGCCCGCGGGCGGCGGTTCATCCACGATGGGCGCCACGCGGGACGACATCACATTTGGCGGCAAGAGGCCACCTTGGTGGGTCCGGGATGGCGCAGACCGGTTCGCTCTCTCGCGGATGACGTCCACAATCTTGACCGCCCGCGGCGGAGGCGGGAGTGGCTCCTGAGTCGGCAGGTTTTTCAAATCGATACCTTGAGTGTGGATCAGTGGGAAAACGAGCAACACGCCGAGCGCCGTGAATTCGCAGATCACCCCGGCGATGAGCGCTGCGGCGCGGCGGCCTCCGGCAAGCGTCAGGGGACTTTCGGCGGTCGAGTCGAGCAGCGTGGTTTCGAACATGACACACCTCCGGCGCGGAGCCCGGCCTTCCAGGCCCCTGAACTTCACTCAGGTCTTACCCTTCTCGCCCTACTGGTATTGACACCGTGGGGTTAGGCACAGTTTCGAATTATTCAGGATGCAGGGGCACAGGCAGACGGGCTCCTGCGAGTTGATTAGGTGACGACTTCGCTTAGGCTCCGGTCAATCATAGCCAGGGCTGCGTCGATATCGGCTTTGCCGATATTGAGCGGCGGCGACATGCGGATGACGCTGGCGAACAGGCCGCCGCGGCCCACGATCAAGCCATTGGCGCGGCTGCGTTCCATGAACTTAGTGGCGAGGTCGGTGCCGGGCTCCTTGGTCTTGCGGTCTTTTACCAGTTCGATGCCCTGCATCAGCCCCATGCCGCGCACGTCACCGATGATCGAGTGCTTTTCCTTCAGCGCGTCCAGCCCGGCGCGGAAGTGCGCGCCCATCTCGTGCGCGTTGTCCATCAAGCGTTCCTCTTCGATGAGGTCAATGGTCGCTTTGGCCGCGACGCAGGCGACGGGGTTTCCGCCGAAGGTGGAAATCGTCAGCCCCTTGTAGGAATCGGCGACTTCGGCGCGCGTGAGCGTCAGCCCGATGGGGACGCCGTTGGCCATGCCTTTGGCGCTGGTGATCATATCGGGCACAACCTCCCAGTGTTCGATGCCCCACCATTTCTTGCCAGTGCGCCCCCAGGCGGTTTGCACTTCGTCGGCGATGAACAGCCCGCCGTAATTGCGTACGATGTTCGCGACGATCTTGTAATACCCCGGCGGCGGCACGATGAATCCGCCGAGTCCCTGAATCGTCTCGGCAATCAGGCCGCCCACCGCGCCGGAAGTCGATGTCTTGATAACCTCCTCGACATCTCGGGCGCAATGCAAATCGCAGCTCGGATAGGTCAGGCCGTACGGACAGCGGTAGCAGTACGGCCCTGGCACGTGCGTGATGCCGTACGGAATTACTCCGCCTTTGCGCCAGGTACTGAGCCCGGTCAGGGCCTTGGCCAGTTGCGAGTGGCCGCTGTAACCGTGACGCAGCGCCAGAATCTCGTAGTTGCCCGTAAACATGCGTGCCGCCAGGACGGCGACTTCGTTTGCTTCCGTGCCGCTGTTAGTGAAGTAGCACTTCTTCAGATTACCGGGCGCGATTTCCGCGACCTTTGCCGCCACCGCGGCCAGTGCCTCGGTGGGGAAGAGCGTGGAACAGTGCTGCACGCGGTCCACCTGCTCTTTGACCTTGGCCGTCACCTTGGGATTGGCGTGGCCCACGCTGATGGTCACAATCCCGCCCAGGAAGTCGAGATACTGCCGGCCGTCCACGTCCCAGATGTACTGCCCCTTCCCACGGTCAATCACCAGCGGGTCTTTGTAGTACGTCGTCGCGCACTTCCACACGTGCGCCTGATGCTTTTGGAGGATTTCGTCTCGAGTCATGATGCGTGCTCCTTTAGTCAGCGGTCGGCAGTCAGGAGTCGGTCGTTGGTATCTGTTATTCCGAGGAGTCCCGCTCGAAGCGGGACGACGAGGAATCTCGAAGTGCGATCTACTCAGAGCGAGATTCCTTGCCCGTGTGACGACGGACTCGGAATGAAAATGGTTGACCCACAACTCACAACCAACAACTGGGAAGAACCGCAGGGCTTGAACGACGAGCCCTGCGCTACTTCAAGTACTTGTCCAGCCATGCCAGCACCGTGCGATACCAGAGCTGGCTGTTCTGGGGCTTCAAAACCCAGTGGCCCTCGTCCGGAAAATAAAGAAAGCGCGAGGGCACGCCGCGGCGCTGGAGTGATTGGAACAACTGAATACCCTGGCCGACGGGCACGCGGTAATCGAGTTCGCCGTGCACGATGAGCATAGGGGTCTTGATGTTTTGGACGAAGTTGGCGGGCGAGGATTTCTCATACGCCTCGCGCTTTTCCCACAAGATACCGCCGTGCTCCCACTCATCGAACCAGAGTTCTTCGGTCTCCATGGCCATACTGCGGGCCTCGTAAACGCCGTCATGCGAAACCAGCGCCTTGAAGCGGTCGGTATGGCCCGCGATCCAGTTGACCATGTAGCCGCCGGCGGAGGCTCCCGCCGCGCCGATGCGCGTCTTGTCCACGTAGGGCAGGGATTCGAGGTAGTCCGCCGATTTCATCACGTCCTCGTAGGAAGCGCCGCCCCAGTCGCCGGAAATCTGTTCGACGAACGCCTGGCCGAATCCGGTCGAGCCATGATAGTTGGGTGTGATCACCACGTAGCCGCGCGCCGCGAAGAGCTGCGCATTCCAGCGGTAGCTCCAGGCATCATCCCACGAGCTCTGCGGCCCGCCGTGAATCAGCATGATAGCGGGATATTTCCGGGAGGGATCGAACCCCGGCGGCTTGATGAGTAGGTTGTGGATTTTCGCACCGAGGGCGCCGGGTGTCCACACGGTTTCGGCGGGATTCATCTCGAGTTCGGCCATGAGCGCGTCGTTGGCGCGGGTCAGGGGTACAGGCGTCCCGCCCGTGGCCGGGGCGCGGAATATCTCCGAGGGTCGAATCATGCTGCTGGAGGTGAACACCACCGACTTGCCATCGGCGGCGACGGACAGGTCCTCGGTCATGATGTCCAGAACCTTTTCGACTTTCGGCTTGCTGATCGAGGTCTTGAACAGCGGCTGCCTGCCGCTCTCCGGCGCGTTAAAGTAGATGGTGTCGCTGTCCGGCGCCCAGGCGAAGCTCCCCACCCACTGGTCGAAGCCCGTGCTCAACTCTTGGGTCGCGCCCGTCTCGCGGTCATAGACGCGCAGGCGCACCAGGTCTGACTCGTAGCCGTTGCGCGCCTGGGAGGTATAGGCGATGTAGCGGCCGTTGGGTGAGTATTGCGGTGCGGCGTCGGAACCCACGTTGTCCTTTGTAATGTTTCGGGGCTCGCCGCCGAGCGAAGCGACGATGAACAGATCGTTGTTGGTCGTCCACGCGATGCTCGACCCGCCCGAGCGGTTGGAGGTGAAGACCACTTCCTTGCCGTCGGGCGAAATGGCGAAAGCGTCCGGCGCCCCCAGGAACCAGGTGGGCGAATCGACCGCCCCCGGCGTCAGGTCGCGCGGCTTGCCGCCGTCGGCCGAGACCACGAAGGTGTGCGTGTAACGCCCGTCGCGGTACTGGTCCCAATGGCGGAAGAGGAGTTCGTCAATGATCTGCGCTTTGACTTTGCTCTTCTCGCGTTCTTCCAGCCGCTTCGCGTTGCAGTCATCATCGGCGCAGGCGGGGAAGACGTTGGAGGTGAACACCAGCATGTTGCTCCCGCGCGCCCAGGTGACGCCATCGGCCTCAGTCGAGATCGTAGTAACTTGGCGCGCTTCGCCGCCGTCCACGGGGATGATCCAGACCTGGGCGCTGCCGCTGCGCGTCGAGATGAACGCGAGAGCCTTCGAATCGGGCGACCAGCGCGGATGCGTGTCGGACCATTCGCCGCGCGTGAGTTGTTTGGGCGTGCCACCTTCGACGGGCACGAGCCAGAGGTGCCGGCGGACTTTATTGGCTTCGAGATTGACCGTGCCCTGAACGTAGGCCACCCACTTGCCATCGGGCGAGACTTGGGGAGCCGAAATCCGCTCCACTTTCATCAGGTCGTCCACCGTCATGGGCCGCTTCGCCGCGGCGATCTGGCTGAGAAGCGCGATTGCAACGAGGGCGAATAAAATCGAACGAAGAGATCTTTGCGGCATTGAGGAATCCTCCCGGAGCAGCATGATACCGCAAGCGATGCCTGCGCGGATGAAAACCAGATGGAGGTCTGTCGCGGCGGTGTCTTCACTGCCGCGCGCGTCCGCCGGCCTCTCGCCGGCAGGCCGGCAGGATGCCCGCGCTCCCGGCGGCGTTATGGCACGTAGCGACGGATGCTCAAGAACTTGGCTTTCTTTTCCGATTCGCTCGTCGCCATGGGGGAGTAATAGTAGAAAAAGCTGGCGTCAACCTGGGTTCCCACGCCCTGGGGAACGGGGAAGGTGAAGGTCTCGCGATGCGTGGCGCCGGGGGCCAGACGCGTGTCGCTCACCACTTTCGCGCCGCGCAGGAAGGCCAGGTGCTCGCGGTCGAGCACCGTGCCGCTCGAGTCCGCCACGGTGCGGCGGAACAGTGTCCTCGCCTGAAAATGCTTGCCGTTGGAGGGTGAAGCGGTCAGTTCCATGATCAGTTGCCGCATGGGCGAGCCGGTGGGCACGCTGTGGCCCGCGCCTTGATTGACGACGGACACCGTGATCTTGAGCTGTCCGCCCTCATGCACGGTCGTCACGTTAGCCCGCACCGCTTTGTTGAGCTGCGTGACGGACCGGCTGCCGGGAATTTCGTGCACGTTGAGCTGAAGTTTGCTGCCACTCTTGACGCTGGGATCCACGGCGTTGCCCTGCATGCGCGCCATGTGGCACGACTGGCAACCCGTTGATTCGGTGCCGTAACTGCTCTGTTTCCACTCGGAATAGGTGGTGAGAACCGCCAGACCCTGGGCGTTGGTGTATTCGTGGCACGAGATGCAGGCTTGCGACGAGGTATGCACGGCGGAAAAGACCGTATCATGCACCGGAGACGAAGCGTTCTTCGAGGGCCCGCTCTTGACGCCCGAGAACTCGACCCGCGCGTAGGGATTGGGGCCCTTCAACGTCACTTCACGGATGGAATGGCAGTAGTCGCAGGTGACCCCTTCCCAGCTGACTTTCTTAACCAGGCTCAGATCGCCCAGCGCCACGCCGACGGGCGAATGGCATCCCAGGCACGTTTTGCGCGCCGAGACGCCGAAATCCGCTTCCGCCGCCTTGAGCGCGTCCTGAAAGAGTCGGCTCTCCATGGCCGTGGCGTGAGCGGAACGCTTCCATCCCGCCTGGATTTCGCGGTGGCAATCGCCGCAGAGTTCGGCGCTGGAAGGAACCTGAAGGTCCGTTGCCTGAAGTGCCGGGGTCAGGACCAACACTGCCAAGAATGCGTTGCGAAGCACTGGACGCCTCCCGAAAGGGAAGTGCATTCACCGGAAGATGATCCGGTCAGGCGAGGAACCGGCCCGATTGTACACCCATTGCCCGGATGTCAAGCCATCTTTTCCGACGATTCGCAAACCGCAAATTGATGAAGGCGGGGGCGGGAAATGGACAATCGTCAATCTCTACTTGGCGGTTACTGACCCCAGTCGGTGTGGAACTTACCTTCCTTATCAATTCGGCGATACGTGTGGGCGCCGAAATAGTCGCGCTGGGCCTGAAGGAGATTGGCGGGGAGCCGTTCCTGGCGGTAGCTATCGAGATAAGCCAGAGAGTTTGCGAACGCGATGCACGGCACGCCCAGGTGGGCGGCGGTTTCCACCACTTCGCGCAGGCTGTCGTGGTTCTGGTTGATGAAGTTGGCAAAGGGCGGCGCCAGCATCAGTTGGCGCAGGTCCGGCTGAACAGAAAAGGCGCGGCGGATGGGATCGAGCAGGCGCGCGCGCACAATGCAGCCGCCCCTCCAGATGCGCGCGATTTCCGCCAGGTTCAGGTTGAATTGGTACTCCGCCGACGCCACGCGCATCTGGTCGAACCCCTGCGCGTAACAGGCAATCAGGGTGAGTGTGTAAGCCTCGCGCACGCGGCGGGCAAACTCTTGCCGGTCACCGTCGAAGCGCCGTCCCGGTCCGCGCAGGATCTTTGAGGCCGCGACGCGATCCTCTTTAGCCCCGGAGAGAATGCGCGCAATGACCGATGCCGTCAGCGTGGGAATCGCCACGCCGATATCGAAGGCGTCCTGCGCCGCCCACTTGCCCGTGCCTTTCTGCTCGGCGGTGTCAAGAATCAGATCCACAAGCGGCTTGCCGGTCTCGGGATCCGTCTTGCCGAGCACGATGTCGGTGATCTCGAGCAGGTACGAGTTGAGGTCCGCGGCGTTCCACGCGGCGAAGATGTCTCGAATCTCCGGCCCGGAAAGCCCGGCGACGGTTTTCAGTAAATCGTACGCCTCGCAGATGGATTGCATGACGCCGTACTCAATGGCGTTGTGCACCATTTTGACGTAGTGGCCCGCCCCGCCCGGTCCGATGTAGGTGCAGCAGGCGCCTTCGTCGGTCTGCGCAGCCATCTTGGTGAGGATGGATTCCAGCCGCCGGTAGGAGGGCTCGTGGCCGCCGGGCATCAGGCAGGGGCCGCGCAGCGCGCCTTCTTCGCCGCCGCTCACGCCCATGCCGACGAATCGCAGGCCGGCGGCTTCCCAGTCGCGGGCGCGGCGTTCCGTGTCCTGGAAGTGCGAGTTGCCGCCGTCCATCACGATATCGTCCGCCGAGAGCAGCGGCTTGAGATCGGCGAGCACGGCATCCACGGCCTTGCCGGCGGGGACCATCATCCAGATGCGGCGCGGGGCTTCCAGCGACGCCACGAATTCCGCCAGCGTGGGCGTGAAGACCAGCGGCTTCCCCGCCACCTCGACCGCAGCGCGGCCTTTAGCGGCGTCGGTATCGTAGCCAGCGACGCTAAAGCCCTTGCTGGCCGCGTTCCGCGCCAGATTGCGCCCCATGACGCCCAGTCCGATGATGCCCAGGTGATGATTGCCCATAACGGAACCTCTTTCATGGATTCTTCGCGGGGACAGGATATCAAAAGATTTGTTTTGTAGCGCAAGGCGCGTCGTTCAGCCTGGCGGCGCGTGCCGCAGGGCCGGATTGCGGGCCCTGCCCGCCTGTGCCATTTGCACCTGCCCAAGGGGGAAGCGAAGTTATATAATCTTGAGCCCTGAATTTCGGACGCATTATTTCTCAAGAGAGGGTCTTATCCATACGACGATGTCTCACTTCACCGAACTCGACAGGCTGTGCGTCAACACCATTCGTTGCCTCGCCATGGATGGCGTGGAGAAGGCCAAATCCGGTCATCCGGGCATGCCGATGGGCGCAGCGCCCATGGCCTATGTCCTCTGGACGCGCCATCTGAAGCATCATCCGCAGAAACCCAAGTGGCCCAATCGCGACCGGTTCGTACTTTCCGCGGGACACGGCTCGATGCTGCTTTACAGCCTGCTCCATCTGACGGGATACGACCTGGCGCGTGACGAGCTCCAACAATTCCGCCAGTGGGGTAGCCGGACCCCCGGGCATCCGGAGAACACGCTGGTCGAGGGCATCGAAATGGCGACTGGCCCGCTCGGACAAGGTTTTGCGACGGGCGTTGGCATGGCCATGGCCCAGAAGTATCTTGCGGCGCGTTTCAACCGCGACGGCCACGATCTGGTGGATTACAGGATTTACGCCATCGTCAGCGACGGTGACCTGATGGAAGGTGTCTCGCACGAGGCGGCCTCGCTGGCGGGGCATCTGGGCCTCGACAATCTCATCTATCTCTACGACGACAACCACATTTCCATTGAGGGCCCGACCGATCTGGCCTTCACCGAAGACGTGCAGAAGCGCTTCGACGCTTACGGCTGGTTGACGCTGCGCGTGCCGGACGGGAATGATCTGGAGGCGATCGATCAGGCCATCCGCGCGGCGAAGGCGCAGAAGGGCAAGCCCGCGCTCATTCTGATCCGCACCCACATCGCCTTTGGCGCACCCCACGCGCAGGACACGGCGGAGGCGCACGGCGCGCCACTGGGCGAAGAAGAAGTCAGACTGACGAAGAAGGCCTACGGCTGGCCGACAGAAGAGAAATTCTTCATTCCTCCCGAAGCTCTGAGCGAGTTCCGCAAGTGTGTGGCGCGCGGCAGCGAGGCCGAGGCGGCCTGGCAGCAGAAACTTGACGCCTGCCGCAAGGCCGCGCCTGACCTGGCGGCGGAGTGGGACCGCTACGTCCTGGGCGAGCTTCCTGCCGGATGGAAGGAGAAGCTTCCTGTTTTCAAACCCGCCGACGGGGCGCTGGCGACGCGGCAGGCATCGGGAAAGGTTCTGGCGGCGATTGCGCCGGCGCTACCCACGCTGGTGGGCGGTTCGGCGGACCTGGCGCCGTCCAACAACACGTACCTCAAAGGGCTGGGCGACTTTTCCAAAGGCAATTATGGCGCGCGCAATTTCCACTTCGGGGTGCGCGAACACGCCATGGGCGCGGCCCTTAACGGCATGGCGCTGAGTGGTCTGATCCCCTATGGCGGCACCTTTCTGGTCTTTTCGGATTACGCCCGGCCGGCCCTTCGGCTGGCGGCGCTGATGGAAGCTCGTTCGATATTTGTCTTTACCCACGACAGTATCTTTCTCGGTGAAGACGGCCCCACACACCAACCGGTCGAGCATCTGGCCTCGCTGCGCGTGATTCCGCATCTGATGGTCTTGCGCCCTGCCGACGCCAACGAGACGGCGGTCGCCTGGCGCATTGCCATTGAGCATCGCGGCGGCCCGGTAGCCTTGCTGTTGACGCGGCAGGGACTTCCCATTCTCGACCGCAATCGGTACGCTTCGGCCGAAGGCGTGGAGCGCGGCGCCTACGTACTGGCGGACGCGTCGGGTACGACCCCGCAGGTCCTTCTCCTGGCCAGTGGCTCGGAAGTTTCCGTGGCCGTGGAAGCGCACGAGAAGCTGGCGGCAGAGGGTATTGCCTCCCGCGTCGTGAGCATGCCGAGCTGGGATCTGTTCGAAAAGCAGCCGCAGGCCTACCGCGACGAGGTGATTCCGCCCGCCGTTTCGGTGCGCGTGGCGATCGAAGCCGCGTCGCCCTTCGGCTGGGAACGCTACATCGGCCCCAAGGGCGCGGTACTCGGCTTGAACCGCTTTGGCGCGTCTGCACCCTACAAGGTTTTGGCGGAAAAATTCGGTCTCACGCCGGCCGATGTCATCCGTCGCGCGAAGGAACTCCTGGGGAAGTAGAGGGGTGAGACCTGCTGTCGCACCAGGTCCGTCGAGGGAGGGTCAACGAACCACATGCACGATCTCGCGGGGACTAAGGTTCCGGAAAATCTCGAGCCATCGGTTGGCGCCGCATTGGCCCGGCTGGAGCAGCAAAACTATCGCCAGCGGCTCTGGGCCCGGGATCCCACCGTCTGGAAGGATGACGCCTCCCACCGGCGTATCATCGAGAACGCCCTCGGCTGGCTGGATTCCCCGGTGGTCATGCGCGACCAGGCGGCGGACCATCTCGAATTTGCCCGCCGGATGGCGGCGCAGGGATTCCGGCACGCGGTGGTGCTCGGCATGGGCGGGAGCAGCCTTTGTCCCGATATCTGCCGCCTGACGTTCGGCTCAGCCGCGGGATTCCTGGAATTACATGTCCTTGACTCGACCGTGCCGGCGAGCGTGGCGACTCTGGCCGGGGAAGTGGACGTGCCGAACACCCTCTTCCTGGTTTCGTCCAAATCAGGCGGAACCATCGAGCCCCTCAGCTTCTTCCGGTATTTCTACGACGTGGTCCGCCGGCACAAGGGCATCGCCGCGGGCGAGAACTTTATCGCCATCACCGACCCGGGCACGATGCTGGAAGGGCTGGCTCGTGAAAAAGGCTTCCGGCACATCTTCCCGGGGCAGCCGGACATCGGGGGCCGGTTCTCGGCGCTTTCGAATTTCGGGATGGTCCCTGCGGCATTGGCGGGAGTGGATATCGTCACCCTCCTGGACCGTGCGCTCGCCATGCGCGCCGCCTGTGCCGCCGACGTTCCTCTGTCCCAGAATCCGGGCGCGGTGCTCGGGGCCTTGCTGGCCGAAGCGGCCCAGGCGGGTCGCAACAAGGTTACGTTCGTCATGTCGGCAGGCATTCACTCGTTTGGCGACTGGGTGGAGCAGTTGATCGCGGAGAGTACGGGAAAGGAAGGGAAGGGACTTCTCCCCGTGGTGAAGGAATATATCGCCACGCCGGAGGTCTATGGCTCTGACCGAGTTTTCATCCGCATGGCGCTGGTGGCTGAGAAGAAGAAAATGGTTGAAGACCGGCTGGATGCCCTGGCCGTGGCGGGCCATCCGGTGCTTCGGATCGATTTGAATGACCCCTACGACCTTGGGCACGAATTCTTCCGCTGGGAAGTCGCCACGGCCACGGCGGGCGCCCTCATGGGAATTGATCCGTTTGACCAGCCGAATGTCCAGCAGAGCAAGGACCTTACCAATCGCTTGCTGAGCAAGTTTCGCGCCACCGGCAAGCTGCCGGAGCCGGAGCCGGCCCTGCAAGGGGGCGGCGTGAAGGTCTATTGCAGTTCCGGCACGGCGGGCTCGGGCGCCGTCACCGCTCAAGAGGGTGCCGACTGCCTGGCAGACTTCCTGAATCGGGCCAGATCGGGATCTTACGTTGCACTCCTTCCATATCTCGAGGCCCGAAGCACACAGAAGGCTTCCATACAGGCTCTGCGCCTGCTCCTCCGCGACCATTTGAAGCTGGCGACCACCGTCGGATACGGCCCGCGCTACTTGCACTCCACCGGTCAGTTGCACAAGGGCGGCCCGCCGCAAGGGCTCTTTATTCTGCTGACTTCCGACGACGAGCAGGATTGTCCGGTGCCCGGCGAGCCTTTCAGCTTTGCGGTTTTGAAGCAGGCTCAGGCGCTCGGCGATTATGAAGCATTGAAAAGCAAGGGACTGCCGGTGCTGCGGTTTCATCTGAGTTCCAGAGTCGAAGAGGGCCTCGACCAGGTGACCGGCTGGATCCAGGCGGCTCTCCGGAAGATCTCCACCCCGAAGCGGTAGCTGGCAGTGACGACCGACCGGACACCAGGGAGACGCGCAGCATGTTCGACGCAGGGATCGAAGCGGGAACCGGAACGCCGCCCGCGCGGCGCTTGCCGGACCCCTGCGCGATGGTGATCTTCGGTGCTTCCGGCGATCTGGCCCAGCGCAAGATCCTTCCGGCGCTCTACTACCTTTCCCGCGAACGTCTGCTGCCGGATGAGTTTTCCGTGATTGGCTGCGGCCGCACACCTTTCACCCACGATCAGTTCCGCGACAAGGTGAAGTGGGCCGTGACGGAATTTCTCAAGCTTTCGCCCGAGGAAGCGACCCAATTCCCCGCCGGATTTGCGAAGCGGCTCTTCTATCTGCAAGGCAATTTCAGCGAGCCTGCCGCCTGTCAGAAGCTGCGGGAACTGCTGGATCAGGTGGACCGTGAGCGCGGCACGGCGGGGAACCGGCTGTTCTATCTCGCCACGCCGCCCAGCTTCTTCCCGGTGACGGTGGAAGGGTTGGGCAACGCCGGCCTCGCCCAGCCGCGCGAGCCGGCGCGCACCTGGACGCGCATTGTCATCGAGAAGCCCTTCGGCCGGGATCTGGCCAGCGCGCGCGACCTGAACCGGCTCGTGACTCGCGTCTTCCGCGAAGATCAAATCTACCGGATTGACCATTACCTCGGGAAAGAAACGGTTCAGAACCTGCTGGTCTTTCGCTTTGCCAACGGCATCTTTGAGCCGGTCTGGAACCGCCGTTACATTGACCACATTCAGATTACGGTGGCGGAGGATCTGGGCGTCGAAGATCGCGGCTCGTATTATGAGGAAGCCGGCTGCCTGCGCGACATGATCCAGAATCACGTTCTGCAACTGCTGAGCCTGGTGGCCATGGAGCCGCCCGCCGCCTTCCGCGCCGACGACGTGCGCGACGAAAAGGCCAAAGTGCTGCGCGCCATCCGGCCCATGACGCCGGAGCGCGTTCCGGAGCTTGCCGTGCGCGGGCAGTACCGGGCCGGAACGGTGAAGGGCGCGGCCGTGCCGGGTTATCGCGAGGCGCCCAAAGTCAGCCCGGGGTCATCCACCGAGACTTATGCGGCGCTCAAGCTGGTTATCGATAACTGGCGCTGGGCCGGTGTGCCCTTCTATCTCCGCTCCGGCAAGCGGATGAGCAAGCGCGCCTCCGAAATCGCCATCCAGTTCCGCCGCGTGCCTCATCTTCTGTTCCGCGATTGCGCCACGCAGCGCATCGATCCGAATTTGCTGATTATCCACCTCCAGCCGGATGAAGGCATGTCGCTGCAGTTCAGCGCCAAGTTGCCCGGGCCGCTGATGAAGATACAGCCGGTGACCATGAATTTCCGTTACGGGGAGGCCTTTGGTGCCTCGCCGCCCACCGCCTACGAGACCCTCCTGCTGGACTGCATGCTGGGCGATGCCACGCTGTTCAATCGGCAGGACGCGGTGGACCTCGCTTGGCAGCTGGTGGACCCGATCCTGGCCCGATGGAAGGCTGACGGCGAGCGCGGGCTGGCCTTCTACGAGGCCGGAAGCTGGGGGCCCGCGGAGGCTGACGCATTTCTTGCCGCCGACGGGCGCGCCTGGATTCCTCCCGATATCGCCCATTGAAAGGCATGAAGCCGGAGATCATTGTCCACCCCGACCTGGAAACCCTGAGCCGCGCTGCCGCTGGCCGGTTCGTCGAACTGGCTCGCCGGCGGATCTCCGAAGCCGGCCGCTTTACGGCGGCGCTTTCCGGCGGTTCAACTCCGCGCCGCTGGTATCAGCTTCTCGGACTGCCGGATTTCGCGCGTCAAGTCGAGTGGGCGAAGGTGCACCTCTTCCAGGTGGACGAACGGTGCGTGCCACCCGCCCACCCCTCCAGTAACTTCCGCATGATTCGGGAGGCGCTGCTCGAGGCTGTCAATTTTCCGGCGGTGAATTTCCACCGAGTCGGCGGGGAACTGCCGCCTCCAGTGGCCGCGAATCAATACGAATGCGAACTGAAGGCATTCTTTCAAACGCCGACGTTTCCCGGGTTTGATCTGGTCTGTCTTGGAATGGGTGCCGATGGTCACACCGCGTCGCTATTCCCCGGCTCGCAGAGCCTGAAGGAAGCTTTCCGCTGGGTCGTCGTCTCTGAGCCCGGCCCGGACGGCCTGCAACGCGTCACCTTGACCTTGCCGGTGCTGAACAACGCGGCCCGCATCATTTTCCTTGTCACGGGAGCGGAAAAATCGGAAACTCTTGCCCGCGTGCTGCAGGGGCCCGGCGGCGCTGCAAAACTTCCCGCGGAGCTCATCGCTCCCCGCCAGGGCAGACTTGAGTGGGATCTGGACGCGGCGGCTGCCAGCAAATTGAGAAACGCTTCGGTTGCATGATTCAGATTATTCCATCTATTCTGTCGGCCGACTTTGCGCGCCTGGGCGAGCAGGTCCGGGCCGTGGAACTGGCCGGCGTCGAACGCATCCAGGTCGATGTCATGGATGGCAAATTTGTCCCGAATATCACCTTTGGCGCGCGTGTCATCGAATGCTTGAGACCCTTAACACAAATGGCAATCGAAGCACACTTAATGGTGGAACGCCCCGAGGACGTGGTCGCCTCCTTCGTCGCCGCGGGCGCGGACATGATCATCGTGCATCAGGAAGCCACGCCGCACCTGCATCGCGTTATTCAGCAGATTCGCGCTTCGGGCAAGTCGCCCGCAGTCGCCATGAATCCTGCCACCCCCGCTACAGCCGTGTCGGAAATCCTGCCGGACGTCGACCTTGTGCTGGTCATGACTGTCAATCCGGGATTTGGGGGGCAGAATTTCATTCCCGAAACGCTGCCCAAGATCCGCGGGGTACGCTCCATGATCCGCGAGCGCGGCCTGACCTGCGACGTCGAGGTGGACGGTGGAATCCATGAAGGAACGATTCGCCCGGTGGTCGAAGCCGGCGCGAATTTCCTGGTGGCGGGTTCCGCCGTCTACGCGGCGCCGGAAGGAGTCGCTTCTGCCATCGCCAGGCTTAAGGCGCTGGCGGGCACGGAACCGGCTTAGGGTTGGGGTGCTTTCAGTGCGGCGCGCCTGCAAAATCTCACTTCTCCGCACTTCAGGAACTCCACCTCACTTGTCGAAAAATTGATACTTGACACCACTTCATCTCATTGAGTACCATCGCGGGGACCTTGCAGAAGCTGAGGGCGGGGTCTATTCCGAACA
>CAZHKT010000053.1:0-23215 GCA_964533045.1 uncultured Acidobacteriota bacterium | reverse complement strand
CCTGCTCTTGCCGGCAGGAAAACGTTTTCCGGAGATACCCTCTCTCTCTTTCCAATTCAATTTTCAACACGAAATGTTACAGCCTAACGCCTGGTATCGGCGGTGGTCTCCCCGTCGCCTGAAATCCTTAGCCGATGGCGGCGGTCAGGACGCCGCCTTTCAGCGCAGGTGATGTAAGTCTGTGTGTGTAGGTTGGGGGGTGTAAGCTGGTTTTGGGCTGACGACCTAAAACCAAAATCCTCGAGAGGAGCTTACACCCGATGAGAACTGTAGCACCGATGACGGAGCAGTTTGAGCATTTTGTAGCGGATTTGAAGGAGACGTTCTGGGGGGACGTGTACGGCAAGGCGAAGGGGGTGCTGGCGAGATTTCTGGAAGAGGAATCGGCGCGGCAGCGCGACCAGTCGGTGCGCTCGGAGCCCTGGAAGCAGGCTCCCACGCGGCGGGGGCAGCGCAACGGGTTTTACTTTCGGGATTTTGTGACGCCGTTCGGAACGCTGCGCCTGAAGATCGCGCGCACGCGGGAGCGGAGTTTTCTGCCGGGCTGTCTGGAGCGGTTTCAGCGGCGGGCCCCGGACGTGATGATGCTGATCCGGGAAGCGTTCTTGCGCGGCATCGCGACGCGGCAGGTGGGGCGGGTGATCGCCACAGTCACGGGCGAGGCGGTGAGCGCGCAGACGGTCTCCAAGCTCTGCCGGAGCTTGGACCACCTGGTGCGGGCCTTCCATCAGGCGCCCTTGAAAGACCAATGGGCCTACCTGTTTCTGGACGGGGTGAGTTTGCGAGTGCGGCGGCCGAGCGGACCGAAGCGCGTGCAGATGCTGGTCGCCTACGGGGTGCGTCTGGACGGCACGCGGCAGTTGCTCGCTTTCCTGCGCAGCGCGGGCGAGAGCCAGGCGGCCTGGGAAGGCTTCCTGCAAGACCTCTACGGGCGCGGCTTGGTCGGGAGAAATCTGCTGCTGATCGTCACCGATGGCTGTCCGGGACTGGCGGCGGCTCTGGCCACCGTTTACCCGCGCGTCGCTCATCAACGCTGCTGGGTCCATAAGATGCGCAACATTCTGGAGAAGGTGCGGAAGCGCGACTACGACGCGGTGAAGGCTGACGCCCAGGCCATCTATCGCGCCGAGGGCGAGCGGCGAGCCCGACAAGCCTTTGCGCGCTTGCGCTTTCGCTGGCGCCGCTTCTATCCCACGATGGTCGCACGGCTGGAGCGTGACTTGCCCGACCTGCTAACCTTCTTCCGCTTCCCCCGGCACCTCTGGCGCAAGCTGCGCACCACCAATGTCATCGAACGCTGCTTTGTCGAGGTGCGCCGCCGCACCCGACCCATGGTCTGCTTCGTCAACGTCCAGAGCGTCGACCGCATCATCTTCGCCATCTTCAACGGCTTGAACGAAAACGTTCGCTGGAAAAACCGCACCCTCCAGATCTTTACACAAGCAGCTTGACATCACCTTCAGCGCACCCCCATTTGACACCTCTCCCAAGTCCCGCTATGCTGAGTAACGGATACTCATGCCTCGCTAGCGCATCCAATCCTATGGAAGTTACGGTTCCTGGCCGGCGGTTTTCCGCAGGGCACGATGGTTTTTGAGATGATGATCTCAGCACTAAAATCACGGATGGGCTCGTTCTGGAAGCACCTGGCGCGTCTGGCGCTCGCGCCTGCCTTGCAGGGCTCCGAAGAGGTGCTGGTCGGTGGCCAGGCGGTGATCGAGGGCGTGATGATGCGCTCGCCGCATTCCTATGCTGTGGCGGTGCGCCAGCCCGCCGGCAATATCGCTGTGATGCAGAGCTTCATCCAGCGACCGTCGGAAAAATCCCGCTGGTTCAAGTATCCCGTCCTGCGCGGCCTGGGAACGCTGGGGCAGTCGCTGGTGATCGGCATCAAAGCGCTGCGTTACTCCGCCGACGCGGCGCTCGAGGAACCGGCCAAGGACGGCGCTAGACCGGAGAAGAAGCAGGAATTCAGCAACTGGCTTGTGGCGTTCAACTTGCTCTTTTCGCTCGGATTCTTTATCGTGTTCTACAAGTTGCTGCCGCTCTACCTGACCACGGAGGCGAAGGGCTATTTCCCGAAGATTGAAAATCCCTTCCTCTTCAATCTCGTCGACGGCGTGATTCGTATCGCGCTGTTTCTTGGATTTCTCTGGCTGATTTCGCAATGGAAGGACATTCAGCGCGTCTTCGAGTACCACGGCGCGGAGCACAAGGTTGTTTGGGCGTACGAAAAGACGGGGCGGCTCGATCTCGAAGCGGCGCGCACCGCGACACGATTTCATCCCCGCTGCGGCACCAGCTTCCTGCTGGTAGTGATGGTCATTGCCATACTGCTCTACATGCTGCTTCCCTTCGAGTCGTTCGCGGGACGCTTGGCCGGACGGCTGGCCCTGCTGCCGCTGATCGCAGGCGTTTCCTACGAATTTATCCGCTATGCGGCCAAGTCTCAGGGCGTCCTGTGGCGCTGGGCGGCGCAGCCCGGACTGTGGCTCCAGCGCATCACCACGCGCGAGCCCAACGACGCGCAGATCGAAACCGCTCTCAAGGCGCTCGAAACCGCCATGGAAATGGAGAAGTCGCGCGGCGGAGAATTGGTGATCGCGTAGAACCACGATGCGCGCGGAATAAGGAACGATGAACGCCCTGGCCTGATCATGCCGAGCCACGCGAGGCATCCCGCTCTGCATACCAGCGAGGGCTAGATGCCTCGCCGCCCCGATGCGGCACCACGCAGCTCCTCGGAATGACATGAAGCTCGGCCTTCGCAGAAGATTGGGACTGATGGGATGAACTTCCTGGACAAACTCGCCGAGATCGAAAACAAGTACGACGAGCTGACCGCGCAGCTCGGCAGCCCGGACGTGCTGGCCGACGCGGCACGCTACCAGAAAGCCGCCAAGGCTCACTCAGATTTGAGCGAAGTGGTCGAGAAATACCGCCGCTGGAAGACCATCGAGAAATCCATCGCCGGCGCCAAGGAGCTGCTGACCGATGCGGATTTGGATGCGGAGATGAAGGCGCTCGCCCAGGAAGAGCTGGCATCGCTCGAAGCCGAGCGCGGTCGGGTGGAAGAAGAACTTCGCATCCTGATGCTGCCCAAGGATCCCAACGACGAGAAAAACGTGGTGCTTGAAATCCGCGCCGGAACCGGCGGCGACGAAGCCACGCTGTTCGCCGAGGAGGTCTTCCGCATGTACTCCCGCTATGCGGAATCGCAGGGCTGGAAGGTGGAAGTCCTGTCCTCGAGCCTCTCGGGCGTGGGCGGGCTCAAGGAAGTCATCGCCGTCATCGAAGGCCAGAGGGTTTACAGCAAGCTGAAGTACGAAAGCGGCGTGCACCGCGTGCAGCGCGTTCCCGCCACCGAACAGCAGGGACGCATCCACACCTCCGCCATCACCGTGGCTGTGCTGCCGGAAGCGGACGACGTCGAAATTCAGATCGACCCCAAGGATATCCGCATCGACACCTTCTGCTCCTCCGGTCCCGGCGGGCAGTCGGTGAACACCACCTATTCCGCCGTGCGCATCACCCACATCCCCACCGGAACCGTGGTTTCGTGCCAGGATGAGAAATCGCAAATCAAGAATCGCGCCAAGGCCATGCGCGTGCTGCGCTCGCGGCTCTACGAAATGAAATTGCAGGAACAGCAGAAGCAAATCACCGAAGAGCGCCGCTCGATGGTCGGCTCGGGCGATCGCAGCGAGAAGATTCGGACGTACAACTTTCCCCAGAACCGCCTCACCGACCATCGCATCGGGCTGACCCTCCACCAGCTCGACCGCGTCATGGACGGGAAACTCGACGACGTGATCGAAGCCCTCATCACCCACTTCCAGGCCGAAAAGCTGAAACAGGCCACCGTGGTGGCGTAAACTAAGTCCAGGATTTGGGTTCGAGCGCGCGCGCCGCCCCATCGCGGCTTCCTCGTCCCAGGTCCTGAAACCTGCTCTATGCAACTCCGAGAGACCCTCCAGTCCGGACTCCAGCGGCTGCTCGACCATCAAGTTCCGTCGGCGCAACTGGCCGCGGAGCTGCTCCTGATGCACGTGCTGGCTTGCGACCGGACGTATCTTTATACCAATCCTGAAAAAGAAATCGCGCCAGAAACCAGCGATCGCTACTTCGCGCTGGTCGCAGAACGAGCCGCCGGCAAACCGACGCAATATATCACCGGCCACCAGGAATTCTGGGGACTCGATTTCGTCGTGACGCCGGACGTGCTCATTCCCCGTCCCGAAACCGAGCACGTCGTGCAGACGGTGCTCGACTTGCTCGCGCGTCAGGGCCGGGCGAAAGACGACCGGCTGCGCATCGCGGATGTGGGCACAGGCTCCGGCTGCATCGCCCTGGCGCTCGCTTCCGAACTACCTCGCGCCATTCTCTTCGGTGTGGATATTTCGCGGATGGCCCTGGTTGTGGCGTCGCACAATGCGCTACGGCTCGGCATGCCCGACCGCGTGAAGTTTCTGGAAAGCGATCTGCTGGCGCGACTTCTCGACAATGATTTTCGCGGCACCTTCGATTTCATCGTTTCCAATCCGCCGTACGTATCGCGCGACGAACTCCGCAAGGTGCAGCGTGAAGTGCGCGATTTTGAACCCCGGATCGCGGTGGGTGACCTGGAGACGAATGACGAAATGTATCGGCGTCTGTTTCCGCAGGCCTTCCAGGCCCTCCAGCCCGGCGGCCACGTGGTCGTCGAAATCGGCTACAACATGCGCGACGCGGTGGTGGCGCTGCTGCACGCGGGAGTGCCGGCATCTTGCCTGCCAGCGGGCGGGACGCCCGCGGCGCCAGCGTGGACCGACATCGAAGTCATCCCCGACCTGCGCGGCATTCCGCGCGTCGTCAGCGCCCGAAAGGCGGGTTGAATCTTCCGATGCAGAGAGCGCTCGAGCCTCCGATTCCTCACATCGCCCACGTCGATATGGATGCCTTCTTCGTCTCCGTCGAGGAGCTTGAGAATCCCTCGCTCAAGGGGAAGGCGGTCGTCGTCGGTGCGGACCCGGACGGGCGCGGGGTGGTGGCGGCGGCGAGCTACGAGGCGCGCAAGTTCGGCGTGCACTCGGCCATGCCCATTCGTACCGCCAAAAGGCTCTGCCCGCACGCCATCTTCCTGCGCGGCCAGCACTACAAGTACAGCGAGTACTCGCGCCAGATCTACGACATCTTCGAAGCGTTCACCCCGGTGGTCGAGATGGTTTCGATTGACGAGGCCTATCTGGATTTCACCGGCTGCGAGCGCCTGCACGGTTCGGCGTTGCGCGGCGCGGACCGGCTGATTCGCACCATCAAGGAGCGCACGGGTCTCAACGCTTCCGTGGGACTCTCCACCTCTCATCTGGTCTCCAAGATTGCTTCCGACCAGGCCAAGCCGCATGGCTTGCTCTACGTCCTGCCCGGTCATGAGGCGCGGTTTCTCGCCCCGCTGCCCATCCGCCGCATGCCCGGCATCGGTAAAGTGACAGAGCCGGAACTGCGCACACGCGGTATCACCACCATCGGCGATCTCGCCGCCATCGGCCGCGACAAGCTGCATGAGTGGTTCGGCAAGTACGGCGAATGGCTCTACGTCAAGTCCGTCGGACGCGACATCGAGGCCTATCAGTACAGCGAGGAACCGAAGTCCATCAGTCACGAGACGACCCTCGACGTGGACATTGAGGACGTGGGCGAGATGGAACGCACGCTTTCGTATCTGTCGCAACGGGTGGCGCAGCGGCTGCGCGACCACCAGCTCTTCGCGCGCACCATCGGTCTCAAGCTCCGCTACGCCAGCTTTCGCACACTGACGCGCGATGTGACGCTCGCCGAACCGACCCACCTCGATTCCGTCATTTTCGAGCACGCCCTGCGGCTGTTCGAAGCGGCACGCGATCCGAAACAGAAGATTCGCCTGCTGGGCGTGCGCGCTTCGCACCTCGAGCGCGGCACGTTCCAGCGGGGACTGCTCGCCGCCCCCCACGAGGACAAATGGGAGCGTGTCATGGACACCGCCGGCAAACTGCGTGCGCGCTTCGGGTTCGAGGCCGTGCAACTGGCCCGCTCGCTCGAACCCGGCAAGGCCGCCCCGCCGCGTAGAAAGCGCACGTTCCTGGGACGCGAGCGGACGAACTGAGTCCCGGCATCTGTTGCACAAGAGTCGGCAATCAGTTGTAATAACCCCGATGGACGCGAAGCGGCAAGCGGCGACGGAAATCGTCATGCGGTTGCGCACGGAAGGCTTTCAGGCGTATCTGGTGGGCGGCTGTGTGCGCGACCTGGTGATGGGGCGCGAGCCGGCGGATTACGACGTCGCGACCGACGCGACGCCGGCGCAGGTGGTCCATCTCTTTCCCGAGGCGATCACGGTGGGCGCGCAATTCGGCGTCGTGATCGTGCCCACCGACGCGGGAAAGGTGGAGGTTGCGACGTTTCGGCGCGACGGGCGCTACGCCGACGGACGGCATCCGGTCGAGGTTCAATTCGCGCGCACCGCGCAGGAAGACGTTCGCCGGCGTGATTTCACCATCAACGGCCTGCTGCTCGATCCCGCCAACGACGAAGTGCTGGACTATGTGGGGGGGCGCGCCGACATCCGGGCGCGGCGCTTACGCACCATTGGCGACCCGGAGGAGCGTTTCCGCGAAGACAAGCTGCGCATGATGCGCGCCGTGCGTTTTGCGGCGCGATTCGATTTCGCCCTGGACGGACCGACACGGGACGCGATTCGCAACCTGGCCCCCTGGATTCGCGAGGTGAGCGCCGAGCGCGTTCGCGACGAGATCCTCAAGATTCTCACCGAGGGCCGGGCACGGCGCGGCTTTGAGCTGCTGGATGAAACGGGATTGCTGGCAGAGGTTCTGCCCGAGATCAAGGCGATGCAGGGGGTCGAACAGCCGCCCAAGTTTCATCCCGAAGGCGACGTCTGGATTCACACCCTGCTCATGCTGGAAGGCCTGCAGAAGCCTACCGCCACCCTGGCCCTGGGGGTGCTGCTGCACGACGTGGGCAAGCCGCCCACCTTCACGCTGCGCGAGCGCATTCGGTTCGACAACCATGTGGAAGTGGGCGCGAAGATGGCCGGGGAAATCTGCGCACGGCTGCGCCTTTCCACGCGCGAGACTGAACGCGTGGTGGAACTGGTGCGGCATCACCTGCGCTTTAAGGATCTCCCCCGCATGAAGCGCTCGACCCAAATGCGTTTTCTGCGGATGGAAGGTTTTGAGGAACACCTGGAACTGCACCGGCTGGACTGCCTGGCGAGCCACGGCGACCTCTCCCATTACGAGTTGGCACGAAAGCTCCTCCTGGAGACCCCGCCCGAAGCGGTGCGGCCGGCGCCGCTGCTGACGGGCGACGACCTGATTGCGCAGGGATACCGTCCCGGCCCGCAATTCAAGCAAATGCTCCAAGCCGTGGAAGACGCACAGTTAGACGGGAAGCTGCACGACCGCGAAGGAGCCCTGCGCCTGGTGGCTGAGCAGTTTCCGCCGCCTCCGTCCGAGCTCAAAACGTAAGCGACGCCGTAAAGACATAATACATCAGGCCTGCGACGGCCGCGGTCGCAACCAGGAACAGGCCGACTTTGGTCCAAAAGACCTTTCGGGCCTCTTCCGGCGACCTGCCTTCATCAATCATTTGAAACACGACGCCCTCCTTCCCCATCGGGGGCGCGAAACAATACTCTGGGTCTGGGTATCACACCGCGGCACGCGGTGGAGCAATGAGTCGGTCGTGGTGAAACCAGGGCCCGGAAGCAACTCATGGGAAGCCCCCGTAGCATCCTCACCAATTCGTCCTAAGCACAGTTTAGCCCCGGATTCCGGATTGTCAAGAGCCATCCGGAAATCTTTTCAGCGCCGCCGGCCCCACGGCCCGCCACCACTTGTCGGCTTCCTGCCGCGACGCGCGGGAACGTGTATAATCCGGTAAGGGAGGGAACCGTGGCCCAAGATCAACCGATCCTGTTCGAAGGCGCGCGCAAGCGGGCGGAAGAATATGCCAGGGATCCCAGGAAAGTTTCCACGCTCCTCGAAGACGCACAGCGGAAGGCCGATCACAACCGCGACCGCATCTCCGAAGCACTGGAAGGCTTCCAGTCGCTCTGCCGCCTGATTAATGCCTGGGTGCGGGGGCGCTACACGGTGGTCCCCTGGCGGACGATCGTGCTCTCCCTGGCCGCCCTGATCTATTTCGTCAATCCCCTCGATCTCATTCCCGACCTGATCCCTGCTTTTGGCTTTCTGGACGACGCCGGCGTGCTGGCCTTCGTCCTTCAATCCATCCGCAAGGATATCGACCACTTCCTCGACTGGGAACGCATGAACCCAGCCAGATAGCCGCACGCATTCTCCAGCGTGGAGCCGGGCCTTCGACGCGCCCCTAGGGTCCGTGAAAGAACCGCTTTTCGTCGCGGCGGGGTTTCAGCCCGCCCCAGGGATGGTCAGCCGGATGGCGACCTAAAGGCCGCCACTGCGCTGCCTTTCCGCGAGTTTGCCGGCCAGGTAGAGCCGCCCGTCCCGGCGGCGAGCCGGCAGGATGCCGGCGCCTCCAAAGGCCTACTTGACAGGCGCATCATAATGAAGGGCAATAGAGACGTTTGAAAGGAAGAGCCATGGCATCGGGAAAACGTATCGGGTTTGCGGTCGTAGGATTGGGTCATATTTCGGAGGTGGCAATTCTGCCCGCTTTCCGCCACAGCAGGAAGACGAAGCTGGTGGCCCTGGTCTCGGGCGACGCGAAAAAGGCTCAGCGGCTGGCCAAGAGGTTCGGCGCGAGCGACTACTACACCTATGACGACTACGTTCTGGCCCTGAACCATCCCCAGGTGGACGCAGTTTTTATCGCTACCACCAACGGAACGCACGCCGAGTACACGGTGCGCGCCGCGCGGGCCGGCAAGCACATCCTGTGCGAGAAACCCATGGCCAATTCCGTCGCCGAGTGCCAGCAAATGATCGAAACCTGCCAGGCCCGCAACGTTCGTCTGATGATCGCTTACCGGAAGTACGTGGAGCCGGCCAGCGTTCTGCTCAAACGGATGATTACGAGCGGCCGGCTGGGCCGCCTCCGGCTGATGCACTCGGCGTTCACCTTTACGCTTCCGCTGGGTCCGCTCCGCAATCCCGGCTGGCACCTGAACCGCCAGCAGGCTGGCGGAGGAGCCCTGGTGGACGTGGGAATCTACTGCGTGAATACGGGACGCTGGATGGTGGGGGCCGACCCCGTCGAGGTTTCCGGCCGGGGCTGGACTCATAAACCGGATTACTACCGCGAGGTCGAGGAGCACATGGCCTTCGAGCTCCGGTTCCCTCAGGGGATTTCTCTCCAGGCGAGTTGCAGTTTCGGCGCGGCGCAGTCGTCGATCCTGCACGTGATCGGGGAAAAAGGCTGGGCGGCGCTCAACCCTGCCTACGAGTTCGCCAAGTTCCGCCGTCTGTGCGGCGAAATCGGCGGCCGCTGGTTCGAAAGGGAGTTCCCCGCCATGGACGAATTCGCTCTGGAATTGGATACCTTTGCCGACGCCATCCGCCGGGGCCGGGATCCCGAGCCCGATGGGCGCGAGGGGCTGAAGGATGTAGCCATCATGCAGGCGATCTATAAGTCTGCGGCCGAGGGCCACCCCCTGCCTTTCCGAATGCCCTGATCCTGTTTCATGGCACCAAGAGGCCATTGCGCACCGCCTCGCGCGGGGGCAAGCTGCTTTAGTCCACTTCTCATCCCATGCGGTTGACGGAGCACGGGAAGGTCGAGCGTTGCCATGGGCGGAACGATTGATGGAGCCAGTCTGAAGCTCAAGCGCGAGCGCCGCCTCCACCGCGGCGCCTGGCTGCTGGTGCTCATCCCGCTCTTTCTGTTCATCTTCCTCTGCTACCGTCCCGTGCTCCGCCTGAAGACCCAAATGCCGCCCGATTTCGCCGAGACAAACCCCCAATGGGATGCAACCCGGCAATCGGCGGAGAATCGTGCCGCCCAAGCCTACTGGACTCTGGCCGTCAATATTGTCCAGTGGAGATTTGGATACGGGACCGAACTTCCCGCTGTACCCATCGAGGAGTTCCGCCTGCAGATAGTGGACTTTCCGCGCGACTCCATTGGCGCGGCTCCGGCTACCCGGCTCAAGTATTGGAACAGGCTGCGAACACTCTGGCCGCAGCGCAACGTCTGGGTCCGAGTTTATGTGTGGAACACCGACTGGCTCCGCGAATCGTTTTCCCGGTTCAAGGAAGCCACCCGTCGCTTTCCCGATCGTCTCCTGGGCGGATTCAAGTAGAAACACGACATCGTGCCTGTTATCTGCCAGATGCCCTGTCTCGATCTGCGAATTGTCAATTGGACCGGGAATTGCTTTTCAATCACGAGAAGAGTAGAGTTGGAGTTAAGGCAGGCAAGTCAGAATTTCCATGGGGGTGAACCATGAATCCTCTCTGGGGGCTCATCGCCGCTTGGGTCTTGGTCACCGTTTTGCTCGTTGTTCTGTACCTTGTTCGGTCCCGCCTGGAAAGCAAGGAAACGGACTGGATCCCTCTGACGGAAGATACCCGGGAAGAAAAGGCCATCGAAGAGCAGAAAACCATTGAAAAGAAAGTGCATAAGTTCGACCGGCCGATTCAGGCTCTGGGCGCGCTTTCGGTCGTCCTGCTCTTGTCGATTCTCACTTTCTGGGTTTACAAGGGGTTGAGCACGCCGCCACCGATGCCATAAGAACCGGTGCATCCGGTCGGAGTGAATACCGGTCTAGCTCGGCGAATCTGGAGCCTCGGCGAGGCCCAGTTCTGCGACGAGAACTTCGGCGCGGAAGGGTGAAGCGTGGAAGGTATGGCCCGCGACTTCGAAGGTAGGGGTGCGCCTTTTCCCGCCATCCACCCCTTCAACAAACGCAATCGCCTCCGGACAGACCTCAATATCAATCTCCTCAAAGGTCACGCCGCGGCTTCGCAAGAACTCCTTCGCCGCCTGGCTGTCCTCACACCAACGTCGGGTGTAGATCCTCAGAGGTTTCATGCATAGGCCTGGGGAGAGCTGAATTCGTGCGTCAGCACCACCGGGTTGAAGGGCGCGCACAACAGGATTCCAGGAAAGGGTTGGCCCGGCGGCGCACGCCGCACCCGGCCGTATTGAACGTCTGAATCCGCGGCGGCATTTCCTTACTGAATCCGAATTCCACCCATTTCACCTCGGGCCGCGCTCCACCTGGATGCGATCGCGCGAGGAGCGATGCGGCTAAACGTCTTTCTGCCGCGCGGCCTGGAGGCGGGCCAGCGCTTTCTGATATGCCTCCTGGGCGCGCTGGAGGTCAATCGAGGTGTCGGCCACGTTCTTCATCTGGTTCTCGGCGCGGGCCAGGGCGTTTTCGGCCCGCTTCAGGTCGATCTCCTCCGCCAGTTCCGCTGTTTGCGCCAGCACAATGACGCGGTGAGGCAGCACTTCCGCGAACCCCCAGCTCACCGCGATCGTCCTCTTGGTTCCCGCCGTCGTATAGCTGATGGCGCCCGGGGCCAGCTCGGAAAGCAGCGGCGCGTGACCGGGCAGAATGCCCAGATAACCGCGCTTGCCCGGCACGGTCACGGCGTCCACGGTTTCGTGGACCACCTGCCGGTCGGGCGTCACGACCTCAAGCTGGATCTGAGTTGGAAGTGTCTCTGCCATATCGGTTCATCGGACCATCGGCTTATTCCCACCGCCCTGCCCGTTCGCCGATGGTTCGATCGCCAGATCGCGCGATTCTATGCTGCTTTGAGTTTCTCTGCCTTCTCCAGCACTTCTTCGATCGTCCCAACCATGTAGAACGCCTGCTCGGGAACGCTGTCGTGCTTGCCTTCGAGAATTTCCTTGAAGCCGCGGATGGTGTCCGCCAGCTTGACGTACTTGCCTTCCAGGCCGGTGAACTGCTGCGCCACGAAGAACGGCTGCGAGAGGAAGCGCTGCACCTTGCGCGCCCGGCTGACAGTCAGCTTGTCTTCTTCCGACAATTCGTCCATGCCCAGGATAGCGATGATGTCCTGAAGGTCTTTGTATTTTTGCAGAATGGATTTCACGGCGCGCGCCACGTTGTAGTGTTCTTCGCCCACGATGCGCGGATCGAGCACGCGCGAAGTCGAGGCCAGCGGGTCCACGGCAGGATAGATGCCGATCTCCACCAGTTGGCGCGAAAGCACCGTGGTCGCGTCGAGGTGCGAAAAGGTGGTGGCGGGCGCGGGATCGGTCAAGTCGTCAGCGGGCACGTAAATCGCCTGCACGGAGGTGATCGAGCCCTTCTTGGTGGAGGTGATGCGCTCCTGGAGCTCGCCCATTTCGGTCGAAAGGTTCGGCTGGTAGCCGACCGCCGACGGCATGCGGCCGAGCAGCGCCGAAACTTCCGAGCCCGCCTGTGTGAAGCGGAAGATGTTGTCGATGAAGAGCAGCACGTCCTGGCCTTCCACGTCGCGGAAGTGCTCGGCCACGGTCAGGCCGGTCAGACCCACGCGCAAACGCGCCCCGGGCGGTTCGTTCATCTGCCCGTAAATCAGCGCCGCCTTGGATTTGGAGGGATCCCCGGGGCTGATGACCTTCGACTCGATGAACTCCAGCCAGAGGTCGTTGCCCTCGCGGGTGCGCTCGCCCACGCCGGCGAAAACCGACACACCGCCGTGCTTCATGGCGACGTTATTAATCAACTCCTGGATGATGACGGTTTTCCCCACGCCCGCGCCGCCGAACAGGCCGGTCTTGCCGCCCTTGAGGTAAGGTTCGACCAGATCCACGACCTTGAGGCCCGTTTCAAAGACTTCCAGCGTGGTGTTCTGCTCTTCCAGTTCGGGAGCGTGGCGGTGAATGGGCGCTCGCGCGTCGGCATGGATGGGGCCGAGCTTGTCCACGGGCTGTCCGATGACGTTCATCACGCGCCCCAGCGTGGCCTTGCCTACGGGCACGGTGATGGGTTCACCCTGGTCTATCGCCTTCATGCCGCGCACCATGCCTTCGGTGGGCTGCATGGCCACGCACTTGACGCGGCCTTCGCCCAGGTGCTGCTGCACTTCCGTGATCACGTCGATGGGCTGCGGGGTGTCAAAACCTTCCGACACGACGCGCACCGCATTGTAAATCGGCGGAAGGTGGTCGCCTTCGAATGCCACCACCACCACCGGGCCAATGACCTCGACAACATGTCCAATGTGGGTTTCTGCCATCTGCTTTCCTTCTATCGCAACGCGAAATTGGAAACTCGGAATCTGGAACGGCTCGCACCGCCACGCGCCGGAATCCTCCGCCGAGCCAGCGAGTTTGGATGGTTGAATTTCGAGTATCGCCTTTTAGACACTCGCCGCTCCACTTACCACTTCGATGATTTCCTTGGTGATCGCCGCCTGGCGCACCCGGTTCATGTGCAGGGTCAGCGAATCGATCATTTCCGCCGCGTTGCTGGTGGCGGCGTCCATGGCGGTCATGCGCGCCGCAAACTCGGCGGCGACGGATTCGAGCAATCCGCGATACACCTCGATCTCCACGTAGCGGGGCAGCAGCGAGGCAAAGACCTCGGCCGCCGGCTCTTCGTAGATGTAATCCACCAGCGCCTCGCCCTTCTTGGGCTCCATCGGCTGGATGGGCAGGTAGCGCTCGCGCGTCAGGCGCTGCGTGAGGAGCGTCTTGGATTCGTTGTAGATGAAATCCACCGCGTCCACTTCGCCCGCCGCGTACATCTCGATGATCCGGGAGGCAATCTCTTTGGCGTGCGTGAACTCGAGCCGCGTGAAAATGCCCGCATATTCCGCGATCATCTTCACGCCGCGGCGGCGGAAGAAGTCGCGCCCCTTGCGCCCCACCGCGATCAGGGAGACTTGCTGATCGCGGTGCTCGTCCAGGTAATTCTGCGCGGCGCGAATGAGATTGGTGTTGAACGCGCCGCAGAGCCCTTTGTCGCCCGTGACCAGCACCAGCAGGATCTTCTCCACCGGACGCACCGCCAGCAGCGGATGGTCGCGCTGTTCGGTGCGCGCCGCCAGGCTGGAAAGCAGTTCCATCATCTGCCGCGCGTAGGGCCGCGCGTTGAAGACGCGCTCCTGCGCCCGCCGCAGGCGCGCCGCGGCCACCATCTTCATCGCCCGCGTGATCTGCTGGGTGTTCTTCACCGAGCGGATGCGGCGGCGAATGTCAAGCAGTGTGGGCATCTGTGTCTCGGACGTAGCGGCGGGCTTCAGCCCGCCACAGTTCATATCGTATGGTGGCGACCTGAGGGTCGCCGGGACAGCTTACGCGGCCGGATGCTTCCGGTCCGCGACAAACTTGGCCTTGAATTCGTCCAGCATCTTTTTCAAATCGGCGCGCACCGCCTCGTCGAGCACCTTCTTCTCGGCGATCTGGCGGCCCACCGACGGATACGAATGATCCATGAACTCGTAGAGCGCCTTTTCGAACGACAGGCACTCGCTGACATCCAGGTCGTCCAGGTAGCCGTTGGTTCCGGCAAAAATGATGACGATTTGCTTCTCCACCGGCAGCGGTACGTACTGGTTCTGCTTCAGGATTTCGGTCAGCCGGCGGCCGCGGTTGAGCTGCGCCTGGGTGGTCTTGTCGAGATCGCTGCCGAACTGGGCAAACGCCGCGAGTTCGCGGTATTGCGCTAGTTCCAGGCGCAGCGTGCCGGCGATCTG
Organism: uncultured Acidobacteriota bacterium; assembly: GCA_964533045.1. Taxonomy (GTDB): domain Bacteria; phylum Acidobacteriota; class Terriglobia; order UBA7540; family UBA7540; genus JACQNR01. The sequence goes on along the minus strand of CAZHKT010000053.1, from coordinate 8,600 downwards.
CTTCATGGCCTTGATCTGGGCGTTGCCGCCCACGCGCGATACCGAGATGCCCACGTTCATAGCCGGGCGGATGCCGGTGTTGAACAGGTCGGCCTCCAGATAGATCTGGCCGTCGGTAATGGAGATGACGTTGGTCGGGATGTAGGCGGAAACGTCGCCCGCCTGCGTTTCGATGATGGGCAGCGCGGTGAGCGACCCGCCGCCCCCCTCGTTGCTCAGCTTGGCGGCGCGCTCAAGCAAGCGGGAGTGCAGGTAGAAGACGTCGCCCGGATAGGCCTCGCGGCCCGGCGGGCGGCGCAGCAGCAGCGAAATCTCACGATAGGACACGGCGTGCTTGGAGAGGTCGTCGTAGATGCAGAGGGCGTGGCGGCCGGTGTCGCGGAAGTATTCGCCCATGGCGCAACCGGCGTACGGCGCGATGTACTGCATGGGCGCGGGATCGGAGGAACCCGCTGCCACCACGATGGTGTATTTCATGGCATCGTATTCTTCCAGCGTCTTCACCACCTGCGCGATGGTGGAGCGCTTCTGCCCGATGGCCACGTAGATGCAGATCACATCGCCGCCGCGCTGGTTGATAATGGTGTCGAGCGCGATGGCGGTCTTGCCCGTCTGGCGGTCTCCGATAATCAACTCGCGCTGGCCGCGGCCGATGGGAATCATCGAGTCCACGGCCTTGAGGCCGGTTTGCAGCGGTTCGCGCACCGGCTGGCGATCCACCACGCCCGGCGCGATCCGCTCAATGGGATTGTAATGATCCGTAATGATCGCCCCTTTGTCGTCCAGGGGTTTTCCCAGTGAATCCACCACGCGGCCGATCAGCGCCTCGCCCACCGGCACCGACATAATGCGCTGGGTGCGCTTGACCGTGTCGCCCTCCTGGATCTTGGTGTAATCGCCCAGCAGCACGGCGCTCACCTGGTCTTCTTCCAGGTTCAGCGCCAGGCCCGCCACCTCGTGGGGCAGGTCGAGCAGTTCGCCCGACATGACCTTCTCCAGTCCGTGAATGCGGGCCACGCCGTCGCCCACCGAGATCACCGAGCCGACTTCACTGACGGTGACGCTGCGGTCGTAGTTCTCAATCTGTTCCCGGATGATCCGGGTGATTTCATCGGCTCGAATCTGTGCCATCGTTTTGCCTCTAACTCGTAGCGTCGGCCTTCAGGCCGACAGGCTCGTGGCGGCCTAAAGGCCGCCGCTACCTTGAAATCAGCTTCTCGCGGATGCGCTCCAGGTGGCCGCGCACCGAGCCGTCGTAGACGGTGCTCTCAATCTGGGCCGTGACGCCGCCCAGCAGGGCGGGAACCGTGTGGAACGTAGCTTCCACCTTCTTGCCCGTTACCGCCTCGAAGCGCGCCGTCAAGGCCTGCTGCTCCGCCGGCGTGAGTTCCGCGGCCGAGGAAATCTTGACGCGCGCGATGCCCAGCCGCCCCGTCACCAGCTTCTCGAACGCTTCGATAATGTCGTCCACCAGCCCCAGGCGGTAGTTGGCCAGCAGCACGCGGAAGAAATTCGCCAGGGTGAGCGAAGTGCCCAGGCGCGCGAGAATTGCTTCCAGGATCTTCGTTTTGTCGTTCACTGAGACCGCGGGCGTTTTCAGCACGTCGCGCAGTTCGGCGCTCTGGCGATAGACGTCGGCGAAGGCCGCCAGCTCTTCCTGGGCGCGGCGATACTCCCCCGTGCGACTGACGACGTCCGCCAGCGCGCGCGCGTACCGGGCTGCAATCGCAGAAGCCATGCTGGTCGAGCGGAGGAACCTTCCGCCTAGGCCCCCAACTTCTCCATGAACTGATTTACCAGGCGGCGCTGCCGTTCGGTATCCATGCGAGCCGCGATCGCCTTTCCGCCGAGGGCAATCGCCTGCTCGGCGGCGTAAAGGCGCAACTCGAGCCGCGCCTGGCGCCCCGCCACCTCCATCTGCACGCGGACCGAATCCATCATCTTCTCGGCTTCCTGCTGTGTCGCCTGCCGCAGGCGGGCGTGCTCCTCTTCCATTTCTTTCAGCGCAGCGGCGCGAAAGGCGGCCATCTCGGTCTCAAATCCCTGGAGCTTCGCCTCCACCGCCTGCAGCCGCCTTTCGGCGGCAGCCAGCGCCGTCCGGCCGTCTTCCAGGCTCTCGCGAATGGCCATCGTCCGCGCCGAGAAGAACTGTCCCAGCGGCCGGCGCAGCACGTAAAACACCCCCCCCACCAGCAGGGCGAAGTTGATCCAGCGGTAAATCGGATTCGGGGCGTGCGATTCGCCGCCCGAATGTTCGCCGCCAGCGGGGGGGTGCTCCCGCGCCGAGGCGTGGTCTCCCTCCGGCGCGGCTTCGTGCGCCGCGCCCGGCTCGCCCGTGGCGGAGTGTTCCTGTGCTGGAAGGGCAGGGACCATCCAAGTCAGCGCCACCCCCAGCAAGAGTGCGAAGGCGAAAAATATGGGGGATCGCCGCGTCACGGAACCCTCCCGTTGCCCACCAGCGCATCGGCAATCTGGCCGGCCAGTTTCTGGCAAGTGACGTTCAATTCCGCCTTGGCCCGTTCCACTTCCGCCGCTAGGTCGGCGCGCGCCTTGGCCAAGTGCGACTCCGCCGCCTGGCGGGCGACCTCCAGCGCCGCTTCGCGCTCGGCCAGGGTGCGCTTGCGCTCCGCCTCGCGCTGGCGGTAGACCTCCTGCCGCACCGCCTGGAAGGCCGCCTCGTACTCGCGCGCGCGCGTCTCGGCCAGGTCGGTCTGCTCGCGAGCCCGCTCCAGCGCCCCCGTGGTCCGCGCCTCGCGCTCCCTCAGCACTTCCAGCACCCGGCGGAAAAGCAGCCGGTCCAGAATGAACATGAGGAGGAAAACCAGAACGGCGGTCGGCAGCGCCTGGAGAAATAACTGCTCCAGCTGACTAAAGATTTGTCCCATGCGTTCGGGTCAGCCTTCGAGTGAGTAAATCGTTGATGACAAAGACTAAAGAAGTTAGCACGGCGTTTTGAGGGGTGTCAAGAATCGGAATCGCCCGGGCCAGGTCCCCGGCGCCCCGCCGCCCCTCTTGTCGAAGGAGGCTACGAGTGTTAGGCTACTCAAGGAGGCGGTGAGCGGGGCATTCTGCCTTTCCACGGCGCCCTCTTCCGGCGGGTGAGGGCGGCCCTGGACGGCAGGCGAGGGAAGGCCGCCGGGAAAGCGGCTCGTACCCGGCTGTCGGTCAACGGGGCTCCGGCGCAAGGAGCGAGGCCGGAGTCGGCCTCAAGCGTGCTGAATCTGCGCAACGAAGCCAGGATTTCACTGAAAGTCAAGGATGGAGGGTCCAGGAGTGAGGATCTAGGGCGTCGGGGCGACCTTCGTGGCCGCCCTTCCAAGTGCGGCGGCCTGCCTGCCGGCAGGCAGGCTCGGCCTCGGGCTTCCTTGTCCGCGCACAGAGCTTGCCTCGCGGTCGGCAGACATTGGTCGTGGAGGGCGCGAAGCAAAGCTTCGCCGCCGAAACGCGGACAATCCGGCGAGTCCGCGCAAAAAGAAAATCATTAAGATCATCAAAACGAAGCCACGATTTTATTAAAAACAAAGGATCGGGCGTTTCCGGAAGGGGCTTGACACCATAGGGGAAGTTCGGCAGCCCCTCCGACGATTCTACCAGGGGCAGGAACGATGAAGGCGGGTCGTGGGAGGCGACGCGCGGTTGGGGGAGTGAATCTAAGGGTCGAAGGACGTGGGGAGGTTAATTCCCCGCTTCTTTGGCGGAAGGGGCGGGCTCGGGCATGTAGCGGTGGAAATCCCCCGGCTCGTGGGTATGTTCGAACTGTAAAGTGGTGTGGTGAATGTCGAATTGCTCGGCCAGCACCTGGCGGATTCGGAAGGCGATGCGCTCGCTTTCCGAGGTCGGCATATCGAGGATCTGGATGTGGCAGGCGAGGGCATGGGAGCGCGAGCCGAGGCTCCAGATGTGAACGTCGTGGACCTCGCGCACCCCCGGGACAGCCAGCATGGCGGCCGCCACACGCTCCACCTGAATGCCCTTGGGGGTGCTTTCGAGCAGGATATTGGAGGCGTCGGTGATCACGCCGATGGCACCCCACAGGATCATGCCGGCAATGAGGAAGGCGAGCAGGGGATCAATAAAGGAGTGACCGGTTCTGGCGATCAGCCAGCCCCCGGCAATGATGCCCAGGTTGGAGAGAGCGTCGCCCAGGTTGTGCAGGAAGACGGCGCGGAGATTCAGATCCTGGCGCTCCGGCAGCAGCGCCAGCGAAATCGCGCCGTTGATCACCAGCGCGATCAGGCCGACGACAATCATGGCGCGCGTGGCCACCGGCTGCGGGTTGACAATGCGCTCGTAGCCCTCGTAGCAGATATAGAGGGATACGCCCACCAGCAGGAGGCCGTTCACGAAAGCCGAGAGCACGCCGGCGCGCTGGTAGCCGAAGGTCTTGCGCGGGTCGGGCGGGCGGCGTTCGAGATAAAGGGCGATCCAGGACAGGACCAGCGTCGGTACGTCCGTCAGGTTGTGCCAGCCGTCGCTGATCAGAGCCAGGCTGCCGGAAAGCACGCCCGCGATAAACTCGGTGACCACCAGGGCCAGCGTGGCGACGAGCGCCAGCCGGACCACGGCGCCGGCCGAGCGGGCATGATGCAGGGCGTGCACAAAAGCTCCTGCGGGCGATTCTAGTGCGCCTGGGCGGGGCGGCGCAAGTCTGCTTGCCAACTCCAACAGGACGGTTTACGGTATGATGGAGACGATGTTCGCGCCAATCCCAAGATGGAAATTGCGAAGGGGCGTGCTGGCGGGCCTGGTGCTGGCGAGCCTGATGACGGCGGAGCGCGCGGCGAGCTGCCAGGACGCGCCGCCGACAACCCCGCCGCCTTCCCAAGCGGGGGCCGCGGCCCCCGCCGCCGGCCAGGAGGCGGGAGGACAGGAACTGCCACCCAAGATCCGAGTCCGCGTCGAGATCGTGGATGTGCCCGTCACCGTTCTCGACAAGCACGGCCGTCCCGTGCTGAACCTGACCAAGGATGACTTCCGGGTCTTGGAGGATAACGTCCCGCAGACCATCAAGTACTTCAGCCGCGAGATGCGCCAGCCGCTGCGCATCGGTCTGATTCTCGACACTTCCAACAGCGCGCGGCCGGCGCTGCAATTCGTAAAAGACGCGGCGAGCGAGTTCGTCTTCAACATGCTCAAGGGCCGGTCGAGCAAGCACCAGATCTTCCTCCAGACCTTTGACGCCACCAGTTCCATCCTCCAGGACTTCACCAACGATCCGGAACTGCTGAACGAGAAGATCCGCCTGCTCAAGGCGGGCGGCGGCAAGGCCCTCTACGACGCCATCTACTTTGCCTGCCGGGAGAAGATGCTGACCCAGCCACGGGAACTGGGCTCGCGGCGCGTGCTGGTGGTGATTTCCGACGGGCGGGACGTGCAGAGCGAACACACGCTGGAAGAAGCCATCTCCATGGCCCGGCGGGCGGAGACCGTTATTTATACTCTTGATATTACCGCATATGGTTTTCATAATCCTGGCAATGCCGTTCTGGATGAGCTGGCCGCGGGCACGGGCGGGGCGGCGTTCTATCCGCTGGGCGAGACGCCGGGCACCGACCTGGCCACCGGCCACCTGTCGCAGGGGCAGATCGGAGGCACCTCGCAGAACAAGGGCCTGGGAGCCTCCACCGGCATCTATTCCGCCACCCGCCTGGTGCAACTGGCGGAAGTGCTGGACGCCATCGGGCGCGAGCTGAACGAGCAGTACAGCATCCAGTACACCCCCTTGAACGACACAGCCGACGGCACCTATCGCTCCATCCGCGTCGAGGTCACCAAACGCAAGGACTACACGGTGCGCGCCAAGGCGGGCTACTTCGCCCCGACCGAGCAGTAATCTTGATTGAAGCGGTCTCTCAGCCTGCCACCTTCCGCGCACCACCCGGAGTGACCCCATGCCCGACATTTCAAAACTGATCGAGTCGCTTCGCGGCGCGCGCGTCATCGACCTGAGCCAACCGCTGGAAGAGCACATGCCGAACTTCCCCACCCACTCGAAGTTCTTCCGCAACCTGTGGGGCTCGTACTGGCACGGCGGACGCTCGCTCAATTACCAGATCACCATGAACGAGCACAACGGCACGCACGTCGATGCCCCGGCCCATTTCATTAGTGACTCAAAACCGCACGCGCATACCACCATCGAAAACGTTCCGCTCACGCGATTGATGGGGCGCGGCGTGCGGCTCGATTGCCGTGGCATGAAGGAAGGCGATTACGTCTCGAAGGATTTCGTCACAGCGTGGGAATCGAAGCACGGCGCGATCGAGGCGGGCGATATCGTTCTGTTCAATTTCGGATGGTCGGCGCACTGGGCGCTTCGACCGAACGGCGAGCGCTATACCACCGACTGGCCCGGCGTCGCCATGGACGCGGCGGAATACTTGATCGAGAAATCCTGCGCCGCCCTCGGCGTTGATACCCTTTCGCCCGACCCGCACACCGCCCTCGCGACAAAACCCATTCACCCCGTCGTGCTCGAAAAGCAGGTCCTCATCATCGAAAACTTGACCAACCTCGAACTGCTTCCGGACTTCTTCTTGTTTCTCGCCCTGCCGCTCAGGATTCGCGGCGGCTCGGGCTCGCCCATTCGCGCCGTGGCCCTGATTTGACTGACAGGGATGCGTGCAACCATCTCGCCCACGCCTTGCTGGTTGGCATTTAGTACTGCTTTAGGGGTTCGCAAGAAACCGCTTGACATTGCTCCAGGGGGGGGGGGCTAGAATTTAAGACACCCGGTGCTCCTCGCATGAGACCGTCGGCCAAATCCTCAGCGGCCGGCTTGCTTGTTCAAAGGAGGTCCCCATGTCTCATGCTACCAGTTCTACCTTCTCCAAATTCTGGAGTTGTATCATCCTCGTATTTGCCTGTCTAACGTGCTTGAACAGCGCGTCTGCCCAAATCACTTATTGCCCTGAGCCCACGCAATATAAACACCTTGTATCCTCGGGAAACTGCGGCGCCAAGACACACGATTACGGATACTGGTTCGGAAGCGAGTTCAACTACGTGACGCTACACTGTCTTCGGAGTATGCAAAGGCAATTACTTTAATTGTGACTGCGCATATGTCCCTCCGCAGATTTGGGAGGGCTGGACCAATTACCACACAATGCCAAATCCCGGATTCGGATGGTGGGTCTGGTGGGACACTTTCCATTATAACGGCCCGTATTACAAGAACTGCACGTCAGGCCCTTGCAAAGACACAGGAGTAGTGGAATCCGTGCAATTATATAACAACAATTACATTGGTTATAGCTGGCACTGCTGTCATCCGTATTGAGGGTTACAGAGAACAGAGCAGGTCAGCGGTGCTGAGGACAACGCCGCTAGAGAAAGCCTTGTTTCTCAGCTATTTAACCGCGCCTAGATCATAGTTAGTACTGCTGTCATCGAAAGGAGGTTCACATGAAACTTCTTGCGTTGTCTCAAATCTTCGTCGCACTGTTCGTTTTGTCTGGCGGGGCCCAGGAGATGCCTGTTACATCAACCGTTAACGCACTCCCAGATGGCTACGTCACGATCGAGGTCAAAAACGAATCCCTGAAGCCGCTCGCGGCCATGGTCATCTTCGTGAATCGCACTCCACTCGTGCCTAATCTTGGCCCTGCAACAACTGTGCGTTTCGTGGATTGCGTTCTTAATTCTGCCGATAGCTGCATGATGCCCGGAGATGCAAAGACCTTTACTTTCGGCGGTCCTAGTCCGGGCCCAAATCGAGTGCGAGTCGAACCCACCGTAGAAGCGGTGGTTCTCGAGGACGGAACAATGTACGGCGATCCGAAGTGGGCGGAGGCTCTTGTGCGCCAGCGACGTCTCGTATTCAGGCATCTGGGGAAGCGCTTACGAATGCTTCACTCGGCGCTCGAACTGCGGAAGTCCCGCGATGCAGTAATTCAGGAGTTTGAATCTGCAAAGCAAGAAGAACTAGTCAGGTCAGCGGAGCTCGACGAAAGGAGAATTGCTGAGGGGGCTTTCTCGGAAGTCCGATTGAATATCGAGCGGGCGAAGAGGGCGGATGGAAGCCTGCTTCCCATCGGTGAAGTAATCCAAGCGCTGATCGACCAATCGGTCCGTCAGCGCCAGAAGCTGGCTACTTCAAAACCGGATTTGGGTAGCGGTGAACCGTCAATCGATCCTCTTTGATACCGTCGCTGGCTGAATGAAGGTCGAGCTATGGAGACTCTAAAAGAGGGTGCGCCGGAAGACCTCGCCCACTTTGCCACTGTTGGCAATGTCGCGGCGATTGTTGGGTTAATCCTCGCTGCGACCACGGCAAGCTTCTCAATTCAGGACTCGTTAGGCTTCCCCGAGAAACCGCCAAGCATGCTCGAGGATTTCCTCACACAAACGCCAGACTTGCGTGTTCAGGACCAACGGCTCGGAGAAGTGAATTGCGAAAAGTCGAAGGCCCGGGCAACGTTCACAGCAATTGTCGCCCGAGCGAATCCGCCCTCGGATGAGAAGGTAAAAGGCATCCGCATCGTACTGGAGGACGAGAAGCGAAAGCTAACGATCTACCTCGACGATGACAACGAAAAGGGTATTAGAGAGAATTACATAATATAGTGACATCAGGGAGCATTTCGTGTATACTTCCC
>CAZHKT010000052.1:0-23634 GCA_964533045.1 uncultured Acidobacteriota bacterium | reverse complement strand
GACGTCCGCCTGCTGCTCGAAATGCGCGAGAGCGATCTGGTGCGCGACCTGCACGCGCGCATGATCGCCGCTTCCGAGGCCGAACGATTTGAAGACGCGGCGCGCTACCGCGACCTGGTTGCCACCGTCGAGGAGTTGCGCGAGCGCCAGAAAATGGCTGCGTCGCGCGGCGAGGACATGGACATCTTCGGTTTTCACCAAGAAGGGCCGCTGGTGGCGGTCAATCTGTTCCACCTGCGGGGCGGGCGCGCCGTGGACCGCCGCGAGTTCTTCTGGGAAGACCTGGATTCCTTCAATGCCAGCGAGTTTTTTTCGGCGCTGGTGAAGCAGGTCTATATCGACCAGCCCTACGTACCGGCGGAGATTCACGTGCCGGTGGAGTTTGAAGACCGGGAAATTCTCGAGCAACTGCTGAGCGAAAAGCGGGGGCGCCGGGTGGAGATTTTCACGCCGCAGCGCGGCCAGAAGCGCGCCTTCCTCGAACTGGTTTCGCGCAACGCCCGGCACAGCTTTGAGCGGCGCTTCCGCATCATGAAGCCCCAGGCGCGCGAAATGCTGCAAGGACTGGCCGAGGCGCTCGACCTGCCCCGGCCGCCGCAGCGCATCGAGTGCTTCGACATCTCGCATACCCAGGGCAGCGACGTGGTGGCTTCCATGGTCGTTTGGGAAAACGACCGGATGAAAAAGTCCGACTACCGCAAGTTCATCATCCGGCAGGCTCCTTCCAACGATGATGTTGCCAGCCTGCGCGAGGTCGTCACCCGCCGCTTCCGGCGCTTGCGGGAGGAAAAGAAGAAATTCCCGGATCTCGTGCTCATCGATGGCGGCGTGGGACAGCTTCATGCCGCGGCTCAGGCACTGGAAAGCCTCGAAATCATCAATCAGCCCCTCGCCAGCATCGCCAAAAAGGAAGAAATCCTGTTCGTGCTCGGGCGCGAAAGCGAACCGATCGTCGTTGACCGCCATTCGCCCATCCTGCGGATGATTCAGATGATTCGCGACGAGGCGCACCGCTTCGCCGTCACCTTCCATCGCACCAGGCGCTCGGGCAGGGAGATTACGACCGACCTGCTCAGAATTCCGGGAGTGGGTGAGAGGACGGCTCGCAAACTCCTGCAGAATTTCGGCAGTCTGGAGCAAATCAAGCGAGCCTCCGCAGCCGAACTGGCCCAGTTCATTCCTTCCCGGCAGGCGGAAAAGGTTGCCGCACACTTCGCCGCAGAAGCCACGAATCATCAATAGTCCGGCCAGACGGACTATGAATAATTATTTTGAAATCTTTCTATTTGAAATACCACCTCACTCTGCTATAGTGCATCAGAAGGTGGTGAGGAGGTGTGGTATGTCAAACGCAATTTGCAATTCGAGGGCTCTTAACTACCTGGCATTTTTTGTGGCGGGCGCCGGGATGGGCGCTGCCGTGGCGTTGCTGTTTGCCCCGAGGACGGGCCGCGATACGCGCAAGATGCTGGCGCGCCGGGCCGAAGACGGCATGGACTTCGTAGCGGAAACGGGCAAGGACCTGCTCCGGCACGCTGAGGACGCGGTGGAGCGGGGCAAGGGTTGGGCAGGCAAACTGGCTCAGTAAATTTCAGGAGGCAATCCATGAGTGAAGAGAATGGTTCTTCGAAGCTGGCGTACTTCCTGGCGGGAATGGGGCTGGGCGCGGTGGTCGCCCTGCTGTTTGCCCCCCGCTCCGGGAAAGAGACGCGGGAATTGCTTACCAGCAAGGCGGAGGAAGGCCGGGAATACCTGACGAAGAAGGCGGAAGAGGGCCGTGAGTTCGTGACGGCTCGCAGCCGCGAGCTGCGCGCCCAGGCCGAGGGCGCGCTGGACAAGGCCAAGGACGTTGTCTCCAAGCAGAAGGAGCAACTCTCGGCGGCGCTGGAAGCGGGCAAGGCGGCGTACCAGGAAGAGAAAGGCAAAGCGCGTTAATTCCATTTGGAAAGGCAAGCCATGGCAGGTGAGACAACTTTAGGTCTTGTCCTGGTGCTGGTGGCCGTCGCCGTCCTGTTGCAGGCCGGGGCCATGGTGGGCATCTGGTTTTCGATCACCAAGATTCAGGGGGAGGTGCGGAGCGTGCGCACGGAGGTGCGCGAACGCCTCGACCCTCTTTCCGCCTCGGTGAACGAGATTCTCACCAATTCGCGCGAGCCGGTGAAGACCATCGCCCACAATCTGGCGGAGATCAGTACCATCCTGCGCGAGCGGACCTCGCGCGTGGATGACGCCGTCGGGGCAATGCTCGCCCGCAGTCGCGTGCAGGCGGCGCGCATCGACGAGATGGTGACCGGCCTGGTCGAGCGCGTCGAGACCACCGCCGACATCGTCCAGGCCAGCATCGTCAAGCCGCTCCACGAAGCCTCGGCGGTGGTGAAGGGCGTGCGCGCCGGCCTGGAGTTCCTGCTCGCCGGACGACCGCGGGCCAACGTCCGGGAAGCGACCCAGGACGAGCAACTGTTCATATAGAGCCTGCCGGCGCGGCGGCGCCGCCCGCGCTGCCGCGCCCATGCGGCGGAACCAACGGACTCTTGTCTTCCAACCACCCCGTGTCAAATCCCCGCCCCGCAGCAAGCCCGGCCGTCGCCGTTTTCGCGCGCGCGCCCGTGGCGGGCCGCGCCAAGACGCGCCTGATTCCTTCGCTCGGCGCTGCGGGCGCCGCCCATCTTCAGCGTGCGCTCATCCTTGACACCGTCGCCCGAGTCGCGCGGCTTCAGGATCGAACCGCGCGGTGGCTTTTCGTTACGGGCGGCAACCTGCCTGCCGTTTCTGGGGGCGGGCGATGGAAGCTGGCGTCGCAGCGCGGCCCCCATCTCGGCGAGCGGCTGGAGGATGCCTTTCGCCGGCTGCTCGCCCGCCACGCGCGCGCGGTCATTCTGGGCACGGATTCCCCGCAGCTTTCGCCGCGCCTGCTACGGGTGGCCTTGTCCGAGCTACGGTCTTGCGATGCCGTGCTCGGGCCGTGCCCTGACGGCGGGTTCTATCTGGTGGGCTTGTCGCGCCCCGCCCCGGGACTGTTTTGCGGCGCGCGGCTGGGGACGCGCTACGCCTTCCGCGACGTGAAGCGGGCGATTCTGGACCGGGGATTCTCCTGCTCGGTTTTGCCCGAGGTGCCGGACATCGATCGTCCGCGCGATTTGCGCCGACTCGAAATCGAACTGCGCCAGAGGCCCGCCCTGCGCGCGTCAGCGCCGGCGCTCGCGCGCTTCCTGGGAGCCCCGGCGCCGGGCAGGTCTCGCCTGCCTCGTGTCGCGAGTCTCGCGCCGACAGTCGCAGCTAGCACACCTTCGAAATCCACCCCCCGCCGAGGACTTCCTCGCCGTCGTAGAAGACCGCCGCCTGGCCGGGCGTGATGGCGCGCTGCGGCTCAACGAACTCCACCGTCGCGGCGGCCTTGAGGCCGCCATTTTCAGCGAGTGGCGACCTGGAGGTCGCCGCTACGACTCGGATCAAGGCCCGCGCGGCGGCGTGCTTGTTGCGGATCTTCACCTGGGCCTCAAAGGTTTCGCCATGGGCTGCGGGGCGGATCCAATTCACATCGCGAACTTCGCAGCACGTGCGGAAGAGTTCTTCGTTCTTGCCCACCACCACGCGGTTTTGCGCCGGATCGATGGCGATCACATAGAGCGGTTCGCCGGTGTGGAAGCCCAGCCCCTTGCGCTGGCCCACGGTGAAGTGATGCACGCCGGCGTGCTCGGCCAGCACGCGCCCGTCGGTGGAAACGATTTCGCCCGGCCGGTCGGCGGACGCGCGCCCCTGTTCGGCCAGGTACGCCTCGATGAAATCTCGGTAGCTGCCGGTGGGCACGAAGCAGATCTCCTGGCTCTCGGCCTTTTCCGCCACGGGCAGCTTTCGGGCGCGCGCGATCTCGCGCACCTGCTCCTTGGTCAGCTCGCCCAGCGGAAAGATCGAACGGGCCAGCTGCTCCTGGGTCAGGCCGAAAAGGAAGTAGGTCTGATCCTTGGTCGCGTCCACGGCGCGCAGCAGGCGATACCGGCCGGTGGATTCGTCGCGCTGCACGCGCGCGTAATGCCCGGTGGCGATGCGTTCGGCGCCGATTTCGAGCGCGGTCTTGACGAACTGCTCAAACTTCACCTCGGTATTGCAGTGCGCGCAGGGGACGGGCGTTTCGCCGGCCAGATACTGCGCGACAAAGGGCCTGACGACGGTTTCCTCAAACTGCGCCTGGTAGTTGACCACGTAGTAGGGAATACCGAGGAAGTCGGCGACGCGGCGCGCGTCGTACACGTCGTCGAGCGAGCAGCAGCGGCCGCTGGCTTGGCCGCCGGTGGCGGGCGCGCCCTCGAAGCCCAGCAGGGCGGGGAGCCGCCGCTGGTTCCACAGCTGCATCGTCAGGCCGATGACGCGGTCCTCAGCCGGCTTGTTTTCTGCCAGGAGGGCCGCGGCCGTGGAACTGTCCACCCCGCCGCTCATGGCGACTGCGGTAACCATGGGATGGCCTCATTCGCTAAAAGTGACGAGTGACAAGTGACGAGCAAGCCCATTCAATATTCCAGAACTGCGGCGAGAAGCGACGGGCGAATCATCCGGACTTCTGACTCCTGACTTCTTTCTCGTCACTCGTCACGGGCGTCTGATAGTGCGGTGACACGGCGCGCAGGCGTTCGGCGACGGCGGGCAGAATTTCCAGCGCCGTGTCCACGTCGGCGTCGGTGTTGAAGCGGCCCAGGCTGAAGCGCAGGCTGGAGCGCGCCTGCTCGGGCCGGAGTCCGATGGCGGTGAGCACGTGCGAGGGTTCGACGGAACCGGAGGAGCACGCCGCGCCCGTCGAACACGCCACGCCGCGCAGGTCGAGCGCAATCACGAATCCTTCGCCTTCCGTATAGTCGAAGCGGATGTTGGTCACCGTCGGCATGCGCCGCGTGCGGTCGCCGTTCACCGCCGAGAGCGGAACCTTGCGCAGGATGCCCGCCTCCAGCCGGTCGCGCAGCGCCGCGAGCCGAACCGCTTCCTCCGCCATGTGCTCGCGCGCCACTTTCGCCGCCATCCCCAGGCCGACAATTCCCGCCACATTCTCCGTGCCCGGCCGGCGGTCGCGCTCGTCGTGCCCGCCGTGAATCAGCGGCTTGAGGATGGTTCCTTTGCGCAGATAGAGTGCGCCCACGCCCTTGGGCCCGTAGAGCTTGTGCGCCGAAAGCGCCAGCAGGTCGACGCCGCACCTCTCCACGTCCACGGGAATCTTGCCCGCCGATTGCACCGCGTCGGTGTGGAAATAGACGTCGTGCTCGCGCGCGATGCGCCCGATCTCCTCGATGGGCTGGATCGTGCCCAGCTCGTTGTTGGCGTGCATCACGGAAATCAGCACGGTCTCGGGCCGGATGGCGCGCTCGATATCGGCCGGGTCCACCACGCCGCTCGCCCCCACGCGAACGTAGGTGACCGGAACGCCCCTGCGTTCGAGGTAGCGCGCCGTGGAAAGCACCGCCTGGTGCTCGATGGTGGTGGTGATGACGTGCTTCTTCTCAGCTTTCGAGGCTTCAACGATGCCCAGCATGGCGGCGTTGTCGGATTCCGTGCCGCCGCTGGTGAAGATGATTTCGCCGGGCCGGGCGTTGAGCAGCTTCGCCACCTCCTCGCGCGCCGTCTCGATCGCCGCCTTGGCCCGCTGGCCGTACCAGTGGATCGAGGAGGCGTTGCCGAAATCCTCGGTCAGGTAGGGGCGCATCGCCTCGAAGACCTGCGGGTCGAGCGGCGTGGTGGCGTTATTGTCGAAATAGACTCTGCGCATGCCGGCCCTTTCGGGAGGAAACCCCTCCAGAAAGCCTAGCCGACCTGGCCCGCGAAGTCAAACTCGGCGGCTCCCCGCCGCCCGATTTCTCTCGACAAAGGAGGCTAGTTGTGTTAATCTACAATAGGGCGTCGGAGGAGGCGGCAATGCTCCGTCTTGCGCACCCCTGAAACTACGGAACCAAGCCACGATGTGTATAAAAACAAACAAATTGGCATTGGACAAATTCTCATTCCGACTTTTGGAAGCAAGACCCGGGCTGCGGCGCCAACAGAGCTTGCCTTTTGGGTTTGCCTCGCTTATAAGGGCAGAAAAACCTTGTGAGGCAAACCGCCATGCCTGGGAAAAAATCCACCTACCGACGCCGGGACTTCTTGAAGCGGGTAACCGCCGGGGGGGCAGTGGCGGCGGCGGGCGGCCTGGCGGAGGGCGGCCAGGGACCGCCAACGATCCCAAGGAAGGCCTCGCCTGAAGGCAAGCCTCGCGCCAAAATCACATTTCCTCGCACGTTCACCGGCTCAAACCTGCGCATGATCGCATTTCCACTGGGCGGCTTGGGCACGGGGACGGTGTCGCTGGGCGGGCGCGGGCAGTTGCGCGACTGGGAGATCTTCAACCGGCCCGACAAGGGCAACGCGCCGGATTACTGTTTCGCCTCCATCTGGGCCCAGGTCAATGGCCGGAAGCCGGTGGTGCGGGTGCTGGAGTCGCGTCTCACGCCGCCCTACGAGGGAGAGTCGGGCCTGGGTTCGAGAAACGTTCCCGGCTTGCCGCGCCTGGAGAGCGCCACGTTCACGGGAGCTTACCCTTTCGCCGAGATTAAGTTTCGGGATGCCCGGCTTCCCGTGGAAGTGACTCTGGAAGCCTTCAATCCGCTGGTGCCGCTCGATACCGAGGCTTCCGGCTATCCCGCCGCTATTCTGCGTTACCGGGTGCGCAATCCTCATCCGGCCGCGACGAAGGTCGGCATCGCTTACAGCTTGCAAAACATGATTGGTAAGGACGGCCGCCAGGCGGCGGTGCGTGAGGGCGAATGGGTTTCAGGGCTCTACATGACCAATCCCCTGCTGGCGGATTCCGATCCGCTGGCCGGAACCATGGTGCTGGGCGCGCTCGCCGCGCCCACTGGCAGCGTTTCCATTCTCAAGGGCTGGAAGCGCGCCACTTGGTGGGACGGGCCGCTCACTTTCTGGGACGACTTCGCGGCCGATGGCGCGCTCAAGCAGGACGCGCCGGCCGTCAGCCCGGTGGGCTCGGTCGCGGTGACCCAGACGATCGCTCCCCGAGCCGAGGCCACCTTCACCTTTCTGATCACCTGGCATTTCCCCAATCGCACGCCGGAGCGTTGCGGCTGGCGCGCCGCCGAGGGACAGGAGAAGACAGTGGTGGGGAATCACTACTGCCGGCGCTTCCGCGACGCTTGGGACGCGGCCACGCAACTGGCGCTCGACTTGCCCGGGCTTGAATCGCGCGCGCGGAAGTTCCTGGACACGGTGAAGTCCTCGACGCTGCCGCCTGCCGTGCTCGACGCCGCCCTCAGCAACCTCTCCACGCTGCGCAGCAATACCTGCTTCCGCACCACCGACGGCGAATTCCACGGTTTCGAGGGTTGCAACGACCAACAGGGCTGCTGCCATGGCAGTTGCACGCACGTCTGGAATTACGAGCAGGCCACGGCGTATTTCTTTCCCACCTTGTCGCGCTCCCTGCGCGAGTCCGAATTCCTGCGGAATACGAAAGAGAACGGCTTGATGGGATTCCGGTCGTATCTGCCCGATGGCATAGCGATCTGGGAGATGGCCGCCGCCGACGGCCAGATGGGTTGCCTCATCAAGCTCTACCGCGACTGGCAGCTCTGCGGGGATACGGAATGGTTGAAGCGGCTCTGGCCGGCGGCCAAGCGCGCGCTGGAGTTTGCCTGGGTTCCCGGCGGCTGGGACGCCGACCGCGACGGCGTGATGGAAGGCGTGCAGCACAATACCTTCGACGTCGAGTTCTACGGCCCCAATCCGCTCTGCGGCGTCTATTACCTGGGCGCGTTGCGCGCCGGCGAAGAGATGGCGCGCGCGGCGGGCGACGCGGCGTCGGCGGATGAATACCGCCGCCTGTTTGAAAATGGAAAGAAGTGGATCGACACTCATCTCTTCAACGGCGCGTACTACATTCAGAACGTGGTCGGGCGGAAGAAGGAAGAGATCGCCGCCGGGCTGCGCGTCGGTATGGGCGGCGCCGACAACCTGAATCCCGATTACCAGATGGGCGAGGCGTGCCTGGCGGACCAGCTCCTCGGCCAGTGCCTGGCGCACGTGGCGAACCTGGGCTATTTGCTGGATCCCGCCAATATCAAGGCCACTTTGAGATCCGTCTGGCGCCACAACTTCAAGTCCGGCTTGACCGACCACGAGGCGGTGCAGCGCATCTACGCCCTGAACGACGAGGGCGGCGTGCTGGTGGCGAGCTATCCTTCCGGCCAGCGGCCGGCGATCCCCTTCCCATATTTCTCCGAAATCTGGACGGGCCCGGAGTATCAATTCGCCGCGCACTTGATCTATGAGGGTATGCTCGACGATGCACTGACTGTAATTGAAACAGCACGGCGGCGCCACGACGGCGAGCGCCGCAATCCCTGGAACGAGCCGGAATGCGGGCACCACTACGCCCGCGCCATGTCGAGCTGGGCGGTGATTCTGGCGCTCAACGGCTTCCACTACTCGGGGCCGAAGAAAGAATTGATTCTTACGCCGCGCACCGGCGACGCCACTCTGAAGTCCTTCTGGACGCTGCCGTCGGGCTGGGGAAGCTTCGCGCTCTCCGCTTCCGCCGCCGTCCATCGCGCCGAAATCCGCGCCGCGGAGGGCCATTGCGCGCTCGCCAGTCTGGTGCTCAACGCCCCGGGTAAGACGCGCGCCGCCGTGCAATGGGGCGACGAGACGATCGAAACGGCGGTGAAAACAGAAGGGACCCGCGTGCGAATGGAGTTCGCGCAGGAATTGGAAGTGGCACCGGAGCGCAGCCTGAGCGTGACGCTGCGCGCCTGAGGCCGACAGGGGCCCTTTGCTGCGCGGGCATGGCGCTGCGACTTCGGCGCGCCGGCAGCTCGAAGGCCGCGGGCCCCGGCAGCCACCCCTTGAAAACTTCTTCCGGCTCGTTTACGCTGAGGTGTGTCCGTAGAGCGGGGGTAATTCAGCGGTAGAATGCCAGCTTCCCAAGCTGGACGTCGCGGGTTCGATCCCCGTCCCCCGCTCCATCGCTTGCACTCGACTGTTTAGGCCGTCCCCCGGGCTGGCGGTGGGAGGCAGTCCTGCGTGCACCGTCATACAGTCGGTCAGGGGTAACCTTTCGGACTCAACAGGACTTGTAGAACGACCCGCGGAGGGTTGGGCGCCACTCCTATCCGAGGGGGAAACTGTCACGGGCCTTGGCGGCCGGCGCGAGGAGGGAGAGACCATGCAGGAAATCGGCACGCGGTCGGGCAAGCACGGCATTGAGCAGCATGGCATTCACAACGTAAACGACGTCTTCTGGAATCTTCCCACGGCGGCGCTCTACGAGCACGTGGTTCGCCGGCGCGAGGGCCTGCTCTGCCATGAAGGCCCGATTTCGGTGACCACCGGCCACCACACCGGCCGCTCGCCCAACGATAAATTCATCGTGCGCGAGGCAACGAGCGAGCACCAGGTCTGGTGGGGCAAGGTCAACCGGCCCTTTGATCCCGCCAAATTCGACATGCTCTATCATCGCCTGCTGGCCTACCTGCAAATGAAGGATCTCTATGTGCAGGATTGCTTCGCGGGCGCCGACCCTGCCTATCGCGTGCCGCTGCGCATCATCACCGGCACGGCCTGGCACAGCTTGTTTGCGCGCACGATGTTCTTGCGGCCGGAGGCGGAAAAGATTGAGGATCATGTGCCCGAATTCACGGTCATGGATGTCCCGCAGTTCCACGCCGTGCCCCGCCTGGACGGCACGAACTCCGAGGCGTTCATTATTCTCAACCTCGGCCGCCGGCTGGCCATCATCGGCGGCACGAGCTACGCCGGCGAAATCAAGAAGACGATCTTCTCGGTGATGAACTACCTGATGCCGCAGGTGAACGTGCTGCCCATGCACTGCTCGGCCCAGGTGGGCGCGGCGGGCGACGTGGCGATTTTCTTCGGGCTGTCGGGGACGGGCAAAACCACGCTTTCGGCCGATCCCGAGCGGACCCTGATCGGCGACGACGAGCACGGCTGGAGCGACCGCGGCGTCTTCAATTTCGAGGGCGGCTGCTACGCCAAAGTCATTCGCTTGTCGCCCGAAGCCGAGCCGCAGATTTACGCCTGCACGCGCCGCTTCGGCACCGTGCTCGAGAACGTCACGCTCGATACTGCCACGCGCCTGATCAATCTCGATGACGATTCGCTGACCGAGAACACGCGCGCCGCTTACCCGCTGCCGCACTTCGACGGCGGGCCGGCCGCCCGCTTCGCCGGACATCCAAGCCACATCGTCATGTTGACCTGCGACGCCTTCGGTGTCATGCCGCCCATCAGCCAGCTGACGCCCGAGCAGGCCATGTATCACTATCTCTCGGGCTACACGGCCAAGGTGGCGGGGACGGAGAAGGGCATGGGCAGCGAGCCTTCGGCCACGTTCAGCGCCTGCTTCGGCGCGCCGTTCAAGACGCGGCACCCGACGGTCTACGCCGCCATGCTGGGTGAGCGCATCGCCCGACATGGCACCGCGTGCTGGCTGGTGAACACGGGCTGGACGGGCGGGCCGTACGGTGTCGGAAAGCGCATCCCGATCGCCTACACGCGCGCCATGATTCGCGCCGCGCTGGGGGGGCAGCTGGCCAGCGTGCAGTACGATCCCGATCCCATCTTCGGCGTGCACGTGCCGCGCGAAGTGCCAGGCATTCCGATGGAAGTTCTCAAGCCGCGCGGGCTATGGAGCGACACAGCGGCTTACGACGCCAAGGCGCGCGAACTCGCCCAGCGCTTCGCCAAGAACTTCGAGAGCTACGCCGATGCTCCGCCCCAAGTCCGGCGCGCCGGCCCGCGCGCCGGTTGATTCGCCGTTCCCACGGGATAGAATACCTTCCATCAACTCTGGAGGTTCACCATGCATCCGGCCCTCCGCGCGCTGCTTCTGTTCGTGTTGGTTCCAACCGCTCTTTGCCAGACCACGCCGCCACCACCGCCCACCGCCACCGGCGCCGTGGAAGGCGTCGTCGCGCGCGCCGATACGCAGGAGCCGCTGAAGAAAGCCTGGGTGACATTGGAACGAGCCGACGGTCCCGGGAGGTCTTCCGGCGCGCTGACCGACGCCGCCGGCCGCTTCCTGCTCACCCATATTGAGCCCGGCCGCTATCGTCTGATTGCGGACCGCAACGGGTTCGCGCGCTGGGGCGGGGGAGGATCGGGTGAGCGTCACGCTCAGACGGTGCTGAGCATCAGCGCGGGTCAGACGGTGCGCGATATCCGGGTTGCCATGATGCCCGCCGCAGTCATCAGCGGGCGCGTGTTCGACGAGGACGGCGAGCCCGTGATGAACGCCCACGTGACGGCCTTGCGGGCTGCCTACAACGAGGGGCGAAGACAGTTGCAACCCGCCGGCTACAGCCGGACCAATGACCTGGGGGAGTACCGGCTCTTCGGCCTCCCGGCTGGAAGCTACCTCGTCAATGTGGTCATGGAAACCTGGGCGCGGCCCGCCCTCGCCGGGACCCCCGCGCAGGTCGGCGGCGCGTCCAGCGAAGAAACCGGTTATGCGCCGACCTATTATCCAGGCACGAATGATCCCGGCAGCGCCTCCCCCATCGAACTTCGCCCCGGCGAGGAGGCTTCGGGGACGGATATTGCCATCCTTTCGACCCGCACGGTTCGAATTCGAGGCAGGATCGTGAATGCTGCGACGGGCAGGGGAGCCGCCGGCGGCATGGTGATGATCCTGCCGCGAGGCTCGCGGGTTGGATTCTTCGCGCCCCTGGCTCAGGCCAGCCTCCAAGGCGGTCAGGGAGAGTTTGACCTGCGCGGGGTGCCGCCGGGATCCTACGTCCTCTCCGCCAGCTCGTTCGGAGAAGGAGAAATGCTGCAGGCGCGATTGCCGATCGAAGTGGGACCGAGCGACATGGACGGCCTGCTGGTTCCGCTGAGTCGGGGGGTGGACATTCCGGGGCAAGTGCGATGGGAAGCAGGAGCAGCCCTCGATCCGTCTCGCGACCTGCGCATATTCCTGAGGCCGCAGGAGGAATCCTTCATTGCCACCGGGGCGTCGCAAGAGTGGAAGCCAGACCACCGCTTCCTTCTGAAGAATGTCGCGGACGGTAACTATGGCATTCGCCTCATGGGGCTGCCGGCGGATTGCTACGTCCAATCAGCGACGGCGGGAGGCGAGGACGTCCTGGCCGCCGGCATTCACGTGGCGGGCGGCCGGGTGGCGGGCTCGCTGGAGATTCAGGTGAACTGTAAAGGCGGTACGGTGCAGGGCACCGTCATGAATGACCAGGGGCGTCCCGTTTCGGGGGTGACGGTGGCTGTCGTTCCGGAGATCAGCAAGCGCCCGCAGCTTCACCTCTTCAAAGCTGCCACGACCGATCAGGATGGCCGCTTTGTCCTGAAAGGCCTTGCCCCCGGCGAATACAAGGCCTTCGCGTGGGACCGCATCGAAAGCGGCGCCTATCAGGACCCGGAATTTCTCCGGCGTTACGAATCGGACGGGAAGCCGGTAACGATGGGCGAGGGCAGCCAGGTCGAAATTCAATTGGAATGGATTCTCACCGGCAAGGCTCAAAGGTAGGAATGAATCCTTAGCCTTGATGCTGACGGCGCAATCGCGCATTGTGCCGCGGGGATCTTTTGAGTACCATGCTGCCCCTGGAGCATCCATGGAACGAGTCACCTACGCGCGCGCTGCCTTCGTCGCGGTCTTTGCGATCGTGGCGTACTATGTGTTTCGGATCGTGCAACCGTTCCTGGTGGCGATTATCTGGGCGGCGATTCTGGCCACGGTCTTCTATCCCGTTTACCACAGCCTGGCGAAGCGGTGGAAGCGGCCGGAGCTGGCCAGCGCGCTGGCCTGCGTCCTGATTACGGTGGCCATCATCCTGCCGGTGATTGTGCTGCTGGTTCTGCTCGCCGGAGAGTCGGTCGAGGCCTACCGCTACGTCCAGGACAAGTTACGAACCGGAAGCCTTCCGAGTCTGGAAACGCTCACGCAGTCGGCGGCTTACGAATGGCTGCGCGGCCGCCTGGCGACGCTCGGCCTGCCCGAGCCCGACCTGCGCGGCATCGCCGTGAAAGCGGTCGAGACCGTCAGCCAGTTTCTCGTGCGTCACAGTTCCAGCGTGTTTTCGGGATTTGCCAGCTTCCTTTTCAATTTCGTGGTGATGATGGTCGGGACCTATTACCTGTTCTTGAACGGTCCCGCCGCGATGGCCGAACTCCGCCGCCTGAGTCCCCTGCGCCGCGAGCACGAGGATCAGATCATCGCCAAGTTCATCGAGATTACGCACGCCACCTTCGAAGGGAATCTGATGACCGCGCTGCTTCAGGGGATTGCCGGCGGACTGGTGTTCCTGGGATTCGGCCTGCCCTCACCGCTGCTGTGGGGCGCGGTGATGGCGGTCCTCTCGCTGGTCCCGCTGGTGGGCACGGCGCTGGTCTGGGGTCCGGTGATGATCTATTACTTACTGACCGGTCACTGGCTGCGCGGCGCGCTGCTCTTTCTCCTGTGCGCGGTCGTGGTTGGTTCAATCGATAACTTTATCAAGCCGCTGCTCATTCGCCGCCGCGCGCAGATCCCGACGCTCTGGGTTTTTGTGGGCGTGATGGGCGGCGTGGGCGCGTTCGGATTCCTGGGATTTGTGCTCGGCCCGCTGATGATTGCGGTGCTGTTCACCTTGATCGAGATTTACAAGGTGGAGTTTCGGTCCGAACTCATGGAAAAACAGAGTGGATAGGCCAGTTCTCTCCGTGCGCCTTTCAGGGTTCCTGCTCTCACTTCTGCTGGCGGCGGGCCTTCCAGCGCACGACACGTGGGTCGTGCCCTCCGCCTTCCGGCCTCGCCAGGGCGCGACCGTCAGGGTGCGCGTGGCGACAGGAATGAATTTTCCGGCCAGCGAAGCCGCCGTGACCCCGGACCGCGTCGTTCGCTTCACCGCGCATGATAGCGCGCGGGTCCGCAAGGTCGCCGACTATCACGTGGACGGTCCGTTTCTCGCCGCCGAAGTCACGCCGGAGTTGCAGGGCGACCTGATCCTCTCGTTTGAAACCAAGCCCCGCCTGCTGCAGATGACTGCCGAAGAATTTGATGCGTACCTGCGCGAAGAAGGCCAGACTCGCATTCTTCGTTTGCGCCAGCAGCAGGGGAAGGCCGGCACCCCGGGCCGCGAGCGCTACCGGAAGATCGCCAAGACGGTGCTTTGCGTGGGCGAGGGCGAGGACCGAACTTCGCTCTTGACGGAGGGCCTGCTGCTGGAGATCCAACCGGAAGAAAGCCCTTGCGCCTACCACGCCTGGGATCGAATTGAGGTTCTGGTGTTCTACGAAGGGCAGCCACTGGCCAACGCGCGCGTAGTGGCCGGTTATCCCGGCACGACGAGCCATCATTATCCCATCCAGACCCGGACGGATTCCGGCGGCCGCGCCGCCATAGTCCTCCAGCGCGCCGGGCCGTGGTTCATTCGCGTCCAGCACATGGTCCCCGCCGGAGGCGATTCCGAGGCCGACTGGTATTCCGTCTTCTCGACACTGACCTTTGACGTGCAGCCCCAAAGGTAGGCGGAATAGGACGCCCCCCAATGACGCCTGCGGGGAGAAAAGGGAAGAGTCTATGGATTTGAGGGTTCCGGCAGGTAGGCCAGGACGACTCCGACGACCAATCCGATCACATATCCATAGGGGAGCCCGAAGGCAAGGAGGCCGACCATGAGGGCTATGGCGAACTCCTTCGGGGACGCGGCCATGTCGGCCATGAGCTTCATCAAGCCCAGACCCTCGAATAGCAGAATGACGCCCAGCACCGGGCGTGGAAAAAGATCCACCGCCAGCCGAAAGCCCCCGCTGAGGAAGATGCCCAGAAAGAGGTAGAGCAGGCCGTAGAGAACCACTGACCCTCCGGTCCGCGCGCCGAATGCATAGTGGCCCGCGAGGCCGCCGGAGCCGTGACACGTCGGGATCCCTCCGCCCAGGGGGTTGATGAGGTTCATCAAAGAGTACGTCATGCCAATCTTGCGCACCGACAAGGGACGGTCGGGGAAATAGTCGGCGGCAATTTGCCGGGTCGCCAGGATGGAGTTTCCCAAAGACAACGGGATTTGGGGGAGGGCGAGGAGCACAAACCCCGTCCACACGTCGGAGGCCCCGGGCATGTGCCACCGGGGAACACTCAGGCCGATGCTGTCGCGCAGGAGCGGAATGTCCAGGTTCAGGGCGAAAGCATAAACCAACCCCAGCAGGATGATGATGGGCGCAGGGGGAAACCTCCGGTTTCCAAGCAGTGCAATCGCCACGCCAAAACTGGCCAAAGCCAGCAGCCAGCCCGGCAGACCATTCGAAGGGATGTAGTCCTTCAGCGCCAGCGAGCCCAGTTGGATCCCCAGCCCGAGCTGGATGCCGCGCACCACACATTTGGGAACGACGCGCGCCAGCCAGTCCAGCAATCCGGTGACCGCCAAAATCATCATCGCGACGCCAATGGCGAGGCCTCCCCCGTAAAGCACCCTGGCGCTCAGCTTCTGGGTGATCACCAGAACGGCCATCGCCTTCAGAGGCTGCACCGGCATGGGCAAGCCGTAAATGATGCCGGAGAAAAGTTGCATACCCCCGAACATGATCAGTACACTGGCCGGGTCCAGCCCCGCTACCAGGATCATGCCGACTATCAGAGGAAAGTCTGTACCGATGTCACCGAAAGCTCCGGAGAACTCGTTGCGATCGAACCGCAATGCCTTCCGGAGGTGCGGGACGAAACTCATCGCATTGCCTTCTTCGTGACCCATGCTCCCGGCGGAGCGCCCGGGACCGATTCACGACGCTGCCATGCAAAACGGCCGTGGGATTGCTTTTAGGCGGAAACCCGGATCACCGCGCCCGGGTGCTTCCAAATCTCCGGCTTGATCACCATGCCAAAACCGGGAAGGTCTGGCGCTTCGACGGCGCCGTTTTTGGGAGTGAGCGGGTTCTCGAGGAATAGCGGCCAGTCCGCTTCGTAAAAGCGCTGCACGCTTTCCTGGATCCAGACGTTGGTCGCGGCCGTTGTCAAATGCGTGGTGGAATAGAAGAGCAGCGGCCCGCCCGCCGTATGCGGCGCGATGGGCAACTGCCGCGCCTCGGCCATAGTCTGGATCTTGCGAGCCTCGGAGAGTCCGCCGCACCACGTCAGGTCGAATTCGATAAATTTGGCGGCGCGCGATTCCATCAGCTGCTCGAACTGGTAGCGTCCCGCCATGCGCTCGCCGATGATCAGCGGAACGGACGTGGCGCGCGCCAGTTCGGCGTACTGCGTAAAGTTTCCCGGCATCAGCATGTCTTCCAGCCAGACGGGCTGGTAGGGTTCGAGGGCACGGGCGATGCGGATGGCCGCTGTCAGATTCCAGTAGCTGTGGAACTCCATCATGATTTCGATGGATCCGCCGTAAGCGTCGCGTAGCTTGCGCACGGGCGCGAGCGCGCTGTCGATTTCTTCTTGCGTAATGTACTCGCCCTTATGTTTCAAACCCGCTTCGTCGAACGGCCAGATCTTGATGCCGCGCACGCCGTAGCGCTCGATCAGTTCCTGCATGATCTTTTCCGGTTCCTTGTTGAAGTCGTAGCGCAGGCCGAAGCAGGTGTTGTAGAGGCGAATCTGCGGATTCGACTTTCCTCCGATCAGGCGATAGACAGGCGTGTTGAGCGAATGGCCCAGCAGATCCCACAGCGCCAGATCGAGCGCCGACAGCGCCCGCATTTCCGCCCCGCCCGTCACCTGAAAATCAAACCGCCAGTAGAGTTCCGACCAGAGCGAGTCAATATCGCGCGGGTCCTTGCCCAGCATGGCGCGCACCGCGGAGGAATGCAGGACGGACGTCTCCACTTCGCCACGCGGATAGGTCTCGCCCAGGCCGGTGAATCCCGCGTCGGTGTGAATTCGCACCCAGCACCAGTGCGGCTGGAAGCCGGAAGCGTCGGGCTTGTCCCAGTAGATCGTCTCGATCTTGGTGATCTTCATAGCCGGCGCGGCGGCCCAGAGAGGCATTCGGCTGGCCGCGGCGAGCCCCAGCGTGGAAAATAAAAAGTTTCTCCGATTCACGTTGTCGATCCCCTTCGGGAGATGGCTGTTGAGTCTAACCCGTGCCGCATTCTGCGGCAAGATGCCTTACGGTCGGCAGCGGCGCTGTCCCCGCCGTCGCGCGCCGCCCTCCCGCCGGACGGGCGTGGTTGAGGACGCCGCCGCTAGAGCGAATCCATGAAGACCAAATACGACGTGCCCCACAGGTGCGTGGGCACGGACCCCCGCGGCTGGGCCGTGACGATGATGTTGAAGCCGCGCGCTGCCGTCGCCACGCGTTCCAGCCGATGATGGCGCGGATCGGCTTGGCCCGTCCTGGGTTCGACCAGCGCCAGCGCTTCCAGCGCGGGATAGATGATATCGCCGGCCGCCGTCATCGGCGTTTCCAGCTCGCCGCACACGAACTTCAGTTGCGCATTGATTTCGTAAAAATGCCAGGCCAGGCAGGCGCAGAAGTTGACGCCTTTTTCGAATTGCTCCAGCGACTTCGCGTCGCCGCGCGGCAGGCGAGGATCAAAGATCAGTACCACGCGGCGCTCGTCCTCGCGCGTGAACTCGCGCACTTTGAGCTGTTGAGCCTTGGCGCTGGCCTTCCAGTCCACGTGGCGCGAGGTGTCGCCTTCCTGGTAATCGCGAATGGCGTAAAGGTCAACACCGCGGCCTTTGAAATGGCTTTCGACTTCACCTGAAATCAGCGGCAGGATTTCGTAAAACTCCTCGGTGGGCCTAATGCTGGGCAGCACAAGGATTTCACGGGTGAGCGCGACCACCCGCGATTTCTTGAGGAAGCCGAAGGGAAACTTGGTGCTGACGCGAAATCCCTCCTGCGTGTACCGGCCCCGACGCGGAAAGGTCATCTCCACGTGCTGGGTGACGTTGGAGCGCCGGGGAATGTACGGCACGTACACCGCCTGGTCGAGAATCTGCTTCGTGCGTTCTTCCCGCAGGGGCTCGCCTTTCTTGCGTGCCTCCCGCTTCCCTTCCACCAGCACAGAAAAAGAAGGGAAGACCCATTTGTGGTTGGCCAGCGTCACACGCGAGATCATCGCCTGCTCGGCGAAGATGTGGTCCGGGAGCACGAATTCGAGTTCGAGATTTGTCAGAACCAGGTGCGAGAGGATGCCGGAAACCAGAATCCCGGCCAGCAGACTGGCCAGAATGATGAAGAGAAGGTTGTTGCCCGTGTTGAGCGCGGCGATGGCGATCACGCCGATGAGGCCCAGGTATACCATGCCTTCGCGGGTGAACTCGAACTCGACCCTGATCATCCAGCGCTCGAGCGCCGTGCGCCGTGCCAGATAGGGCACGACTTTGACTGCGACGTAGCCCGCCAAGACCAGCGAGGCGACTGCCGACCAGAACGACCAGCGCCAGCGCCCCGTTTCACGCAGCAGGGCCGAGTAGAGCGCGAGGAAAAATGCAAACCCCAGTGTGAAGAGTGCCAGGAAGAACCGCCGCCACGCGGCGCGGTCGAGGTGGGCGAGTTGATAGCGCACGAGGTCCCAGAAGGATTCCTTCAGGCCACCGGCGGGGCGATGGGGAATGGTGGACATGCGGGGAGTATTCTAGCGGAGGCCGGAGACGGGAAGGAGAAAATCAAACGTGAACAGGGGACCGGGAACAGAAAAGACACTCCCGCCGGTTGTTTTCCAAAATCCAAAGTCACAGTGGGACGGGCGTCGAGTCCACGATTTCGCGCAGAATCGCTTCGGCCTGGTCGCCCTTTTTGAGCGTGGAAATATAGCGAGAGCTGACGATGGAGCGGTGGGCGAGGACGGGCAGCGCCAGCCGCTTGAAATCGTCGGGGATGCAGAAGTTGCGGCCTTCGACCAGCGCCAGCGCCTGCGCCGCGCGATAGAGCATCATCGAGCCGCGCGGGCTGACCCCCAAGCTAAGAAATTCGTGCTGTCGGGTCTTTTCGACGATGGCCAGGGCATAATTGACCAGCTGCTCGTCGACGCGCACACGGCGCACCGCCTGCTGGATTTCCGCAACCTCGTCGGCGGTCATGACGGCACTCACCTCCGCTAGCGGGTCGGAGTCAGCGAAGTTGCGCAGGATCTCCTTTTCACTCGCCGCGGACGGGTAGCCCATCTTGAGCCGCATCAGGAAGCGGTCGAGTTGGGACTCGGGCAGCGGATAGGTGCCGTGGTGCTCGATAGGATTCTGCGTCGCAATCACCATGAAAGGCTGCGGCAGCGGGTAGGTTCGATTGTCGGCGGTGACCTGGTGCTCGTTCATGGCTTCCAGCAGCGCGCTTTGCGTCTTGGGCGTGGTGCGGTTGATTTCGTCGGCGAGCACGATGTTGGCGAAGATCGGCCCGGGGCGGAATTCGAAGCGCTGCGACTGCTGGCTGAAGATGCTCACGCCGATCACGTCCGAGGGCAGCATGTCGGAGGTGAACTGAATTCGCTGAAAACTGCAGTTGAACGAGCGCGCCAGGGAATGGGCCAGCGTGGTCTTGCCCACGCCGGGGACGTCCTCAATGAGCAGGTGGCCGCGGGCGAAGAGGGTGACCAGCGCCAGTTGAACAACTTCGTCCTTGCCGCGGATGACGCCCTGGATGGATTCCTGAAGCCGCGCCAAAGCTTCGGTTGAAACCGGTGCCTGGTTCTTTACTTCCGTGGGTTTCATCTTTCCCCGAGCTGGAGCGGTGGTGTCCCCACCGCTGCTCACCGTCGTCCTGCCGCTTCTGCGACGCAGAGTAGACCGCGCGGCGATAATTTGCTATCTTGAAATCTCCGGGCGGTTAACTCAGCGGTAGAGTGCTATCCTCACACGGTAGAAGTCACAGGTTCGAATCCTGTACCGCCCACCATGCTTCGGCGCTCCTCCGAACCGACATTCTACTGAAAACCCGCAGGCGAGGCCACGAGTTTCCTTTAGTGTGGTGTTTAAGCCCGGGCGTGGAAGAAATGTGGCTGGCCCGCGGGGATCTGGAGCCAGCCACGAAAGACGGCAATGCGCGTGTGTTATGCGCCCTTGGCGGCGGCGTTCTCTACGGTGACCTTCACTGGCACTCCTTGCGTGATGGTGTTGTACACCGGCGAAAACCGAGGGGCCAGATTCACCAGTTCCTCAAGCTGATCCTCTGAAACGTCGGCCTTCACCCTGAAGGTCACGCGGATGGCCTCGTATCCGTTTCGGACCTTGTCCGAAAGGCCGAGGAAGCCCCGCAAGTCGATATCTCCTTCGAGCTTCTGTTCGACTTCGTCGATCCGAATGCCGCGCGCCGCGGCGTGGACAATCAGGGAAGTCATCAGGCAGCCCGCC
Organism: uncultured Acidobacteriota bacterium; assembly: GCA_964533045.1. GTDB lineage: Bacteria > Acidobacteriota > Terriglobia > UBA7540 > UBA7540 > JACQNR01. The sequence continues at coordinate 3,362 of CAZHKT010000052.1, read as the reverse complement.
AGCGCCGTCAGTAGGTACTCTACGGGATTCGCGCCGCTGTCCTGGCCGAGCAGGACAGGCGGCTCGTCCGCCCGAAACACGAACTGCTGCTTGTGCTGGTGCAATTGGCACGTGCCATGGAAGTCGGAGATGCGCGTCTCGTTGACGCCGCCGCTCACCCAGCGATTGTGAGCGTGAAACTGGAAGCGTGCCAGTTCCGGCTTCGCCTTGATGGCGTCGAGGGTCTCGTAGAGCTGCCGAATGTTCAGGCCGTTCATCGTTGAAGTGGTTTCGATCTTCATGTTTGTTATCTCCTTAGGTGTTGTGTTCTGCCCTGCGAGTTTGATAATGGCAATCGGCATGCCAAACCGTCCCTAAGGGATAAGTCCAACAAAACAAAGGGAGTCTGAATCGGGTCCCCCTAGACATGGGTCGCGGGGATTCGTGACTAGCGAGGTATCGTGACGAAAGCGCGTGGGGCGGCGATTGGCCAAAGTTGTGAAATCAACGTGGCCGCTGGATACCCAAGGCCTTCATGCGGGAACTCAGTGTGGAAGGACTCAGTCCAAGCATTTGAGCCGCCCCGGAGGTTCCACTGATTCGCCAGCCTGAGGCTTCGAGCGCGGCGAGAATATTGCCTCGCTCCAGCTCGCGCATTTCCTGAACCGTGCGGATCTGGCTCGGAGTGTCGCTACCCCCTCTGGCTCCCCGGCCCGATTCATCAGTGGGAAGAACACGGTCCAGATTCAACATCCCGTCAGGCGAGATGATCACGGCGCGTTCGATGACATTCTGCAATTCGCGAATGTTGCCTGGCCAGTCGTATGCCTTAAGTTGGCGGAGGGCCTCCGGGGAAAGCGGCCCGACGCGGCGGCCGAAGCGCTGAGCGCAACGGGCGACAAAGGCTCGAGCGAGGGGTTCGATGTCCTCCAGCCGGTCCCGGAGGGCGGGCAGATGGAGGGGGAATACGTTCAGGCGATAAAAGAGGTCCTCGCGGAAACGCCCTTCCCGAATTTCACGTCGCAGGTCACGATTGGTGGCGGCAATCACCCGAACGTTCGCCTTCTGCGACTTCGAAGAACCGACCGGTTCGAATTCGCCTTCCTGAAGCACGCGAAGCAATTTCGCCTGCAAATCGAGGGGGAGTTCACCTACCTCGTCGAGGAAGAGGGTTCCTTGGTCGGCCACCGCGAACCGGCCTTCCCGCTTCCGCGTGGCCCCGGTAAAAGCTCCTTGTTCGTGGCCGAAGAATTCGCTTTCGATGAGCGTTGCGGGAATCGCCGCGCAGTTCACTTTGACTAAAGGCTTATTGCAACGGCGGCTGGCGCGATGGATGGCCTTCGCAATGATCTCCTTGCCGGTGCCGGTCTCGCCCTGAATCAACACTGTTGCATCTGTTTGGGCCACGATTTGCAGGTCCTTTAAAACCTGGAGGAAGGCGGGACTTTGCCCAATTATGTCGTCCGGCCCATGAAGCTCCCGGACTTCCTCCCGAAGGCTTTCTGCCTCTCTCGTCAGTTCGAGGACGCGCCGCTCGGCTTCCTGCCGCTCCGTTGCATCACGGAAGATCAGGGAAAAACGGCGCTCCCGGCGCACTTCATACCGGGAAAGCGTCGCTTCAACTGGAAAAGGATGCTGATCGGCTCGCAACGCTGTCAAGCCCGTGGGAATCCAGAAGAATTGCCGGCCATTGGGGTGAGCATCAAAGTCCCGGATCATCTTTCTTAGGGTTTCGCGGCTCTCCGGGGCGAGCAGGCTATCCAGGGGTGAGCCGAGTTTCGCATTCGCCCTGCACAGGAAGACTGTCTCCGCGGCGGGATTCATCATCGTCACGCGCAGGTTTGAGTCGAGCTCCAGGATGGCGTCGGGTGCACTATCGACCAGGCGCGTGAGCTTCTCCTCGCGTTCGCGGAGTTCGGATTCAGCGCGCAACCGGCGAAGTTCGGCAGCGGCGCGAGCCGCGAAGATCCTGAGCAAGGTCAATGTCCGGGGATCCGGGGGCATTGGCTTATTGTCGAGCACGGCCAGATGGCCCAGGACTCGCCCGTCGGTGTCGGTTAGCGGGATCCCCAGGTAGCTGAGAGCGCAGGCCGCCTTCAAATCGAGGTCGCGCGGGTAGAGCTTGATCGCTTGGTCGGGGATGTGAACCAGGCGGTTGTCCTCGACGACTGGGGCGCAAGGAGTGTCGTCAATCGCGTAGTGGTAATCTTGCACGAACTCCCCTCCCAGCCAGAATGCGAAGGCTCGGAGTTGGCGGATTTCGGGGAAGTACTCGGTCGCCCAGGCGCCGTGGACTCCCAGGGCCTCGGCGAGATTCTTCACCAGGGCAGCGAAGAAGTTTTCCCCCGTTTCGGCAGCGGTTCCTTCCACCAGCCAGCGCAACACAAGCTGTTCATCCCACTGCGGTCGTGTCGGAGGGGCCTCATTGCTCATGTCGTCGGGTCCTGTGCCGTAAGGGCAGCCGGCGCGGCACGGCTGTCTGCCTCAACGGCTCCGTTAGATTCTTGCGTTTGCCCTGCCTGCTTATTCTACCCAATCAACCGCGAGAAATGTCCGTGTTTCGTAAGGCGATCAACGGTGCACTCCTCGAAGCAATCGAATGAGCCCTGACTCACCTCGAAATCGTAACCGTGTGGTCGCCCGAACTGATCACCAGCGGCGCGCCGCTGGGCGAGGGCGTTACCGGCTGGCCATCGAGCGTGAGCTTCTGCCGGAGTGGCGACCGGGGCAGGTAATCGGTGGAGAATGCCCCGACTGGGGCCGGGCCGGTCAGTTTGCCTTCGCGAGCGAGCGAGGCTTCGTACTCATCGGCGGCGCGGCGCGATTCCTCCGCCTCGTGCGCATATTGTCCGTAGAAGTAGAGGTAAGGGAAGTGCGGCGAGCTGTAATAAGGGGTGAATCCGTGCCCGCCCATTCCGGGATACCCATACCCGGTCCAGCCTTGCGCATAAAGGTAGGGATTGGACGGATGAGCCCGTGGCACAGATTGCTGGGCGTGCAACCCGAATCCCGCGCTAGAGAATACAACGACCAGCCCTGTCACCAGCAGACCCCGCATGGTAGTTCCCCCTTTGAACCAATCCTAGCGGTTTGCGGCGCGCAATTCAACTCAAACCGCCCGCCCCCCGGTCCCTGCGCCTGTCGGCGAGGCGGGGGAGTTGCGGCCTGTGCTACTATCGTTGGGCCGCATTCATTTTCTTCATCCTGGACCACTCGCCGGGAGGCGGTTTGCTCAAAATTGGAATTGTAGGTCTCGGACAATCGGGGAAAACGACCCTGTTTCGCACTTTGACGCACTCGCACGGCAGCGGCCTCGCGAGCGGGCGTCCGGAGGCGCATGTAGGGGTGGTTCACGTCCCCGACGCGCGCCTGGACCGGCTGAT
>CAZHKT010000051.1:0-23635 GCA_964533045.1 uncultured Acidobacteriota bacterium | reverse complement strand
GCTTAACCGGAGATGCCTTACCGAGTTTCAACACGAACCGTTGACAGCGCCCGCCGCCGTGCCCGGCTTGACACCGGCAGTCCAGAGTGATAGGCTAGATGATGGAGACGGTGATTTGTTCTTCGAATCTTATCATTCATCCGGTTATGTATTGCTTCCTATGGAACTGCATTTCTCCGAGGATTGTATGTGGTCGAAGGGCACGGAAAACGGGAAACTCACAATTTTAATCTCAAGGAACGAAGCCACGATGTTGATGAAAACAAAGGAAACAGCATCCTGAATTTCTGCAGATTTCCGCGCTTAAGCTGTGCTATTTCGGGTGTTTTATAGATGATGACGTAGATATCCTATATAAAATATATTACGGGAGCCATTCCATGAGGGCGGTTCGATTTCACGAGCACGGCGGCCCGGACGTCCTGAAGTACGAGGACGCGCCCGACCCGAAGATCAGGGCCAACGAAGTGCTGGTGCGGGTTAAGGCCTGCGCGCTGAATCATCTCGACCTCTGGCTGAGGATGGGTGTGCGCCGCTGGCAACTGCCCATGCCGCACATTGTGGGTGCGGACATCGCGGGCGAAGTGGCCGACGTGGGCGCGTTGGTCACTCGCTTCAAACCCGGCGACCGCGTGCTGCTCTCGCCCGGCATCAGTTGCGGCCAGTGCGAGCAGTGCTTTCAGGGACTCGACAGCGCCTGCCGCAGCTTCACGATTTTCGGCTTGATGGTCGACGGCGGGTACGCCGAGCTGGTGAAGTCGCCGGAGATAAACGTCATTCCCATTCCCGGCGACCTGGACTTTGACGAGGCGGCGGCCGTGCCGCTGGTCTTTGTGACCGCCTGGCACATGCTGTTTACGCGCGCGCGTCTGAAGCCGGGCGAAGACGTGCTGGTGATCGGCGCCGGTTCGGGCGTGGGCATGGCGGCGGTGCAAATCTGCAAGCTGGTGGGCGCGCGCGTCATCGCCACGGCGGGCGCGGATTGGAAACTGGAGAAGGCGCGCGAACTGGGCGCGGACGAACTGATCCATCACAGCAAGCAGAAGATCTCGGAAGAAGTGCAACGCCTCACGGGTAAGCGCGGCGTGGACGTGGTCTTCGAACACGTGGGCGCGGCGGTGTGGGAGGACTGCTTCGAGTCGCTTGCCACTTACGGGCGGCTGGTAACCTGCGGCACCACGACCGGGCCGGAAGTGAAACTGAACCTGCAGCTTCTCTACGGGCGGCAGCGCTCGATTCTCGGTTCCTTCATGGGCAGCAAGGCGGAACTTCTCGCGGCGCTGAAGTTCATCGGCCAGCGGCGGCTCAAGCCAGTTATTGATTCCGTCTTCCCGCTCGCCGAGGCCCGCGCCGCTCAGGAGAAGATGGAAAGCCGGAATTTCTTCGGCAAGATTCTGCTCCACCCGTAGCGCCAGCGGTTCTCTGGCAGCGGTCGCTGACCGCCGCAGCAAGGGACGGGCGGCGCTTAGAGGGCGCGGCTGCAGCGCCCGGTTGAAACTTTTGAGAGCGGCGTGCGATAATCAGTCGTGATGGGCGAACCCCAAATTCAATCCGGCGAAAGCGGCGGCTTCGAAGGGCTCATCTTCACCCGGCTCGACCAGGCGGTGAACTGGGCGCGCAAGTCCTCGCTCTGGCCGATGTCGTTCGGCCTGGCCTGTTGCGCGATCGAGATGATGTCGACCAGCGCCTCGCGATTCGACATTTCGCGCTTCGGTGCAGAAGTCTTTCGCGGTTCGCCCCGGCAAGCCGACCTGATGATTGTCGCCGGGCGAGTTTCACAGAAGATGGCGCCCGTCATCCGCCGCCTCTACGAGCAGATGCCTGAACCCAAGTGGGTGATTTCGATGGGCGCCTGCGCCACGTCGGGAGGCGTCTTTAACAATTACGCCATCGTCCAGGGAGTTAATCAATATATACCTGTTGACGTATATGTACCCGGTTGCCCGCCCCGCCCCGAACAACTCCTCCACGCCATCCTCATGCTGCAGAAGAAAATCATGAAAGAACGCGGCACGTTCAAGGCTGCGGTGTTCGGAAGCAAGTAGAAACTCGACATTCGGGTTGGGCCGCCGAGTTTCGAATCTCTAATCTCGAGTGTCGGGCTTTGCATAGAAGGGAAGCGCGCTGACCTCCGCCGGCACGCCGGAGGCGAGGGTGAGGCGCGTGCCGGGCTCAGCAGCTTCGCGGCGCAGGTAGGCGAGCGCGATGGTCTTGCCGAGCGCGGGCGAGACGCAGGCACTGGTGATCTCACCGACTTCTTTTCCGCCGGCGAGGAGCTTGGTTTCGGGCGCGGGCGGCACGGGTCCGGCGACGATCACCCCGGAGAGTTTCCAATTGACGTGGCCGCGGCTGCGCGTGCGTTCCACGTTTTCCTGCCCGATGTAGCAGCCCTTTGAAAAGCTGACTGCGTGGAGGAGATTTGCTTCTAGAAGAAGCGTGTCTTCGCCAAGGTCGGGGCCGTAGCGCGGAATCCCCGCCTCGATACGCAGCGTTTCCAGCGCTTCGCTGCCGCAGGGCAGCATGTCGTAGGTAGGCGCCTGGCCACACGCCGCCCCCCAGACGGGCAGCAGGGCCTTATCGGCCATCCAGACTTCGTAGCCTTCTTCGCCGGTGCTCGAAGCGCGCACCACGCGCACGGGGAACCCGGCGTAGTTGGTGGCGAAGTGGTCAAACTCACCCATCTCCGGCAACTCGATGTGCAGCGTCTTTTCGAGCAGCGGGCGCGAACGCGGGCCTTGAAAAGCGATCGCATAGAGATTCTGCGGCTCGATCATCACTTTGTCCGCGATGATGTAGCGCCGGAGAAGCGCCGCAACTTTGTCGCGCAGCGTGGCGTCGGTGTCGAGAATCAAGCGCTCTGGAGCGCAGTAGACGCGCAGGTCGGCGAGTATGTGCCCCTGCGCGTTGAGCATGGCGGCGTAACAGCCCTGGCCGGGCGCGAGCTTTTTGATGTCGTTCGACACCATGCCGTGCAGAAAGCGGACGCGGTCGGCGCCGGTGAGGGCGATCTTCGAGCGGAATGAGAAATCGAAGAGGCCCGCGGCCCGGCGCCCGGCGCGGTTCTCCTCCGCAACGGTGGTAAAGCGCGCCGGCACGATCGCGCCGCGGTATTCGGCGAGCGTGGCACCCTGCGACGCGTGATAATCGGCCAGTGGACTGCGAATGGTTTCAGGCAAAGGTTATGTTCCTCGAAGATAGGCGGATATCAGAACCACCATGGCCGCGATGCTGAGCGCGATGGTGAGCCACCGCTGCCGCCGGGCGCGGAAGGAGTCAAGACCCGGAATGGGGAGGGTGAGGAGCAGGGTGATCCCAAAAGCCAGCATGGCGAGAACGATCTTCAGCGTCAACAGCGCCCAGTAGGTTCCCCAGGGGGCGGCCCAGGCTCGCAGATGAATATTGTAGATGCCGGTCAGAATCAACAGCAGGATGGCACTCCAGCTGATCCAGCGGAAGCGGCTGCCCACACTGCGCACCAGCTGGGCCCGGCGTTCCTCGTCCAGCACGCGCAGCGACGGCGTCAAGATTAACAACATGAAGGCCATGCCGCCCACGGCGATGGCGGCGGCGAGCAGATGAATCCATTGGATGAAGACCGTGATCATTCGCATGGTCGCAACCCTGAATTCTAGCGAGGATTGGCGTCTTACCACAAGAGTAAATGGCACGTCCGGCGTCTATTGAGAGGCCGGTGCGAGCGCTTCGAGCTGAGCGGCAAGCGAGAAATCCTTGGCCGTGACGCCGCCCGCGCTGTGGGTCGAAAGCGAAATCGAAACGACGTGGTAGCGGATGGTGATGTCGGGATGGTGCTGTGCCTGCTCGGCCGCCTCCGCGACGCGGTTGACGAAAGCCATGGCCGGCACGAAAGTCTCAAACTTGAATTCCTTGTGAATGGCGTTCGCGGAGTACGTCCACCCGGGTAGTTTGCCAAGCGCCTCGCGAATCTCGTTCTCATTCATTGCGGCCATGGAACCTCCTTTGCCTCGCTGCGAATTTGGGAATCGCCCATCCGGCGCAGCGCCGCCCGCACGAAACGGGCAAGCGCGGGGTGGAAGGCATCCTTGCGGCTCATCGTGAAAGTGCGGACCGGAAGCGACCGATGCGCGCGACGGGCCGGGCCGATCTCGACCAGGGCGTCGGCCTGCAAAAGCAGTCTCTTCGCCAGCGGCTTAGTCGCACGCCGCGCCGAATTGCAGACGAAAATCCTCAAGCGCGGCCGGATCCAGTCCATCGCGCTGCTGCTTTCGAGGAGCACATGATCCGCCCCGCCAACGGCTTGAAAGAGCGCGGCCAGCCCTGCGGGCAGAGCCGCAGGCGTTGCCCGCAGCCAGAAGGCCCGCCGCGCCCCTGCGGCGAGAAAACGACCGGTATCGGTCGAGTTCGCCGGCACCGTTTCTTCTCTCAGCTCGAAATCTCTTGCGGCACCGCAGGCTCCGTGGATAGCCGCCGGCGCGTGTGTGCTGATTTTCACCGCCGTCCAGCCGAGACGCGGCAGGGCGCGCACCAGCCCGGCCGCGACCGAGGTCTTGCCGACTTTGCGCGCCCCGCCCGCCACCACCACGATCTTCATCTCGTTGCGTGACCCCGAATGGGTCCAAGTATAGAAATGAGCGCAACTGAAGTCAATCGAGGTAAGATTTCAGCCGGCGATGATTCACGAGATCTTTCCGGTCGGCTTGCTGGCATGTAACTGCTCGGTGCTCGGCGACGAGAAGACGGGCGAGGCGGTAGTGATCGATCCCGGCGACGACATCGAGCGCGTGCAGGAAGTCCTGCGCCAGCATAAACTGACGGCGCGCTACATCGTGGCGACGCACGCGCACATTGACCATGTGGGCGGGATCGCGGGGCTGAAGCGGGCGACGGGAGCGGCCGTGCTGATGAATGAAAGGGACCTGCCGCTCTACCGGAACCTCGCCCTGCAAGCGGCGTGGCTGGGCGTCGAAGCGCCGGCCGCGGTCGAAGTGGACCAATTCCTGAAAGACGGCGATTCATTCCAGTGCGGGGCGCAGCCGCTCCGCGTGATGCACACGCCGGGCCACTCGCCGGGGAGTTTGTGCCTGCACCTGCCCGGCGAAACTCACACTCTCTTCAGCGGCGACACACTGTTTCAATCGAGCATCGGGCGAACCGACCTCTGGGGCGGCTCCTTCGACCAGATCATCCGATCCATCCGGGATTCACTCCTGCAACTTCCCGACGCGACGCGCGTCTTCCCCGGCCACGGCCCCCCGACCACCATCGGCGAGGAGAGGGAGATGAATCCGTTTCTCCAGGATATGTGACAGGCGGGAGAACAGCCAGGGAGAATGACGACGGGCAGCTACTTCAACATCGGTAGCATGGCCTTGAATTCCGCCGTTCCGCTTCGACCCAGCAATTCGTAAACCGCCATCTCCGTCGAACTGATGACGGCGCCGGCGTGGCGCATGCGGTCGAGGCCGATCCGCCAGTTCTCGCGGGTGCGCGAGCAGATGGCGTCGGAGGCAGCGTGCACCAGGTAGCCCGCCTGGAGCGCGCCGAGCACAGTCTGCATTACGCAGATGTGGCTTTCGACGCCGGCGACAATGAGTGTGCGCGCCCTGGGCGCATGTTTCTTCAGGTGGTCGAAGAACGCCGGTTCGCCAAAGCAACCGAAGCAGTCTTTTTCAAACGGTGCCACACCAGGCGCTGCGTCGAGGACCTCCGGCACGACAGGACCGAGGCCCTTCACGTATTGTGCGGTGAGGATGACAGGGATGCGAAGCACCTCCGCCAGACGGAGCAGGGTGCGCGCGTTGCGCAGCGTTGCGGCCGCGTCGAACATAGCGGGCATCAGCCTGGCTTGCAGGTCCACCGCCAGCAGCGCGGTGGGGTCGCGCTCCAGCAAGCGGGTCTCGATGGGGTTGGAAAGCGATACATGTTCCGACATGGTGGTCAGCTCCGTGGCCACCTATTAAAACCACAACCGGCGCCAGGTCGCGGCGCAGGCGGGCCGACGCTCACGCCGCGCCGCCGCGCCGTGGCGTCGCGACAACCCTGGCCGCTTTGTTTTTCCCGAAATTTCGGTTATACCTCAGTCATCCGAGTTCGGAGGGAGTCCCGGGCATGCCGGCAGACGACGCGCGGATGAAGTTCGCGGCAGGGAGAATTCATCGCGGCTCGCAAGTGATCTTTGGAGAGCGCCAGCACTTGCGTGAGGTGCTGCGATCCTTGCGGGCGGCGAAGCTTCCTCGGTCGCGCAAGCAGAAGGAGCTGCGCCAGCTTCAATCGCTGATCCAGGCGCGGACTGAGGAACTCAACCGAATCAGCCCGGCGTGGGACCGGCGGTACCGCCTGGTGCTGGATGCTGCGACTCCTGCACCGACGCTGCTGAAACTCGCCGCCACGCTGGCGCCGGATGATTATCTGCTGGCGCGCGCGCTGGCCGAACATGCCAACGCTCCCGCGGAAGTTCTTGCCCAACTGGCACATCATCCCTACCAGGCGGTTCGGGAAAACGTGGCGCGGCACCCGTCCACTCCGGCCGACACTCTGGCCCGGCTGGCCGAAAACCAGTCCGAGCCGCTGTGGTTTCTGGTGGCGTGCAACCCCTCGGCGCCTGCCGACCTGCGGGCGCGCCTGCGGGCGCGCCTGCGCCCGACTGACCGAGCCGCCCGTTAGGGCGGCGTTACCGGAATGAGTGACATAGCGAGGCAGGAGCATTCATGCGCAGCGCCGCGAAGCATCGGCTGGAGTCTCCACCAGACGCAAAATGCAGATTCTTCGCTGCGCTCGCCTGGGATGTTTCATTCTTTTCGGTCGCACACCCCTGGCTCTCCTCCCCGTCGGCTCCGGCCAGGCAGGCGAATTGGCCGGATTGTCGATTGGACTGATTGGCTCTTTACATCAGGAAGCTATTGGACTATGGTGGACTATCATCAAGAGAGTGAGGGGGCGTCCATGGTCATTGCACTCGACACCAATCTTAACAAGCCGCTCTACGTGCAGATTCGCGACCAGTTGCGTGAGCGCATCCTTTCCGGCGCCCTGCCGGTGGGCGAGCGTCTGGAGCCCAGCCGCGAGCTCGCCAAGCAACTGGGCGTGCACCGCACCACGGTGAGCAACGCTTATGCGGATCTTGAAGCCGAGGGCCTGATTGAGGGCACAGTCGGGCGGGGGACGTTTGTGTCGAGCTACGCCGCGACGCTGCGACAGTCGTCGCCGGCGCGCCGCCGCGCCTCCAGCGAGTTCTACTGGGACAGCCTCTTCACTGACGACCAGGAGGACGATTCCCTGGGCCGCCTGATGGCCAGCACGCTCGAGCCCGGGATGATTTCGCTGGCGGCCACGCACGCCTCGCCCGAGATTTGCCCCATTGACCTGATTCGCCGCGCCACGGAAACCGTGATGCGCCGCGAGGGCGCCCGCCTGCTCGACTATGGCGCGACCGACGGCTATCCCGCCCTTAAGCAATACCTTCAGGCGCGCCTCCGCCGCGATGGCATCGCGGTGGATTCCGACGAGTTGCTGATCACCAACGGCTGCCAGCAGTCGCTGGACCTGCTGCGCCGCGTGCTCGTGGGTCCCTATGATGCGGTGGCCTGCGAGAACCCCACCTATCCTGGCCTCTGGCAGGCGTTCGACGTGCCCTCCGTCCGCCTTATCGGCATTCCCGTGGGGCCCCACGGCATGGACCTCGATTGCCTGGAATCCACGCTCGAGCAGAACAAGCTCAAGCTGATTCTTTCCAACCCGAACTTTCACAATCCCACGGGGCGTTCCATGCCGCTGGCAGCGCGCAAGCGGCTGCTGGAGCTGGCGGCGCGCTTCCAGGTGCCGGTCGCGGAAGATGATATCTACGGGGCGCTGCGCTACGCGGGGCGCGACGAGCCGCCCCTCAAGGCGCTCGACACCACCGGCCTCGCCATCTATCTCAACAGCTTCTCGAAGATTGGTTTCCCGGGCTTCCGGGTGGGCTGGATCGCAGCTTCCCGGCGCGTTATTGAACGGCTGCGCCAGGCCAAGCGGCGGTGTGATCTGCACACCAACAACCTGGGCCAGGCGATCCTGGATGAATTCTGCCGCCGCGGCTGGCTGGACAAGCTCCTGCGCCGCACGCGCAAGATTTACGCGCGCAAACTCGAGGTCCTGCGCCGCGCCGTGGCCGTCACTTTCCCGCCCGAAGTGCGCGTCAACTATCCCGAAGGGGGTATGGCCGCCTGGGTTGAGCTGCCGCCCGGCATGGATGCCGGAGAGCTGCTCGGGAAGGCGCGGGATCGCAAAGTGATTTTTGCTCCGGCGCGTTTCTTCTACTTCCAGAATCCGCAGCACAACGCGTTTCGGTTATGCTTTACGGCGGTCTCGGACGAGCAGCTCGACCGCGCGGTGCGCATTCTGGGCGACCTGCTGCGCACCGAAATTCGCCGCGCCCGGCCTGCACGCAAGCAGGTCTCCGTCAGTTCGGCCGTGGCTCTGGTCTAGCGACTGAAGATGGAAAAGAGCGCGCTGGAGTGGCGGCCTTGGATCGCCGGTTCAGAGGGATTCACATGCTGAGAATGCTCCTGGGAACGATGCTCGTGGCAAGCCTGGCTCCGGCAGCGGAGCTGGAAAATCCGGGTTTTGAATCGGCCGATGCGGGTTGGAGGCTGCACGCACGGATGCCCAAGGAAAGCGCCCGCAAGCCGACGCTTGCCGCCGACGAGTCGGAATTCAAGGCCGGAAAACGCGCGTTGGCGGTGACGGTCGAAGATCCCGGAGACGTTTCCGTTCGCCAGCGAATCTTTCTCCCTGTCGGGTCGCTCTGGCGAGCCAAGGCATGGTTGCGCGCGCAGAACCTGAAAGGCGGCGCAGCGCCGGGCGGGCAACTGGCCATCTCCACGCCCAGCGGGTTCGTGGGCATGAGCGCCGGGAATCTTCCCGATTCGACCTGGCGAGAGGAAGCGGTCACATTCCGCGTGCCCTCCCCCGGCGCCGTGGATGTAACGCTGCTCGCCACTCGCAAGGCAACCGGCAAAGTCTGGTTTGATGACGTGCGCCTGGAACCGGTGACGGCGCCCGCGGTGAAGGAAGTTCGGATTCTGCCGCAGCGGCTCGGCAAGCGGCCCATTGACGTGAAGCAAGGGGGGCAGTTCATTGAGCCGCTGTGCAACCTGATACCTTCGATGACGGCGCAGCAGGTGGATTTGCCGAGCTTTGAAGAAGAGCCGAAGTGGAACGTGAGTTACAAGGCGGCCGTCGACAAGCCCTGCCGGCCGTGGTATCCCGACGGTGCGGTGCATGTGGCGGCCTATTCCTACGACACCGAGTCGCCTTTCAACGGCAAGCGCAGCCAGAAGATCGAACTGCCCGTGCCGCGCGCCAGGGCGGGCATTTCGCAGGACGGTTTCTACACGCGCGCCGGCGTGACTTACAAGCTGAGATTACATATGAAAGGCCGCGGCAACGTTCCGGTCTGGGCATCGTTGCGGGCGGGCGCCGAGACGATCGCCAAGCCGGTTCTGCTGGGCCGGGCCGGGACCCGTTGGGGCGCGGCGGAAACCAAACTGGTGGCGACCCGCGCCTCCGAGAACGCCACGCTAACCATCTTGTTTGAAGGGCCGGGAACCCTCTGGCTCGACCAGGTCTATCTGATCGGTGAAGACGCGGTGCTGGGGATCTGGCGCGCCGACGCTGTGGAAGCGCTGCGCTCGATGAATCCGGGCGTGGTGCGCTGGGGCGGCTCGACGATCGAGGCTTTCGAGTGGGAGAAATCCATCGGGCCATGGGACACCCGCGCGCCTTATGCGAACATTCCCTTCTGGGGTGGGCTGGAACCCAACTTCGCCAGCGTCGAGGAATTTGTGCAGCTTTGCCAGTACATCGGCGCCGAACCGCTCATTTGCTTGCGCTGGACCGGCAAGACGCCCGCCGATGCCGCGGCGCAGGTCGAGTATTTCAACGGCGCGCCGGAGACGACCTGGGGCCAGGTTCGCGCCCGGAACGGCCATCCCAAACCGTACGGCGTCAGACTCTGGCAGATCGGGAACGAAGTCGGCGGCGGCGAGTACGATAACTCCGTTCGCGCTTTCGCTGAAGCCATGCGCAAGGTGGATCCGACCATCAAGATTCTCTCCTCCTATCCTTCTGCCGACACGCTGGCGCGCGGCGAGGGGTATCTCGATTACCTCTGCCCGCATCACTACGAATGCGGTGACCTCGAAGGCAAGGAGAAGGACCTGAAGTTCCTCCGGGAACAAGTCGAGCGCCACGGCAAGGGGAAAGACGTTCGCGTGGCGGTGACGGAGTGGAACACCACGGCGGGCGAATGGGGCCTGGGACGCGGTATGTTGCAGACGCTCGGCAACGCCCTCGGTTGCGCGCGTTACCACAACCTGATGCAGCGCTACTCCGACCTGATCGAGATTGCCATCCGTTCCAATCTCGCCGACAGTTTCGGCTCGGGCGTGCTGGTGCCCGGCCCGGGCTGGATGTATTTCGCGCCCACGTTCTATGCGCAGAGGATGTACGCTCGTGCCGCGGGAAGCTACGCCGTGAAGGTCGAGACCGTTTCGGACTTGCCCTGGCACCTTCAGGAACCCGACCTCAGCGCCACGCTTTCCGCCGACGGGAAGACGCTGCGAATCTACGCCGTCAACTCGACCCCCGAGACGCTGCCGGTCAGCTTTGATCTTGCCGCCTTCGAGCACGAAGTGAAGAAGGGCCGGGAGATTTCCCTGGTGGACTGGGAGAAAGCCCTCGATGCCGAGGTGATGAATACACGCGACGATCCCAACCGCGTCGCGCCCCGGGAACAGCCGCTGGCGGTGCACGGAAAGAAATTCCGGCACACCTTCGCGCCCTTGAGCGTGAACCTGCTGGAGTTGCAGTTGTAGCGGCAGCCTTCGGGCGGGGAGAACGTAGGGGCGGCCATCAGGCCGCCACGGCGAACGGAACACGGGTGGCGGGCTGAAGCCCGCCGCTACAAAAGGGTGGGATCCGAATGGAGAATACACGCGACGATCCCAACCGCGTCGCGCCCAAAGAGCAAGCGCTTGCCGTGCGCGTCAAGAAGGTCCGGTTGGAGTTCGCGCCGCTCAGCGTGAACCTCATCGAACTGAAGATGTAGGCTTGTTCGATGACCACGAAGGGGAGGATGATGTCGGACAACAGACACCCATCGGAAACGAAGCAGCACTCCGTGCCCATTGATCTGTCAGCGGAAGAATTCCGGGCCGCGGGGCATCGCCTGGTGGATCGCATCGCGGAGTACCTGGAATCGATTCCAAACCGTCCGCTCACTCCCGCCGAGCAGCCGCACGTCGTGCGCGAAGCGCTGGGCCAGGGTTCGCTTCCGGCAGAGGGAACTGCAGCCAAAGAAATCGTCGAGCAAGCGGCGACGCTGCTGTTTGAACATTCGCTGACCAGCGCCAATCCACGCTTCTGGGGTTACATTTACTCGCCCGGCGCGCCCATCGGGGCACTGGGCGATTTCCTGGCAGCGGCGGTGAATCCGAATGTTGGCGCGTGGAACCTCTCGCCCGTCGCCACCGAAATCGAGGCCCAGACGGTGCGCTGGATCGCGGAGTTAATTGGCTTTCCCACCAACTGCGGCGGCTTGCTGGTGAGCGGTGGCAACATGGCGAACTTCGTGCCGTTTCTCGCGGCGCGCAGGGCGAAGGTTCCGTGGAACGCCAGCGAAGAAGGACTTCGCGCGCCCACGGGCAAGCCGCTGCGCGTCTATTGCTCCGCCGAAACGCACACCTGGATTCACAAGGCGGCGGACTTGTTCGGAATGGGCACCGATTCCATTCGCTGGATTGCCACCGACGACCAGCTTCGCATGGACACCGCGGCGTTGCGCAAACAAATTGAGGAGGACAAAGCGCAGGGTGATTTGCCCATCATCGTCATTGGCGCCGCGGGATCGGTGAGTACCGGAGCCGTGGACCCGTTGCTGGAACTCGCCGCCATCGCGCGCGAGCACGACCTGTGGTTTCACGTGGACGGCGCTTATGGAGCGATCGCCGCGGCGCTGCCCGACGCTTCGGCGGATCTGAAAGGTTTGAGCCTGGCGGATTCGGTTGCGGTGGATCCGCACAAGTGGCTCTACGCGCCGCTCGAAGCGGGCTGCGCGCTGGTCCGTGACCGGCGGACGCTGCTGCGGGCCTTCAGCCATCGTCCGCCTTACTATCATTTTCCCGAAGACGAGGAAGCGACCAACTACTTCGAGCATGGCATGCAGAATTCGCGCGGTTTCCGGGCGCTCAAGGTCTGGATGGCGCTGCGGCAGGCGGGGCGCGAAGGCTACATCCGTATGGTTTCGGATAACATTGAGTTGTCGCGTGCGCTCTTTGAACTCGTCCGGAAACAACCGGAACTCGAAGCTTGCACGCAGTCGCTGAGCATCACGACGTTTCGGTACGTCCCCCAGGAACTCAAGCCGGGGGCTCCGCAGGTGGAAGAATACTTGAACAAGCTCAACGAAGCATTGCTCACGCGCCTGCAATCGGGCGGTGAAACCTATCTGACCAACGCGGTGATTCGCGGCAAGTTCGTGCTGCGCGCCTGCATCGTGAATTTTAAATCGACGCTCGCGGATGCAGAGAAGGTTGTCAGGATCGTGACCCGCGTCGGTGCGGAAGTTCACGAGGATTTGCGCGGTACCGTCGGCCCTTGGACCGGCGGAGCGTAGCGGCGGCCTCCAGCCCGGGAGAACGCAGCGGCAGCCTTCGGGCGGGGAGAACGTAGCGGCGGCCTTCAGGCCGGGAGAACGTAGCGGCGGCCTTCAGGCCGCCACGGCGAAGGGAACACGGGTGGCGGGCTGAACCCCGCCGCTAGAAGAGGGGGGAATTCGAATGGAGCTTCGGATCATCAATCCCTGGAAATGGCAGGACCACTGGGGCTTCGCGCAGGCGGTGGAGGTGAAGGACGCCACGCGCACGCTCTACGTGGCAGGGCAGACTTCGATTGACGCGGACGGCAACGCCGCCCACGCCGGAGATATAGGCGCGCAGGTCAAGCTGGCGCTCGATAATCTTGAAACCGTGCTCCAGCAGGCGGGCTACTCGTTCGCCGACGTGGTGCGGCTCAACGTCTACACCACCGACGTGGATGCGCTGTTCCCGCACTGGGCGCAGATCGTGGAGCGCGCCGGCGGCCGGTATACCTGCTTCCTGGGCGGCGTCAAGCGCCTGGCGTTTCCGGAATTGATGGTGGAAATCGAGGCGACGGCAGCGCAATAGTCCGAAGTCGCGGCGGCCTTCAGGCCGCCACGTCAATGAAATGGCCACCTAAAGGTGGCCGCTACGATTGGCAATTCAAGGAGAACGAACATGTGGCAATACGATGAACCAATGAAACTCAAAGTCGGCCTGGCCGAAATGCTGAAGGGCGGGGTGATCATGGACGTGACCACCGCTGACCAGGCCAAGATTGCCGAAGACGCGGGCGCCTGCGCGGTGATGGCGCTGGAACGCGTTCCGGCCGACATCCGCAAGGAGGGCGGCGTGGCGCGCATGGCGTCCCTCAAGATCATCAAACAGATCATGGACGCGGTGACCATTCCGGTGATGGCCAAGGCGCGCATCGGTCATTTCGTGGAAGCGCAGGTGCTGGAGGCCATCGGCGTGGACTACGTGGACGAAAGCGAAGTGCTCACGCCCGCCGACGAGGAAAACCATATCAACAAGTGGGCCTTCAAGGTGCCTTTCGTCTGCGGGGCGCGCAACCTGGGCGAAGCCCTGCGGCGCATCGGCGAGGGCGCGGCCATGATTCGCACCAAGGGGGAAGCGGGCTCGGGCAACATCGTCGAAGCCGTGCGGCACATCCGCGCTATCGTGAGCGAGATGAAGAAGATTACGACTCTGCGCGAAGATGAGTTGATGGCCAAGGCCAAGGAGCACGGCGCGCCCTATGAACTCATCAAATACGTTCACGAGCATGGCAAGCTGCCGGTGCCCAATTTCAGCGCGGGCGGGATCGCGACGCCCGCCGACGCGGCGCTGGTCATGCAACTGGGCGCGGAGGCATGCTTTGTCGGCTCCGGCATCTTCAAATCAGAAGACCCGGCCAAGCGCGCCAAGGCCATCGTGCGGGCCACGACTCATTACAACGAGCCCGCCATCGTCGCCGAGTGCTGCGAAGAACTGGGTGAAGCCATGCGAGGCATCGACGTCGCCAAGCTCGATCCGAAGGAGATGCTGCAAACGCGCGGGTGGTAGGGGGCACGCGGCGACGCGCCCTTTGGAGCGCGGGAGCCTGACGGCCGTCAGGCAGGCTTGCACCCGCTTGGGAGACTTCGGGGCGCGTCGCGCAAAAGCGGCGCCGGGGCGCCGCGTTCCCAGGCGATGGCGAGGGTGCCGCCGCGAAGGGGGCGTTCGATGGCGAAATACAGCTACTACTGTGTGGAGCACTCGTTCGTGGTGCGCTACGACAAGGACGGCGGATCCTACGAAAGGTACCTGGAGAGCGGCGTGTGGGAGAACTACCACGACTCCTGGGACGTGATCACCAACGGCCGCTGGGTTCCCAGCGAGGCGGAGGCGATGCAGACGGCGCGGGAGATCTTCGAGCGCGACCGCCAGTGGCGCGCCGAGGGGAAAGCTCAGGAGTTGTAGAGGCGACCTTCAGGTCGCCACGTGAGCGAGCATGGCCGCCTGAAGGCGGCCGCTACAGCGAAGGAGGGTGGCATGGCGCAGGACCCGAGATACCCGATTGGGAAATTCCAGTGGGAAGAAAACCTGACGGACGCGCGGCGCAAGGAATTGATTGATCAGATCGCCGAACTGCCCCGCAAGCTTCGCGAGGCAGTCGCAGGATTTGACGAATCCAGGTTTGACACACCGTATCGCGAAGGCGGCTGGACAGTGCGGCAGCTTGTGCATCACGTGGCCGACAGCCACATGAACGCTTTCATTCGCTTCAAGCTGGCCCTGACCGAAGACGAGCCCACCATCAAGACCTACGAGCAGGAGGAGTGGGCGACGACGGCGGATTCGCTGAAGGCGCCGCCCGAGACTTCGCTGTCGTTGATTGACGGAATTCACGGCCGCTGGGCGATATTCCTGCGCTCGCTTTCCCCGCAGGACTTCTCGCGCAAGTTCACTCATCCCGAACACGGCAAGATGACGCTGGACCGCCTGCTGAGCCTCTACGCCTGGCACGGACGGCATCATACGGCTCATATCACGGAACTGCGAAAGGCGATGGGCTGGCAGGGAATTGGCTATTGAAGATTGACAAACGCTGAGTTGTGGGTCGTCCACTGACAGATCACAACTGACAACTTTCTCAAACCATGGTCAACGGAAACAAACCGATCGGCATTCTTGCCGTCCAGGGCGACTTCGAGAAGCACGCCGGGATGCTGGAGCGCATCGGTGCGCCCTGGAAACTGGTCAGGCACGCGAGCGACCTGGCGGAGGTTGCCGGCCTGATCCTGCCGGGGGGCGAGAGCACCACCATGCTCAAGTTTTTCAAGGAAGAGGGGCTGGGCCCGGCGGTGAGGGAATTGGCCGCGCAGGGCAAGCCTGTCTTCGGCACCTGCGCGGGCGCGATCTTGCTGGCGAAGGAGGTTCTGAATCCGCCGCAGGAGAGCCTGGAGCTGATTGACATCGCCGTTCAGCGTAACGCCTACGGGCGGCAGATTGACTCGCGCGTGCGGCGCGGCGAATGTCCTGAGCTCTGCGCCGCGCCGCTGGAAATGGTTTTCATTCGCGCCCCCATCATCCGCCGTGTGGGCTTGGGCGTGCGAGTTCTGGGCACTTGCGACGGTCTGCCCGTGATCGTCGAGCAGGACAACATCCTGGCCGCGACGTTTCATCCCGAACTGACCCAGGACGAAACCATCCACCACTACTTCCTGAACAAAACGGGCCACTGAGGCGTCCGGAAACTCTCACTCCGGAAACCTTAATGGCCCGCAGACGGGTAGCATCCAAACTTCAGAACTGCTTTTCGGCCGAGCCCAGAAATTGCGAAGTGATGCCGATGATGTGTAACTTCGAAGGCGAGACGACGTAGATATGGAGGGTCTGCGGCGTCACGGGATCGGGCACGGTGAAGTCGCCCCGGCCGGTGGGGGCGACGGTGTAGGTGGCGGTGAAGGCCTCACCCGGGGTGGGGACGAAGACCGAGTTCACGTCGTCGAAGAAATTGGTGTCCGACGTTCCTGACGCCGTGCCCGCGGCGGCATTCATCCGGCCGACGATCATGGCCGGGAAGCCGTCAAGCGAGAAGCCGTAATCGCCCGAGACGGCCGCCGTCGAAAGCGATCCGCTCTGGGCGTCGAGTTCGCCCGTGCCCAGCGAGACATCGTTTTCCTGCATGAAAAAGGCGCGAGTGGGCGAGACCAGGTAGACGTTGTAGTTGAGGGTTCCAAACGTGGAGGTGAGCGACGCGGTCGCGCGCCCATTGGCTGAGACTGCGTAGTTGCCGCTGAAGGCGACATTCTCCTCGGTCACGTTGTCGTTGTTTTCGTCCCAGAGGCCGGCGCTGACCGCTCCGGAGCCGTCCGTGGTAAACCGCCCTGCCGCAAAATAAGTGCCGCCCGGGCTGGCCCCGTTGAGGAAGAAGGCGTAATTCCCCGTCAGGTCCGCATTGGCGAAGCTGGCTTTGCTTTGTTTCTCAGCGACGCCGAGATTCCATGGAACAAGGTCCAGATCAATGGAAACTAGGTGGATTCGGCTGGCTGAAACCGTGTAGACCGCGAAATCGAAAACGCCGAGCGTCGTGTTGAGGGTTGCGGTTCCCCTGCCGGTGGCCGAGCTGATGTCGTATACGCCGTCGAAGGCTACGGCGTTGTCAACGAAGCCGCATTCGTTGACATCCATGACCCCCTGCGAGAGCACACCTGCGCCGTCGGCAGTCATGCGTCCGGCAATCCCCGCGATGCAACCGGAGGGGCCCGGGCCGTCCAACCGAAAGGCGAAGCCACCCGAAAGGGCGGTGTTGGCGAAGGCGGCCGGGTCCTGCCGCTCGATGATGCCTTGCCCCGCGGCGCCCGAGGGGGGGAAAGTGGTGTCGGAATCGAAGCGAATCATGCGCAGCCGGTCGGGGCTGACGATGACCGCACGGAGGGTGTAGTCACGCCCGCCGCTGTCGGTGAGCATGATCTCCACCCGGCCGTCGGCTGTGACCGCATACGTCCCCGTTACCGTGAGGCCACTGAAGACGTCGACCGAGTCGTTAAGGTCAGCGACTCCGTCGGGGATACTGCCGGTGCCACTAAATGTCACACTTCCGCCGAAAATCAAAAAGGACGGATCGTAACCCACGAAGCTGATAGCGTAGCGTCCGTTGAGCATGGCGTTGGAGAAGGTGATGGTGACGGTGGCCGAGGCCGACTTGGAGGTATCCGCCTGGGCGACTGCTCGCACGGTGACCATTCCGCCCGCGGGGATAACGAGAGGCGCCGTATAGAGGCCGCTGGCGGAGATGGTTCCCAGGCTGGCGTTGCCGCCCGTAATGCCCCCCACCTCCCAGGTTACTGCGGTATTTGTGGTATTTCCGACGGTGGCGGTGAATTGCTGGGTGCCGCCCCCTGCCAGGGTCGAGCTGCTGGGAGAGATGGTAATGGTGACTGGAGGGGGCGGGGGATTGTCGCCGCCACCGCCATTGCCGCCCCCGCAAGAGATCCACGGCAGCGTCGAGCATACAAGCAAGATAAGCATCCGTCTCTTCATATGGTCCTCCTCGCAGAGTTGAATTTCGAGCGCTCGTCCAGGGGTTGATCAGCGGTCAGGGCGCTCGGCGAGGACCGGAGTAGAAGAATCCTTTCGCGTTACGATAGGTTACGACGCTGCCCGCCTTATGAATCTCGCGAGCCAGCATCATAGTTGTCGCTCCTGAATTCACCAGACACCCCACTACTTGCACGTTATCGCCGGGGGAAATGGCTTTTCGTTCCCTCGTCACGAAGCGGGAGGGACCGAGATGAACCTGAAGCGAGTTCGTCGGGGTCTGGAGCATCAAGTAAGTCCCGTGCGGCGTTCCGGCCCGCATCATGTCGCGGACTTCCACCACCGTACCGTGGACAGAGATTTCCTGGGCCCGGTCGTAAGTCCTCCGCGTCCATTGTCCTTGCGCCAGCACCGTCGCCGACAGGCACACGAGTGCCCCCAGACTTAGCCATAGAGCCTTCATAGCCTTGCCTCCTTCTAGGTCAACTTGCGTGCTTGGCCAATACTGGCGGACCTTTTACTGCTCCAGCGAGGTAATGTCAATGACATCCATCACTTTCTAAGATAAATATTTTAGTATTTAACTGATTAGTAATGAGCCCCACTCATCGAATCCGGCATGCTGCGATGGGGGTGCCTTCCGCCTCTGACAGGACAAATTTGTGACGTCAGCGGCGATTTGTGCTATTAAACAAGAGGTGTCATTGGCAGCCTATCCGCGTCCTATCAAGGTCATTTTTGTCTGTGTGGGCAACGCCTGCCGCAGCCAGATGGCAGAGGCGCTGGCCCGGCACCACGGCAACGGGCGCGTCGAAGCCTGGAGCGCGGGCTCGGCTCCACTCGGACACATTGTGGCAGAGACCTACGACGTGCTGGAAGAAAAAGGCATTTCGCTCGAAGGTCACACTTCCAAGAGCCTGCGCGACGTTCCGTTGGTCGAAATGGACGTGGTCGTGGGCATGGGCTGCGAGGTCGTTTGCCCGGTCCCCGCGGGCTTCAAAGGCCGCGTCATTCAGTGGAATATTCCCGATCCCTGCGGCCGGGGCATGGACAGTTTTCGGGCGGTGCGAGATCTGATTGATCGGCAGGTGCGGTCATTGCTGGATCAATTGTTCGAGGCGGGGACGGAAGACGGAATGACGAAGGACGACGAGTTTGTGGGCGGCTGATAGCTGATAGCTGATAGCTCTGACCATCCATGAAATCCAGCTTCCCAATGCGCAACCGCCACGCCAGCGTTTCCGAAGAAGACTACCTGAAAGCCATCTACCACATGCAGCTCGAGCTTCAGGAGCCGATCAGTGCGCGACTTTCGGAAGCATTGGGGGTGACGCCACCGGCGGTGACGGCGGCGCTGCGGCGCCTGGCGCGGCGGGGAAACGTTCGGCTGGATGCCAAGGCCGGCCGCATCCGGCTCACCGCCAAGGGGCGGGCCATTGCGCAGAGCCTGGTGATGCGTCACCGCCTGATCGAGCGCCTGCTGACCGACGTGCTGGGGATGGACTGGAAAGTGGTTCACGCCGAAGCGGAGAAGCTGGAGCACGCCATTTCGCCGGAAGTCGAGCGCCGTCTGCTGGAGCGGTTCGGGAGGGATTCTTCCTGCCCGCACGGCAATCCGTTTATCGGCGGGCTCGGCAAGCTCCGGCGCCAGGGGGTCATTGCGCTGTCCGAGGCGCGTCCCGGAATGCGCGTCAGGGTGATTCGGGTGGACGAGCATGAGGCCGCCTTTCTCGTTTTTCTAGAGAAGATCGGCCTGCGGCCGGGCGTGGAGTTCCGCGTCCTGGCCAGGAGCTACGATGCAACCCTGAGCATTCAGGTCGGCTCCCAACAGGTTCATCTGGGCATGACCTCGACCGGTCGCGTGTGGGTCCGCCCGGTGTGAATTTGTGATTGACCGGCGACAACGAATCCTTCATAAGATTCAAGCCCCCCGGCCTCGCACCCGGCAGTGCGCCCCCGGCACGCAGCGGTTTTGACTTGCTTGCGGGGGCAGGGTCTTTTTGTGCTATGATGGGCACTCTCGCAGGGAAGCAATCGACTCTTATTGACGCGGCATCACCGGGTTGGTGGACCTGCCAACTCATTTTTCAATGCAATGTTGAAGCGGGGTTCCAGCATTGGCCGGTAGTTCTGGTTCGGCAATTCTGAAGATCGTACGCGGGCTGCAGACCTTGACCAGCTGGACATTAACACTGGTCATCGGCGGCATGGTCGTTCTCTTCGGCCTTCAGTTTGCCCACGCGCCCAAGCTCGACACTTGGATTGTCATAGTTAATTTGCATCGTTACGGCGATCCCTTTCTTGCCGAAATCGGTTCGTGGGCCGGAGTCGTGTGGCCGCCCCCGCCGCTAACCTGGGGCTTTCTGCCGCTGGTTGTGGCGCTTCTGGTCTGGCTCCTGAAAGTCGTGGCAGAGAGCGGCTTCCAGAAACTCCAGGAGGTTGTGGGAGCCGGACTGGGGGGGAAAGAGGGCGAGAAGAAAGAGGATACGGTCATCGGCCATTTGCATGGCCGACCGCTGGATTCCAAGCGTTCGCGCGAAGACCTCCTGAAGCGCTATCGCGAGCTGGAATCGGCCCTCAAATCATCTACCCGCAAGCGCTGCGCCTTCCTTTCCATTGATGTGGTCGGTTCGACCAAGATGAAGCAGGGCGAGACGGAAACCGCCATCGCCGCCACGTTCCAGGCTTACGAAGAATTGTTGAACCGCGTGTTTGAAGAACACGGCGCGTGGAAGGTGGCTTGGACGCCGGACGGCGTGATGGTGTGCTTCCTCCAACTCGATCTGGCGGTGGCCGCGGGCCAGACGGTTCTGAAGAGCCTCAAAGAATTCAACGCCACCGAGAACAAGCTGCGCACCTCGTTCAAGGTGCGTTGCGGTTTGAACGAGGGCGAAGTTGCCATTTACGAGGACAGCAAGCTGGAAAAGGTGGCGGATCACGTGATTGACGTCGCCGGCCACATGCAGAAGCAGGCGAATCCGAATACCTTGTGGGTGGGCAAGGACGTTTACGATCTCTTGACGGATAAGTCTGGTTTTACGCCTACCAGCCAGGTGGTGGACGACCTGAAGGCGTACGAGTGGAGCCCGGAGCCGAGGCGAGCCCGGCAGGCGATGGTGGCGGAGGAGACGGCGGCCGCCGCCTTCCGCAAGACGCTGGGCGGCGGAACCGGGGCGGGCATGACCAAAAGTTCGCCGCCGGTGGGCGGTCCGGCGAGTCCCCCCCTCGACGACGGCGTTCAGCGCATTGGGCGTTATGAAATTCTGGGCGAACTGGGTCGGGGCGCGATGGGCGCCGTGTACCGGGCGCGGGACCCGCAGATCGGCCGGACGGTGGCCATCAAGATGATCTTGATGAGCAATCAGACTGAGGAAGAAGTTGAACAATTCAAGCAGCGTTTTTACCGCGAGGCGCAAACGGCAGGGCAGATGTCGCATCCCGGCATCGTCACCATCTACGACGTCAACGAAGATGAATACGGCCAGCCGTACCTGGTCATGGAATTCATCGAAGGCACCACGCTGGACAAGGTGCTGGCGCCGGCGGCCCCGGGTCAGCCGCCGGTCCGCCGCCCGGTGCGCGAGACGCTGGACATCGCCGTGCAGGTGGCCGACGCGCTCGACTATGCGCACCGCCGCAACGTCATCCACCGCGACATCAAACCCGCCAACATCCTGGTGACCACCGAGGGCAAGGCCAAGATTGCCGATTTCGGCATCGCCAAGCAGGTCGGAACCCAGATGACCCATACCGGACTGCTGGTGGGCACGCCGGCCTTCATGTCGCCCGAGCAGATCACCGGCGGCCGGGTGGACAACCGGAGCGACATCTTTGCTTTCGGCATCGTCCTCTACTGGATGTTCAGCGGCGTGAAGCCGTTTGCCGGCCAGGCAATCACCGAAGTCGCCTACAAAGTGGTCCACTCAATGCCGACGCCCCTGAAGCAGATCAACGCTGACCTTCCGGAAGAGTTGGACACCATCATCAGCCGCTGCCTGGCCAAGAAACCGGAAGAGCGTTACCAGTCGGCGCGTGACCTGATGCTGGAACTCGATGCCTTGCGGGCCCGCATGCCCCTGTCTGCCTCACCCACCCGCGCCTGAAATGCTTCCGGAGGCTCCTATGAAAGACCGTGCTGATCATCATGATGCGGAGTTACTGCTTCGCCTGTATGAACTTCGCCGGGAAGAACGTTTGCGGGAGGCGCGCGAGTGGTTTATGCGCGAGATGAAGATGGAGTCGGCGCAGGACTTCGCCGCCCGCGTCCCGCGCGGCTCGCGAGAACACACCAGCTACCGCATGGTCACCAGCTACTGGGAAATGGCCGCCTCCATCGTGAACCGCGGCTTGATCAACGAAGACCTTTTCTTCGAAAACACTGGGGAGCTCTGGATTGTGTGGCAGAAAGTGAAGCACCTCGCCCCTGCCATGCGCGAGAACCTCAAAAACCCGCATGTCTGGGCTAATCTTGAATCGGTCGCCGGCAAATTTGAGAAGTGGATGAACCAGCGCGCCCCGGAAGCCCTCGACGCCCTGCGCCGGGTCGTTCTAGGGGTGGCTCCGCCCCAACCTTAGCCGTCCGTGCGGCTTGTCAGAGAGAAAAGAGCGCCGTCCGATTTCAAACGGACGGCGCCCTGGGCATTTAGCCGACGTTCAGAAGGAGCGTTTGCGCCGTGTGCGCGGGGACGGTGTGGACGAACTTGTTCCCGCTCACCGAAAGGGACTTCGGCGCGGAGAGCTTGATGACGTCGGGTTTGTCCAGCGTGTTTTCGTCACGCACGCTGGCCGAAGTCAGTTCGCGCATGGTCCCGCCCTTAATGGCGGGGCTGTCCGGCCCGGCGAGGTTGATTTCGACCTCCATCGGTTCGGTGAGATGCGCATTGACGAGCGATAGCGCGACCTGCTTCGCCGATTCGTTCAGCGACGCAGAGGCGCTCAAATACTCGCTCGGGAACTCCCGCCTTCCGCCGGTGGTCGTGATGACCCAGTCCTGCATGTCAGCTGGTATTCTGCCCGTAATCTTGCCCGTGAAACCCGGCGAATCCACCAGCGTCTTCAGCGACATCGCTCCCATGTGGGGGGTGTAGAGGTCGAAGGCGTGGTAAGTAGGTGTGAGCGCCATCTTGGCGCCCTTGGTGAAAGCCAGGGCCTGGAGCACGTTGAAGGTTTGTGCGATGTTGGCCATGGAGATGGCATCGCCGAAGCGATGCATCATGTTGAAGGTGGCGCAGGCGAGCAGCGCGTCGCGCAGCGTGTTGGGCTGGAGCAGTCCGGTGTCGCCGGTGGAGGGCACGGGATGCCAGATGCCCCATTCGTCGAGCGCGATGCCGATGCGATCTTTGCCCTGAGTGTAGTGCTCGATAATGGCCTGCGTCTCCTTGATGAACCGCTCCAGGATCCGGATGTTGGCGAATGCCCAGAGGTAGTCCTCGTCGGTGAACTTGGTGGCGTCGCCGCAGCCGAAATAATAGTGGTGAACAGACAAATGGTGGACTCCCTCGATGCGCCCGCGCGCGAAAGGCCGGCGCAGGAGGGTCTCAAAGAACTTCTGGTTCCAGTCGCCGAGAAACAGACCGCAAGCGACGAACTCCGCCTTGCTGCCTTCCGCGAAGCGACGCAGGTAAGTTGCAAAGCGGGCATACTCCCGCGCGTAATCCTCGGCATCAAAATTGCCGCCGCAACCCCAGTTCTCGTTGCCGATAGACCAGTACCTGACGTTGTAGGGTTCCGGGTGGCCGTTGGCGGCACGCATGGCGGCGAGGCTGGTGCTCTCCTTGCCGTTGCAGTATTCCAGCCAGTCGAGCGCCTCGGCGGGCGTGCCGGAGCCGACATTGAAGCAGAGATAAGGCTCCGCCCCGCTCATTTTGCAGTACTTCATGAATTCGTCTGTGCCAAACTGGTTGCTTTCGTCACGCCCCCACCAGATGTTCCAGGTCCGCGGACGCTTTTCGCGCGGGCCGACGCCGTCGCGCCAGTGATACTGGTCGGCAAAGCAGCCGCCCGGCCAGCGGATCATC
>CAZHKT010000050.1:16498-24655 GCA_964533045.1 uncultured Acidobacteriota bacterium | reverse complement strand
AGCAGCCGCCCGGCCAGCGGATCATCGGCGCCTTGATGCGCTTCAGCGCCTCGGCCGTATCCTTTCGCACGCCGCCGTCGTTCGGAATCGGCGATCCTTCGCCCACCCACATGGCGTCGTAGATACACCCTCCCAGGTGCTCGGTGAAATGGCCATACACATTGGGACTGATCTTTCCGAGTTGGTCTCCCCAGATGACGCTTACTCTCGCCTTCTGTCCAGCCGGTCGGGGTGCCGGGACCGCGCCCAACAACCCTTTGCTCTTTCCAACTGCCGCAGCCCCGATGGCTGCCAGTGCCCCTTTCTTGATGAATTTCCTGCGATTCATAAATGCCCTCCAGTGAGGTTGAATTGTTCCAGCCTGTCTCCTTACTGATGTGGCACGGCCCGTCCGTACCACATCCCTACTCATCGACTATGAAGGTTCTCTCGCGACCCGTTACCGGCGAAGCTGCTTCCTTGAGGTGCTTCACCCCGGCCGCTTCCCCTCCGACCAAAACCTTCCCATCACGCGAGCGCCAGGGTCAGTGCCTGCAGGGCGTGCGGCGGAACCACCTGAACGAACCTGGCGCCGGACGCCGGCAGCTTCTTTGCGGCTGTCGGCCGGACGGTATCGGGGCGGTCGAGGGTGTTGTCATCGCGTACGTTGCCCGACGTCAGCTCGCGCATGGTGACGCTTCGAACCGCCGAATCGGGCAGGCCGAGGATATCCATTTCGACTTCCAATGCCTCGGTCAGGTGCTGATTGACCAGCGTGATACAGATCTGTTTCTGCGCGTCGTTCACGGACGCGGAGGCGCTCAGGTATTGCCGGGTGATGTCCTGGCGGCCGCGCGCCACGTCCTGGACGCGCGCTACGAACTGAGGCGGCACGTCAAACGAAAACTTGGAAACGTAAGTGGGTGAATCCACGACGGTCTTGAGCGCCATCGCGTCCATGTGCGGCTGATAGAGATCGAAGACGTGGTAGGTGGGCGTGAGTGCAAACTTCGGCCCCTGCGTGTAGGCGATGCAGTGCAGCACGTTGAAGGTCTGGGCGATGTTGGCCATGGAGATGGCTTCGCCGTAGGAGTTGAGCGAATTGAAAACAATGGCCGCAAGCAGCGCGTCGCGCAGGGTGCTCTGCTGCAGCAGGCCGGTGGGACCGGTGCGCGGCACGGGATGCCAGATGCCCCACTCGTCGAGCGCGATGCCGATCTTGTCGCCCACGCCGACATAGTCGCGAATCAATCCCATCGTTTCTTCCAGGCGTCCTTCCAGCACGCCCACGCCGGCGAGGGCACGGTAATACTCCTCGTCAGTGAATTCCGTGGCGGTGCCGATGGCGTCGCGGAAGTAATGATGGACGGAGAGATGATGAACGTTACGAATGCGCCGCCGGCGTCCGCCACCTCGCCGGAGCATGGCTTCGAAGAAGCGCCGGTTCCAGTCGGTGCGAAAATCGCCGCAGGCGATGAACTCGACCGAGCCGCGCTCGGCGTAGCGCGCCAGGTAGGTGACGTAGCGCGCGTACTCGCGGGCGTACGTCTCGCCGTCGTAATTGCCGCCACAGCCCCAGTTCTCGTTGCCCACGCCCCAGTAGCGGACTTGGAACGGTTCGGGGTGGCCGTTGGCGGCGCGCAGCGCGGTGACCGAGGTGTCCTCCTTGCCGTTGCAGTACATCAGCCATTCCAGCGCTTCAGTGGGCGAGCCCGTGCCCATGTTCAGGCAGATGTACGGTTCCGCGCCGCTCAGCTTGCAGTATTGGATAAACTCGTCGGTGCCAAACTGATTGCTTTCGTCGCGGCCCCACCAGATGTTCCACGTCTTGGGACGTTTCTCGCGCGGCCCGATGCCGTCGCGCCAGTGATACTGGTCGGCAAAGCAGCCGCCCGGCCAGCGGATCATCGGCGCCTGGATGCGCTTCAGCGCCTCAGCGGTATCCTTCCTCACCCCCCCGGCGTTCGGGATGGAAGAGCCTTCGCCCACCCACATGGCATCGTAGATGCATCCGCCCAGGTGCTCGGCGAAATGGCCGTAGATATTGCGGTTGATCTTGCCGACGCGGTCGCCCCACAGAACGCTCACGCGCGCTTTCAGGCTTTCGGGGCGCGGCGCAGGAATGGCGGCAATGCCTGTTGCGGCTGCGGCGGCGCCGATTGCCGCCAGACCTCCTCGCTCCAGGAATCTTCTTCGGTCCATTGGTGCCTCCCGCTGGCGGAAAAGAGTGAAAGCGCTTTCTACCGCATTTGAAGCCCGAAGTCCATGACTTTCGACAACTTCTCTATCGGCTGTAGCGGCGGTGTCTCACCGCCGGGTCCACTGGCATCCTGCCGGCCTGGGACTGCAGGCAGCCGCGACGGCTGCGCCCCGAGGTGGAGATTTGACACGCACGGGCGCAGGGCAGAGAATAATCATAGGAACTCTCGATGGGCGCGGCGACGGCAACCGAAAAGCTTCACGAAGCCCGCTGGTGGGAGACGATGCCGGGGGGAAAGCTGCACTGCTATCTCTGCCCGCGCCACTGCCACATCGGCGAAGGTCAGGCCGGCTTCTGTTATATCCGAAAGAATGTCGGCGGCAAACTTTACAATCTTGGCTACGCCCAGCCTGCCGCCGTGCAGGTGGACCCCATCGAAAAAAAACCGCTCAACCACTTCCTTCCCGGCACGCGCATTTTTTCCCTGGGGACGGCGGGCTGCAACATGGGCTGCTTCTTCTGCCAGAACTGGGATATTTCAAAGTCCAAAGCCGACCAGGTAAGTTCGTTCCATCTGGTTCCCGAGGCCGTGGTCCTCTCCGCCATCGAGTACCATTGCCCGAGCTTGGCGTTTACCTACAACGAACCTACCATCTGGGGCGAGTACGTCATGGACATCTCCCGGGTCGCGCACGAGATGGGCCTCAAGACCGTCATGGTGACCAACGGTTACATCACGCGCGAGGCGCTGTTCGATGTCTACGAGCACATCGACGCCGCGAACGTGGATTTAAAGGCCTTCACGGAAGACTTCTATGCCAAGACAACGCTGACGCACCTCCAGCCTGTGCTCGACACGCTCAAGATTCTGCGGCACGAGACCAGCGTCTGGATCGAGCTGACGACGCTGCTGATTCCCACGCTGAACGATGGTGAGGACGAGATCAAGGAACTCTGCGGTTGGGTTCTCGAAAATCTGGGAGACGACGTGCCGCTGCATTTCACGGCGTTCCATCCTGATTTCAAGCTGCGCTCGAAGCCGCGCACGCCGCCCGAGACGCTTCACCGTTCGCGGCGCATCGCCATGCAGCTCGGCCTCAAATATGTGTATGAGGGCAATATTCATTCCGACGGCGGGAATACGATTTGCCCGGGCTGCAAGTCGGTTATCGTCCGGCGCGACTGGCACGAGGTGAGCGGCGTGCACATCAGCGAAGAAGGCAAGTGTCAGAACTGCGGCTGCGCGATCGCCGGGCGTTTCCAGCGGCCCGCCCCGCCCGCGCGCGAGGCCGTCCGCGCCCTCCGCCGGCGCGTCGAAGCCCTCCAAGGCCGCGAGCGGGTTATTTAACGAATCCCCCATTGTAATTTGTCGCGCAGAGCCCGCTTTCCGGCCCTGCGGTTGTTCGGGTAGGGGCGGTCTGAGACCCTCCATTGTCGCATAGCCGCAAGGCTTGAACGACGAGCCTTGCGCTACAAAGGCAATGCCGCTGTAGCTAGTAGTGCGGACCTCCGCTCTTGAGGTCGGCGGCTTTTGCTTCAAAGGAGAACCGTGGACCTGGAGGGCGCAGGTCCGCGCTAGAGAAGGTGTCCCGATCTGAGCGAGGCGGGTGAGGGGAGTTTGTAGCGCAGGGCCCGCTTTCTGGCCCTGCGGTCCTCCACAGGAATGCCGAACCTGCGGCGGCATAGAAAAGCCGCAAGGCTTGAACGACGAGCCTTGCGCTACCAGTTCAGGAAGTATCCCGGCCCGACGCGCATGTTGTGAATCAGCGAGGGCGGGGAGAGCACGGCGACGAGGAATCCGCCGACCGTCTGCGCGAGCGCCAGCGGATAAATGTTCCGGTGGCGCGCGAAGACTTCCGCTAGCACATACCCGCCGAGCGTCGTCGCCACGGTCAGAATGGGATTGGGCAGGTGCGCCGCGCCGAACATCAGCGCGACGATGGCCGAGGTCAGGTGGCGATTGCTGCTCACACTCATCAGACGGCGGTGAAAGTAAGATTGCATCAGGTATTGTTGAATGACACACCACATGCCGTAGAAGGCGAAGGCCGCAAGTGCCCTGGAATTCACCGGCGATATCGAAAGTTGCCCGCGAACAAGGGCGACAATCACGGCGGGTACGAAGAGTATCAAGGCCAGCGGCAGAACGATGGTTGCGCTGGCGCGCACGCCTTGCAGTGTCAGTCCCATTTCGGCCGGCCGGTCGCGGCGCGCGAGGTGGCTGGCCAGCACTATCATCAGCAATCCGATCCACGCTTTCGGATGGCTCCACTGCCAGCGCCAGATATAAAGTAGAATGCCTGCGTACACGGCGGCGATTTCAAGCGCGATCCCAAGGCCGCGCGCAGGAGCAGGGGGCGGAAAGGGTGCAACACTCATGCTGAAGAGCAGGTACATTGTAAATCTATCAGCTCGCCAATGGGGCGCCGGGCCAATGGCAGCGGCGCTGGCCACCATTCTGCTGCTCGCCGGTGCGGCGGGAGTTCATGCCCAATCCCAGGACGTAATGCCAGAGCGTCACGTCGTCGTGGTTTCGATTGACGGCCTCGGCGCGGCCTGGCTGGATCCCGAACGGCACCGCGGCGGAACCTCGAATCTGCAAATGATGATGCGGGAGGGAAGCTACTCAGAGGGCGTCGTGGGCGTGTATCCTTCCGTGACCTATCCCTCGCACACAACCATCGTCACCGGCCGCCCGCCCGCCGCACACGGCATCTACTCCAACCTTTCTACGCGCGAGTGGGGGAAGAATTCCCGCGACTGGTACTGGTACGCGAATGCGATCAAAGTGCCGACCCTGTGGGACGTGGCGCGCGAAAACAAACTGACCACTTCCGCCATCTTCTGGCCGGTGACCACCGGCGGGCCGATCAACTGGAACATTCCGGAAATCTGGGATGCGCAGAAGGGGGTGGGCGGCGATCCTCTCTTCATCGGGCAATTCGCCACGCCCGGGCTGCTGTTCGAGGCAGCGCTGGAACTGGGCACGCTGAAATCGGCCAGCGAAGACGCCGTCAAAGTGAAACTCGCCGGTTTCGTGCTCAAGAAGCACCGGCCGAACCTGCTGATGCTCCACCTGGTCGAACTCGACGGCACGCAGCACCGCCACGGGCCCGTCAGCGCGGAGGCGACCTCGGCGCTGGAAAAGCAGGATCAGCTCGTCGGCGAGTTGATCTCCGCCCTTGCAAAGGCAGGTCTGGAGAAGTCCACCGATTTGTTCATCGTCTCGGACCACGGATTCTTTCCCGTGAATCGCGTGATCAGCCCCAATGTGCTGCTGGCGCAGGCGGGGCTTCTCACGCTGGATGAGAAGGGAAACATCACCGGCGGCCAAGTCTTCTCGATGCCCGACGGCGGATCGTTCTTCATCTGGTGGCCGGAGTCGCAGGATCGGCGCGCGGAAGTGACGGCGGCGCTCAAGCCGCTCCGGGACTCTGGGATGCTTTACGCCGAGCTGGGCCGTCCCGCGCTGGCCGAACTCGGCGCCGAACCCGCCGCGCAACTGGTGCTGGAAGCTCCCGAAGGGGCCGCCTTTGACGGCAAGGCGACCGGCGAACTGATTCGCCAACTCGCGCAAACTACCGGCACCCACGGCTACCTGCCATTTCGCCGGGGCATGCACGCTTCCTTCATCGCGCGCGGGCCGCACATCAAGGCGGGCGTCGCGCTGCGCCAGATTCCCATGACCGCCATCGCGCCCACCCTGGCGAAGGCGCTGGGAATCGAGGATGCCAAGCTGGGCGAGCATCCGCCGCTGGATGAAATCTTCAAATAGGCTTCAGCTGTGAATCGGGCGGGCGTAGCCAGGCTTCCGCTTCCGGCAGGGAGAGCGCTTCGGCTTCGAAGAGGTCTTGCCACGGGAAATCGGGAATGCCGGCGTTCGCGAGGCGAGCGGGAAGAATCTGACCCAATGGCTCAGAGGAAAGCTGCGGCAGGCTGGCGAGAATCTCAAACACGATGCGATGCGCCATGTCGCGCCAGGTGCGGCGGCCCAGCGCGGCTGCCAACGCGGTTCGCGCAGCGGGGTTCTGCACCACCAGGCGCAGAATCCTCCGCTCCATCCCGGCGATTTCATCCGCCATCGCGGGACCCGGCCTTTCGCGCGCGGGTCGGGAGGACATACTTCCACGCGAAGTAGATCGCGCCCAGGAGGCTGACGCCGACCGCCTGCAGAACCAGCGCGCGCAGCAGCTTGCTGGGCGGCAGGCCGAAGGCGTCGCGCACGTCGAGCCAGAAACAATTCTCGTAAAGCAGCAGGCCGATTTCGCAGTCGCGTACCGCCTTCGCGGCCACGGCCAGCACCGCGACGAAGATGCCCAACCCGGCGAGGATGCGAACCCATTTCATGAGATCCGGCGGCCATTGTATCGTCGCGCGCGCCGTTTGGGTAGTTTGTGTCGCGCCGGCCTCGAGAGTCTGCGTGATAACTCACCAAAACACGGCGTAGCGGCGACCTTCAGGTCGCCATCTGGTTGATGATGAAGGTGGCGGGCTGAAGCCCGCCGCTACGAAAAGCAGTTATCACACAGACTCTCGAGGCCGGCGGGGTGCCGTGCCGGGCTGAAGCCCGGCGCTACCCCCTTGCCAGCGCGAGCCGGCGCTTCCCATAATAGAGCCCCATGAAGATCACGGACATCAAAACACTCGTCGTCAACGCCCGGATGCGGAACTGGATTTTTGTGAGGGTCGAGACCGACCAGCCGGGACTGTACGGCTGGGGCGAGGCGACCATGGAGTTCAAGACGCGCGCCGTGGTGGGCGCGGTCGAGGACTTCAAGCCCATGATCGTGGGCCAGGACCCGACGCGCATCGAGCACCTGTTCCAGATTATGTACCGCCACTCCTTCTGGCGAGTGGGTGCCATCGGCATGACGGCGATTTCGGCCATCGAGCAAGCCTGCTGGGACATTCTGGGGAAGGAACTCCATGTTCCGGTGTATCGCCTGCTGGGCGGGCGCGTGCGCGACCGGGTTCACATCTACACGCACTTGGGCGGCGGCGAGATGAAGGCGGTTTACGAGACTGCCGAGGCCGGGCCGCTGGTCGAGCGCGCGCATGCCGTCATCGAGAAGGGATACCAGGCGGTCAAGGTCGTGGTGGTGCCGTATTCCAAACCGCTCATGGGCCTGCCCGCGGTGAAGCATTTCGCGCGCCTGATCGGCACGCTGCGCGACGCTATCGGCGAGGGCGTGGACCTGATGATCGATTTCCACGGCCGCACCACGACGGGGCAGGCGATCGAGTACATCAACGCGGTCGAGGAATTTCATCCCTTCTTCTGCGAAGAGCCCGTGCCGCCCGAGCAGCCCGACGCGCTGCTCGAAGTCCGGCGCAGCGTGCGCGTGCCCATCGCGACGGGCGAGCGGCTGGTCACGCGCTGGGACTTCAGGCGCGTATGCGAGTTGCAGGCGTGCCACGTTTTGCAGCCCGACCTCAGCCACTGTGGCGGGTTGCTCGAAGCGCGCAAGATCGCGGCCCTGGGCGAGACCTACCTGATGGGCATCGCACCGCACAATCCCAACGGCCCGGTCGCCGGCATCGTGGCGCTGCACTTTGACCTCGCCACGCCCAATTTCCTGATTCAGGAAGAAATGAGTTCGGACGTCCCCTGGCGCTTCGACGTGGTGAGCGCGAAGCCGGAGATGAAAGATGGCCACTGGCTGCCGCCCGCGGGACCGGGCCTGGGGTTCGAGATCAACGAAGCCGAAGCGCGCAAACATCCCTTCCAGCAGGAAGTGCTGGAACAGATGACCTTCCACGACGACGGCTCGGTGGCCGAGTGGTAATGCGTAGCGCAAGTCTCGCACTTTGGACTCGCGGTTCGTCCGCATCTGGAAGAGCCGCAACCTTACAGGGCGAATGTTGCGCTACAGTTCAACGCCGCGGCCGGTGATGCGCTGGACGGGCTGCGTGGCCTCGAAGGCCCACACGGTCAATTCGGTGGTGACGGAAGAATTCCCCGCGAACTTGAATGCCGT
>CAZHKT010000050.1:0-16488 GCA_964533045.1 uncultured Acidobacteriota bacterium | reverse complement strand
CGTGCCGTTTTCGATGGCGTCGGAGAACTTGGTGGCCATGGACGTGACCGGTTCGAGTGCCGCCACGTATTCGCGTCCCCACCACGGATAGTCGGGCCCGCCGCCGTAGTTCTGCCAGAACCAGAGCCACGAGAAGACTTTCGCATCCCACGCGAAGCCGATTCCGACCTGCCGCGACGCGTTGCGCACGGCGTACCAGCCCTCTTTGAACCCCGTGAGAAATGCCAGGTCCTGGGTTCGCGCTGTGGGCGAAGCGATCTTCGAAATGTCCGCCACGCCACCTGCCGAAAGTTTCGCTTGCGGCCATGCGCCTTCCTGGTGCGGCACAAGGCGGCTGGTGGAATCGAGCGGCCCGGAGGTCTTCAGCGAGCAGGGCGGCAGGTCCACCACGCAGCTTTCGTCGAGGAAGGGCGCGCCGAAAGCGGGGTGGTGGCCCCAGACGATCTTGAGTTCCTGCGCGCTTTCGTTGGTGGCCGTTTCGCGAATGTGCAGCGCGGGCTCGTTGCGTTGAAGCGAAAGCATTTTGGTCAGGGCAAACGGTGCGCGCCGCGTGCGAATGGTGAATACGACTGCAACCTCCTCCGCCGAATCGGTAACGACTTGATAATCCCACGGTGCGAGACAGACCTCGCCGTGCAACCCCGTGTTGACGCCGCGATGGACTGACGCATGACCAGCCCAGGGAAACATCTCCTGCCAACCGCCCTGGTAGTAGTCCAGAAAGTCGCCGACCGGCACGGGTGTCATGGCGCGATAGCTGTCGCGGCCGCGCAGGCCGAGCGACGAGCGCCAGAGAAAATCGGTGTCCGTCGGCTTGTGGAGAAATTCGATCACGTCGGTGCCCTTGTCGGCGAGCACGGT
Source organism: uncultured Acidobacteriota bacterium (assembly GCA_964533045.1). Classification (GTDB taxonomy): domain Bacteria; phylum Acidobacteriota; class Terriglobia; order UBA7540; family UBA7540; genus JACQNR01. The sequence goes on along the minus strand of CAZHKT010000050.1, from coordinate 15,627 downwards.
GACGCGAATCATCTCATTCTCCAGCGTGACGGCGCGATAGCCCTGAATCACCGATTCCAGCAACCGGCAGCCGAAGTGACGGAGATGATAGTGCGCTCGAGGTTCACGCATGCGAATAGTTGTGGCCTTTCGTCAGTTGGGCGATGCCGCCCGTTTCGGGCTGCAGACCGGCGGCAGATCGCGGGCGATCTCGAGCCGCGCCACACCGGTGATCGGTTTCTTCAGCAGCATCCTCATCAAATCCGTAGCGGGTAGCGCCCGGCGGTCTTGGCCGTTTCGTAGAACGCCAATATGTTCTCGATGGGGACCTCCGGCTGGATATTATGTGCCGGGGAAATAATCAGTCCACCGCCGCGCCCCACCGTGTCGAGCCGCAGCTTCACTTCCTCGGCCACCTGCTGCGGGGTGCCAAAGGGCAGCACTTCCTGAATATCAATGGTTCCCCAGAAAGTCAGATGCTTGCCGTGCTCGCGCTTCAGGCGCGCCGGGTCCATGGACTTGGGCTGCACGGGATTCAGGATGTCCAGTCCGACTTCAATCAAGTCGGGAATGATGGCGTAGATTTCGCCATCGGAGTGGAAGGCAATCTTGACGTCAGGATTGATGGCCTTCCAAGTGGAAAACAGTGTCGCGTAGCGTGGCTTGAAAAATTCGCGGAACAGTTGGGGAGAAATCAGCATGCGATCCTGCATGCCAAAGTCGTCGCCGATCCAGAGGATGTCCACCCCCAGGCCGACCATGCGGCGGCCGGCTTCGTCGATCCACTGCATCAACCGGTCGAGGTAGGCGTGAAAGAAATCCTTGTTGCCGACCATGTCGGCCATGACGTTTTCCATGCCGCGCAGGTACCATGCCAGCTCGAAGAGCGTGCAGGCGCAGCCGCCCATGATGCCGTATTCCTTGCCGTACTCGGCGATCAGGCGGCGGGCGCCGGCGTAGCGATCCTCGCGCGTGAAATCGGGCATATTGAACTGAGAGGGATCGGTGATATCGGCGAGGGGGTGGTGCACCATTTCCGTGTAGGCGCCGCCCGCCGCGTTGCGAAACCACTTCCAGCCGATGCCCCATTCGTCGGTGTATTCCTCGGCGGGATCGGCGTAGTAGCCCGTGCATGGCCCCACCCAGGAGATCAGGAAATCGTGATCCATCAGGATGGGCAGCGGGCCTCCGGCGGCCTTGTAGGTCTCCGTCTCCTCGGATTCGACGCCGAGGTGGCGAAGCAACTTCTTTTCCGCTTCCGGCGTGTACCATGCGCAGATGGGCACGCGGTCGGGCTCTTCGTGGTTGATGGCCGTGAGCAAGCGTTCTTTGTGCGTCATCACAACCTCCCGGAGCGAGGGAGCGGGATGTCGGCTGTCGCGGCGGGTTTCAGCCCGCCACCTGTCGGCTGTAGCGGCGGGCTTCAGCTCGCCACCCCTTTTGGCTGTTTGCTGTAGCGGCGGGCTTCAGCCCGCCACCCCTTGTGGCGACCCGAAGGTCGCCGCTACGTCGAAACGGGCACAATCTCCAGCGGATTGCGCGCCACAAAATCCTTGGCTTCGTCGAAGGTAAAGACGCCCTCGTGGCATCCCAGGGCGCGCGTGCAGGAGGCGCCCGCGGCGCTGGCGAAGCGCAGCGTATCTTCCAGCGGCCATCCGGCCAGTTGGCCGACGATGAATCCGGCATCGAAGGCGTCGCCGCCGCCCGATTCGTCTATCGAGGGGACCTTGTAGGCGTCGGCGCGCAGCGTCTGCTTGCCGCGGCGCGCGATGGCGCCGGCGCGGCCCATCGTAATCACGATGGTGCAAGCCGGATTCATCGCGGCGAAGATCTCAGCCTGTTCAAGGGGATTCTCGCTGCCCGTCAGCACGCGCCCTTCGTCATGGTTGGGAAAAAAAGCGTCGCTGAGAGCAAGGACTTCGCGCAGACTTTCGAGCGAGGGCTTCGTTCCCGCCGGGATAACCACATCGAGCAGCGTCATCAATCCGCGTGACCGGGCGTCGCGAAACAGCCGCGCCAGTTGTTCAGCATCGAAAGAGGGCAGGGCAAAGAATCCCCCAATATGCAGGGCGCGCGCGCCGTCGAGCGCTTTGGCATCAATATCGGCAAGGGTGAAATGGGCGTTGGCCCCCGAACAATGAATGTAGCGCCGGTCCTGGCCGCGCACGTTCATGATGTAGGTGAACGACGTGGGATGGGCAGAGCTGCGGCTGACGAACGACGGGTCCACGCCGCGGCGGCGCAATTCCTTCATCACGAAATCGCCGAAGTGGTCGTCGCCAATCTTGCCCAGCACCCTCGCACTGCGTCCGAGCCGCACCAGATCCACGGCGGTGTTGGCCGCGCAACCGCCGACCGTGACCAGGTACTGGTCGATCAGCGCCAGTTCGCCTTCGGCCGGCAGGGCGGCGAGCGGGGCGCCGAAAACGTCCGCGATCAGGAGTCCGAGGCAGGCAACGTCGGGCATGATGGCATCACTTCCGAGCTGCGAAAGGCTGCAGCTTCAGCTTGAATGTCTTGATCTGATAGGGCCGCAGATCGAACTGAATCGTGTTGCTGGAAAGCGCCAGCGCCGCGCCGGCGTCTTCCATCAAATTGGTCTCCTTGGCCGAAGCGAGCCCGGCCGCGAACTTGATCTTCACGCCCGCCGCCTGCTGCCCCGCAGCTTCATACACGCGCAGCACCACGGCCCCCTCCGTGCCCGGCTTCAGCGCTGACACCACGACATTGTTCGCGGAGACCTCCAGCAATCCCCAGCGCGCGGGCAGCGCGCCGGGATGTGCGCTGGCCTGACGAGACACCAAAGGATGATTAAAATCCCAGCCGGCGCGATAGACTTCAGCTGTTTGCCAGTCGCCCTCGTGCGGGACAATGGCGTAGTCGAAGCTGCGCGGGACGCCCAGTTCCAGACCGAGATCGGACGAGACGCCCGGTTCGTAACCGCCAATGAAAGGATAGGCGCTGATCGTGGCCGAGCGCAGCAGGGAAAGCATCAGCGTGCTCCCCGCGACGTTCGCGCCGGGAATGCCGCGGTTGAGCAGGGCCACGCCGCGCGCCCCGTCGCTGTAATCCATCCAGGTCTGCGCTGGAAACTCCTGCTCGACGGGGCGTTCCACGGCGCCGAAGGGAATCTCGTCAAACCGGTGGCCGCTCTTGAGCGCCGTGGGGAAGAGGACGCGATAGCGAACCAGCTTGCTGTTGTTGAGCAATTCGGTTCTGAATTCCACTCGCCGCACGCCGTTGTATAACCGGACGCGAGTCGCGAACCTGCCCTCGCCGAAGGGATGCGAGATGGAAAACTCTGAGAACACCGGCCCTTGCAGGACTCTTCCGTCGCCGCCCACCCATTCGTGGCTGTAATGGGCGCGCCAGGGCACGGGCAGCAGGCTCTTGCGCGTCATGGCGGTGAGCCGGGCGCCGTTCAGATGGCCGTAGAGTTCCCACAGATCGCCGCCGTCTGGCTCTTGTGCGACAACGTTGGCGGGCGCGTCGCCCAGGGCGTTCCATCCATCGGCTTTCAGTTCGAGCCGCGTCATCTCGCCTGTCCAGAGGTCGACCGTGGCGCGATAGTACTCGTTTTCCAGCACCCCCTGATCTTCATGCCAGGTGGAGGAGAGAGTCTTCGGGATCGCGGCGGCTGGTCCACCGCGTCCAGGGACAACGCGATAAAGCGCATAGCCCAGTGCGGGAACTTCCCTCGCGATGAAAGCGATACGAGCGTGGCGAAGGCTGCCGTTGCCGTAGCGCTCCGCGGTTACGTATTGAAAGGGAACATCCTGGCCGCCGGAATCCTTCAACCGAAGTCCCGGAAAGTTGGGTTCGGAGAAGCCGAGTTCAATTTCCGCCGCGTCGGTTCGTCGCCAGCCGAGCTGATTGAATACCAGATAGGGAATGCCTTCGCCGCGCGTGTCGATGCGCGATGAGATGGCGTCCAAGTCGGCCTCGGTCATTTCACGGGCACGCGCGCTGGAGGATTCGTATCCGCGAACCGTCTCCGCATAGACTTTGTCCACCATGGTGCCGGACATCAGGTCGTGCGCCTGATTGAAGAGCACCGGTTCCCACGCCTCGCTCAGCTTCTGCGCGGCGGAGGGCGCTCCGAGCCAGGAAGCGATGGCGTTTAGGATCTCGGCCGTCCCGAGCTGCCGTTCCAGCGTCCGCACCCACTGCTTCAGCTCGATACGCGAACTGTAAACGCCTTGGAAGACCGGGTTGAGGTCGGCCTGGACCACGGGCGGATCGGGACGCGAAGCGACGGCCTTCTCAAAATCCGTGGGGAGTCCGAACCGCAGCGTGATAGGCGCGCCCGCTTTCTGGTTGAACTCGCGCACCATCAGCAGCACAGTCTCTTCCGGATCGGTGACGTCGGCGCCGACCAGCGCCACGCGGTCGGGCCATTGCGAATACTGGCCCAGCCTCTCCCACTGCTCGCGCGTGTAGCGATCGAATTCCAACAGATTCGCGGGCGAGGGATGAAACAGCGCGTAAGACCAGGGCAGCCAGAAGGCCGGAATGCGCGTGCCGTCGATGCCTTCCCACAGGAACTCCGAAGGCGTGCCGTCGTTCTTCACGCCGCGCTGAAACCAGTACGATTTGAAACCCGCAAGGTTCAGCATCTGCGGCAACTGGGGATGATGGCCGAAGGCATCAAGTCCCCAGCCGACCGTGACGTCGGCGCCCAGCTTCTCCCGGTAGTAGCCCTTCCCGTAGAGCACCTGGCGGATCCACGACTCGCCGCTCGGGATGTTTGTATCGGGCATGATGTGTTGCGCGCCGGCCAGTTGCAGCCGTCCCTCGGCGACGAATCTGCGGAAGGCGGGTTCTTCCTCCGGGTAGCGTTCAAGGAAAGGTTTGACGTAGGCGACCTGGTCGAGGACAAAGCGGTACTCGGGGTAGGTTTTGAGCAGCCGCATGGCGTTCAGGATGTGCGGCAGGCCGATTTCCAGGTACTCCTCGCGCGTCTTGAAAACCGCGCCTTCCCAGTGCGTGTGCGGAATGAGCCAGAGGGTGTTGACGGCTTCCCTTGGTTCCGGTGCAGCAGGTTTTGTTTGCTGTGCTCGGGCCGGGGAGGGAAAGACGGCGAGGATCGCGAGCAAGAACCAGGAGTAGAGACCCGCCGCGGCGCGCTGAGGTGCGGGCATGGCGAAGTTCCTCATTCGGCTCCGACTTCGGGCGCGCGCTTGATGCGCGGGTCCGTGAAAAGGTCTTGGTCATCCGTCGAGCGGGTGGAGAATTCCGACACGATGGCGCCCTCGCCCCCTGCCTGGAACCAGTGCTTGGTGTCCGGCATCAAGGTGTACTGTTCGCCCGGGCGCAGGCAGATTTCATGCTTCATGGTGTAGTACGCCTCGGAACCGGCCGGTGGCCGGGCGCCGGGATTGACGGTCGGCTCGCCCGGAACGTAGAGGTACACCGTGCCCCAGCGGCAGCGGAAGGTCTCTTCCTTGCCGAGCTTCGCGCCCTGGGTGGGATGCCAGTGCTCGGGGCAAGTCTGGCGGGGGAACATTACGATTTCCTTGGCGCAGACGCGGTCAGTATTCACGTAGGTAAGGACTTCGAGGCCGGTCTTCTCCAGTTCATTCAGGCCGAAGTCCGCGACTTCGAAGCGCGCCTTTTCCTCGGGAGTAATTACCATGCCGGCCTCAGCCATCATACGCACGGCGCGGTCCACCGCCTCATCGTATTGCCGCTTCGAGATCATGATTTGCCTCCATGGGACAGCCTCAATCTTAATATCTTAAGCCTGGTCGGAGGGCAAGTGCTTAAGCCTTGCCGGATCCGCCCAGCGCCCGAATCAGTTCTCTCGTCTTAGCTTTGACCGCTTCGCGGCCGGCGACCAGGATATCGTCCGGACCGCCCATTCCCAGAAAGGGGTGCGGACTCATGGGGGTGCGATATGCGGCCAGCTTTTCTCGCACGGCCGCAAGATACACTTGCTTCAGGTTGGTTCCAAAATTGACCTTGGCCACGCCGAGCCCGGGCAGCCGGGGCAGCACGTCCAAGGGAATGCCGGTGCCGCCGTGAAGGACCAGGGGAACCGGAACAGCGTCCCGGAGAATTTCGAGCGCCTTTTCGTTAAGGGGCCTCGTTCCCTGAGTGAGGATATGAACGTTGCCAACCGCGACTCCCAGCGCATCAACGCCGGTCTCTTCCACGAACGCGCGCGCCGCGGCCGGATCGGTTTCTTCGCCCCCGTTCTGGCCGCACGCGTTCGGCAGATGCCCGATCTGGGCTTCCACTGAAACGCCGCGGGCGTGCGCGAGCTTCACCACCCGCTCGACCAGATCGCGGTAGGCGGCGGGTTGCAGGTGTTCATTCTCCACCATGACCGCGTTGAAGCCCAGCTTGATGGCTTGCGCCATCTGGTCGAAGTCGTCCGACTCATTGAGCAGGAAGGAAACCGGCACCGAGCGCTGATTCAGCGCGGACGCGAAGCCGCTGTAATAGGAGAGGTCTTCCGGCTTCGTTCTTTTCGGGTGGCCGAGGAAGCCTCCGTTAAACCCGGCGATGAGGGGAGCGTTTTCCGCTTCACCTGCCTCGACCACCGCCTGGAGGGATTCCAGATTCCACGATTCGCAGTAGGCGACGGCATAGCCGCCCCGGCGCGCCCGGGCGAGCATTTCCTTCATGGCGACGAGTCCCATGGGGGGAGATTCTAATCGAAGATTGAAATGAATTCGACAAATTCCTGATCAACGGTAAAATAATTATAGCTTTGGATTGACGCCAGGATTCGGCGCGCGTAAGGTAGGGTTGTGCCAGACCCGATCGAGGGTGAGTGGGGAGCATGCTGAGGATCGAACCGTTCGAGGGGAAGCCTTCCAAGGAGCGTTTCATCGCTGCCTTGAGGGGCGAACCGACAGACCGCGTTCCGCATTTTGAAATCCTGATCGAAGATCAGCATGTCGAGAAGTTGCTGGGCCGCCAGGCGGGCAACACGCTGGGGGTGGGCGGCGATCCGGCCAAGGGGGCGGCCGCCGCCGAAGGCACGCGCCCCATGGTTCCGCGCGATTACATAGAGCTCTGTCAGATCATCGGGCAGGATGCCATCGCCCTGGAAGCGATCTGGACGCCCATCAAGTACCGCCAGCCGGACGGGAAACTCGCTCCCATCACCGACCGCAGCATCAAGACGCGGAAAGACCTGGAACGGGTGGTCTGGCCGGGCGAAGCGGAACTGGAAGAACGCCTTCAGTACGTGCGCGAGTATGTGGCGGCAGCGCGCGGCTCGGGCATGGCCGTGGTGTTTCTCCTGGGTTCCATCTTCCAAACACTCTACGAGTTCGTGGTGGGACTGAGCGATTGCATGGTTATGATTCTCGAAGACCGCGACTTGTTTGATGAGATGATGTCGCGCTCCGCGGACTACGTTTCGGCCCTCGCGCGCCGCGCCGTTGCCGAAGGCATTGACGTGCTGTTTCCCGCCGATGACTTCGCCTTCAAGACAGGAACCTTCGTCCGCCCGGAACTCTTTGAGAAAATCTGGCGCCCGCATTATGACCGCCTCATGGCGCCGGCGCGCGAGGCGGGAATCCCCATCATGTTTCACTCGGACGGCAAGATTGACGCTGGGATTGAGATGCTGATCGAGATGGGTGTCACCGCCATCCATCCCATGGACCCGTCGGGCGTGGATTACCGCGACTACAAGAAACGCTACGGCTCGCGCCTGACGCTGTTTGGCAACATTGACATTGAGTGGCCGCTGGTCGAGGGGACGCCCGCCGACGTCGAGCGCGACGTGCGCGAACACATGGAAGTGCTGAAACCGGGCGGGCGATGGGTGGCCGGGTGCGCGCACAGCATTGTGAATTACATCCCGCACGATAACTTCGTGGCAATGATCAATGCCATTCATAAATACGGCGCGTATTGAGACTGTAGCGGCGGCCTTCAGGCCGCCATTGCGGGCAGGGCGTAGCGGCGGGGTCCTGACCGCCGATGCGGGCAGGGCGTAGCGGCGGCCTTCAGGCCGCCATTTCGCCGAAGTTTCAAGTGGCGGGCTAAAGCCCGCCGCTACCCTGAAGGCTTGGAGGGCAGGTGGCTGTTGCAATCAGACTCCCGGATATGGGCACGAACGTCGAGGAGTGCCGGGTGCAGTCCTGGCGTGTCCAGGTGGGCGAGCCGGTCAAGCGCGGCACGGTGATCGCCGACATTGAGACGGATAAAGCCGTCGCCGAGCTCGAATCGACGGCAGAGGGCATCCTGCTTCAGCAAGTCATTCCTGCCGGGCACGTCGTGGCCAAAGGCGAGATTCTGGCTTATGTGGGAACCGTTGGAGAATCCGTGCCTGCCACCCCAGGCGCGCCCCCACCACTGGCCAGGCCCGTCCCGGGCGCTTCGCAACCGACCCTGTCGGCTGCGGGACGGCCGCCGGCGCCCGCCCGGGCGCCGGCAGAGGGGCCGCGGGTTTCGCCCGTCGTCCGAAATCTGGCGGCGAAACTGGGCGTGGATTGGACCAGGCTTCAAGGCAGCGGGGCGGGCGGCACGATTACCCGCGAAGACGTACAGCGCGCCGCGAAGCAGGCGCCCGCGGTGGCGCCCCGGAAAGCGGACCCCGCTTCGCCCGAATTCCTGCTTTCGCTCTATCGCCAGATGGTGCTGATTCGCCAGTTCGAAGAGCGCGTGAAATTCCTTTTCCTCGAAGGCGTCATGCCGGGAACGATTCACCAATACAACGGCCAGGAAGCGATCGCGGTGGGCGTGTGCAGCGCTCTGCAGGAAGACGACGTCATTGCCAGCACGCATCGCCCGCACGGCCACGCGCTGGCCCGCGGGCTGAGCGCCGAGTCGATTCTGCACGAACTGTTCGGCCGCGTGACCGGCTGCTGCAAGGGCAAAGGCGGCTCGATGCACCTGGGCGATCTGGCTCTGGGGATGATTCCGGCCATCGCCATCGTGGGAAGCAACGTGCCCATCGCAACGGGTGCAGCACTGGCGTTCAAGATGAAGCGTGAGCCGCGCGTGGCCGTCTGTTTTGTGGGCGACGGCGCCGTGAACGAGGGCGCTTTTCACGAGGGTGTCAACATGGGAGCAATCTGGTCGCTGCCGGTCGTCTACGTGATTGAGAACAATCTCTACTCCGCCTCGACGCCCATCTTCGATATGGTCAGGGTGAAGAGGCTTTCCGACCGCGCCGCGGCGTACGGCATCCCCGGTGTGACGATTGATGGCAACGACGTGCTGAAAGTCTATGAGACGGCGCACGAGGCCATCGCGCGGGCGCGCTCGGGCGGCGGCCCCACTTTGATTGAAGCCATGACGTATCGCATCACCGGCCACTCGCGCCGCGATCCGTGCAACTACCAGCCCGAGGACGAGCGCAAGAGGTCGCTTGAGAATGAGCCCATTCGCCGTTTTGCGGCTTATTTGCAATCGAAGGGAATCGCCACAGAAGCGTCGCTGGCGGCGATGAATGAGGATGTGAGCGCGGAAATCGAACGGGCGGTGGAATCGGCCAAGGCGGGCCGCGATCCCGCCCCGGAGCAGGCGCTGGAAGATCTGTTCGTGTAGTTCCCCTGGGGCCGCCCGCCGCCGGCCGGTCGGAGGGAAGGGAGCACCGGGGACCCGCTGGCAAGCACGAGAAGAAAGCCGGCGAGACGCCGGCGTCCCCCGGAAGAACGAGGAGAAAGAATGGCACGACTCAGCATTGCGGAGGCCCTGCGGGAAGGCCTGCGAGAGGAGATGGCGCGGGATCCTCGCGTCTTCTGCCTGGGCGAAGATATCGGCATTCGGGGCGGCTGGGGCGGCGCCTTCACGGTCACCCTGGGACTCGAGAATGAGTTCCGCGAACGAATTCTGGACACCCCCATGTCGGAGGCCGGATTTTTCGGCGTCGCCCTGGGCGCGGCCATGATGGGCCTGCGACCGGTGGTGGACGTTCAGTATGGCGACTTCATCTTCTGCGCCATGGACGCGGTGGTCAACCAGATCGCCAAGATGCGTTACATGTCGGGCGGCAAGCTGACCGTGCCGCTGGTCATGCGCGCACCGGTCGGCGCCACCGGTCGCGGCGCGCAGCACGCGCAGAATCCCGAAGGCGTTCTGTTCAGTGTGCCGGGCATCAAGATGGTCTGCCCGGCCACCGCCTATGATGCCAAGGGCTTATTGAAAGCGGCCATCCGAGACGAGAATCCCGTGCTGATGTTTGAGCACAAGCTGCTCTATGGCTCGAAGGGAGCGCGCGCCGAATCGGGCGCCGTGGATGCTTCAAGCGAGTTGCCGGAAGGGGATTACGAAGTCCCGATGGGAAACGGCGTGGTGCGCCGCGAGGGAACGGATGTGACCCTGATTGGCACGCTGCTGATGATGCACTTATGCCTGCAAGCGTCGGATCAACTGGCGAAGGAGGGAATCCGTGCGGAAGTGATTGATCCCCGCAGCCTGGTCCCCTTCGATTGGGACTTGGTGAGATCTTCAGTTACCAAGACGACGCGCGCCGTGGTGGTGGAGGAGGGTCCGCGCCGGGGAGGCTGGAGCGCTGAAATCGCCGCCACCATCGCCGAAACTTGCAGCGATTACCTGACGGCTCCCGTCGAACGGGTCGCTTCGCCCGACATTCCGGTTCCCTTTTCGCCACCCCTCGAGAACTTCTACCGGCCCGACGTTGCACGCATTGTGGCCGCGGCGCGCAAAGCAGTCGGCGCCTAGCTGCGGTGTACGTCATTCCCCGGGGGATTGCTCTGAGGAAGCCCGCCGCTTGAGCGAAGGCGGCAATGGTGGTAGTTTCAGTCGCCCGGCCTTGGCGGCGGCTGGATTCGGAAGGTGATGATTCGGCTCCCGCGCAAGGGTTCGTGGTCAGGTTCGGGAGGAGGGTTCGTGGTGGAGTCCAAGGCCATTCCTGCAAAGATCCGTCAAGAACGCTCTCCCTCACGCTCCCCGAAGACTTCGGAGCGGCCGCCGCTGCTGCTGCTGATTCAGGGGTTAATGCCCGCCATGAAGCGCGCCCAGCGCGGTATTGCCGAAGCGGTGCTGCGCGACCCTGAGAAATTCATCACCCAGACCATTTCCGAGCTGGCCCGCGGCTGCGGCGTCAGCACCGGCTCGATCGTGCTTTTCTGCCGGTCGCTGGGGCTGAAAGGATTCCCCGCGCTCAAGATCGCGCTGGCGCGCGAACTGGCCGAGCCCGTCCTGCCGATCTTCAAACGCATCAAAGGCCGGGAAGGGACGTCGCAAATTCTGCAGCGCGTGCTGGAGGAACATGTCGCCAGTCTTCAGCAAACCCTTAACCTCAACACCGCCCAGGGACTGAACGCAGCGGCCACGGTGATGCTCAAGGCGCGGCGGATTGTTTTGTTTTCCATCGGATTGTCCTACCCGGTGGCCTATTCGATTTACGCCCGCCTGCGTTTCATTGGCCTGCCCGCGTTCATCGAATACGATTCGCACCTGCAACTGGCCGCGGCGGCGGAGATGCAGCCCGGGGAAGTGGCGCTGGGAATTTCGGTCGCGGGTAATACGAGCGAAACAGTGGAATGCCTGCACCTGAGCCAGGCGCGCGGCGCGCGCACGATCTGTATTACCAATTCCGTGGGCTCGCCGCTGGCCCGCGCCGCCGACATTCGTCTGTATGCCGCGCCGAGCGAGGTCAAGTACTTCCAGGCGCCGCTCGCCTCGCGCGTCAGCCAGCTGGCTTTGGCCGATGCCCTGCTCGTCCTGCTGGGGACGCGACGCAAGCGGCAGGCCGTCGCCCATCTGGAACGCGCCGAAGAACATCTTCTCCGCCGTCGCCTCGAGGTGTCCACGGGTCGCGCTGCCCACGTATTAGGGTCATCGGGCCGCCGCACCCCGCCCGCGCGGAAACCCTCGACGCTTTGAACTTTGATCGGGGGACGGATGGATGGTGCCGCGGGACGGAGTTGAACCGCCGACGCCAGCCTTTTCAGGGCTGCGCTCTACCACCTGAGCTACCGCGGCACGTTTTTCATTCTCGGCTGGAATTGAAATCCTGTCAAGGAATCGGGCGATACTTCGGGCGGGGCAGAGGCGAATCGAATGTCCGACGGATTGGATCCAACCGCGCAGAGCACCCGCGATATCATTAAGCGTTTCAATGAGGCTTTTAACCGGCACGACGCCGAGGCCGTCGCCGCGTCGCTGACCGGCGACACGGTGTTCGAAGACACCTCGCCGGCGCCGGACGGGCGCCGCATCGAAGGCAAGACCGCGGTGGCCGGGCACTGGCGCGCCTGGTTCGAACGCCATCCCGACGCGCGATTCGACACGGAGGAGATCCTGGTGTTCGGAAATCGCGCCGTGGTTCGCTGGGTCTATCGCAAAGGGCGCGAGGGCCGGCCCTGGCATTTGCGCGGTGTGGATGTGTTTGAAGTGCGCGACGGGAAAGTGGCGGCGAAGCTGGCTTACGTCAAGGGGTAGTTCTTTGCCCAGGCATGTGTTTCAGCGACAGGACGGGACCCCGCACGCCGCACCCGCAACCGATCCTTATTCCTTTTCCCAATCATCGGCCGGGAATTGGATTCCCCAGAAACGGAAGGGTTCGACCCATTCCAGTCCCACGCGGCCGTCGCTGGGAGTTCCGGGCTGGCCTGCCCAGACCACCTGGAATTGCGCCACCTGACCCTTGTCGCGGGTGCGGACGGAGAGTTCCTGGCCCACGGCCAGATGGTAGGACGTACGCACGGAGAGGCCCGACTTGCTGACCGTGATGGTTTCGGTCTCCTCGGCGAAATTGAATCCTTCCGAATCCACGCCGCTCAGCACGATGCGCGCGCGGTGCGGGAGGCGCGACTGGCGGCGGCGTTCGGCATCGGAGGGGACAGGCATGAGCATCTTCTCTCGGGGCCGATGTTACCACACTGATCCAGGGGTCCGCTTAGCGAAGTGAAGAGTCGACTTCCTGCAGCCAGTCGGGACGCTTGAGGACTTCGCGCGGGCGGGCCCCGTCCGGGGCGCTGACAATGCCGTCGCGCTCCATCATGTCGATCAGGCGTGCGGCGCGGCCATAACCCAAGCGGAGGCGCCGCTGCAGCAGCGACGTCGAAGCCTTTCCCGTCTCGACCACCACGCGGACGGCGTCCTCGTAGTATTCATCCAGGCCGTCGTCCATCTCCTCGTCTTCCGGACCGTCTTCGTCGCGTTCGCGGTCGCGGACGGGCTTCAGGAACTCCTCGTTATAGTTGGGCTGGGACTGGGATTTCCACCAGTCCACCACCTTGCCGATTTCCTTCTCCGTAACCAGCGATCCATGCAGGCGCAGCAGGCGCGAACTGGCGGGCGGCATGAAGAGCATGTCGCCACGGCCCAGCAGGGCTTCGGCGCCATTGGAGTCCAGAATGGTTCGCGAGTCCACCTTGGATGCCACGCGGAAGGCAATGCGCGACGGCATGTTGGCCTTGATCAAGCCGGTGATGACGTCCACCGAGGGCCGCTGCGTGGCGAGGATCAGATGGATACCCACCGCGCGCGCCATCTGGGCCAGGCGCGTGATGGATTCTTCCACGGTTTGCGGCTCCACCATCATCAGGTCAGCCAATTCGTCAATGACGATCACCAGGTAGGGCAGGGGTTCCTGCTTCGCACCGTTGCTGTCGAAGAGATTCATGTTGGAATCCGGCTCGAACAGCTTGTTGTACTGCTCGATATTGCGCACGCCGTAGTCGGCGAGTTTCTTGAGCCGGTTCTCCATTTCCAGGGTGGCGCGGCGCAGAACGTTGGCGGCCTGCTTGGGCTCGGTGACGATGGGCGTGTAGAGGTGCGGTATGTCTTCGTAGAGCCCGAGCTCGAGCCGTTTGGGATCGATCATGATCAGCTTCACCTCGTCGGGCGTGGCCTTGTAAAGGATCGAGACGATCATGGAGTTGATGGCCACGCTCTTGCCGCTGCCGGTCGAGCCCGCGATCATCAGGTGGGGCATGGAGGCCAGATCGCCCACTTTGATCTTGCCGGTGATGTCCTTGCCCAGGAAGAGGGAGACCTTGGAAGGGGAACCGGCGAACTCCGGCGACTCGATGCCTTCGCGCAGGTGAATCGTCTCGCGATGCAGGTTGGGCACTTCGATGCCGATTGTCGATTTGCCCGGGATGCGCTCGATCAGAATGGACTCAGCGCGCATGGCCAGGCAAAGGTCGTCCACCAGGCCGGTAATGCGGCTGTATTTGATGCCTGCTTCCGGCTTGAATTCATAAGTGGTGACGACCGGGCCGGGATGAATCTGCGTGACAGCGCCGGTGACGCCGAACTCGGCGAACTTGTGCACCAATTGCTGCGCGCGTTCTTTCAGTTCGGCCTCGTTGATTTCGGCCTCGGCTTCCGCCGGACGTAGCAGCGTGCTGCTGGGCAATTTGAAGCCGTGCCCGCCGCGGCCGACGATGCGGGGCGCGACCGGCTTGGCGGGGCTGGCCGGGGCCGGCGATGGTTCGTCCATATCGAGTCCCCGGGCGCGCGCCACGGGCGGCGGCGGAATCCGAAGCCGGGTGGGGTCGCTGGCCTCGACGGCGTTGTGCGTCGGGGCCACCCGCGGCGTCGGCATGGCGATGGGCTGGGGCGGCGCGGCTGCGGGGGCCGTCCTGGTGACCACCTTTTGAATCACCGTCGGTTCTTTGCCGAGAACGCGCGCGATTTCGACCTTTTCCTTCTGTTTCTGCCGGCGGCGGTTCTCGCGCCACTCCGCCCAGCGCGCCACCAGCGGCCCGAAGAGGCCGGCGCGCTCGCGCGAAAACGCTACCGTGGCCGCGAAGGAGAATCGCGTCACCAGGAACAGGGAAGTGAGCAACATCGTTCCGGCGACGATCACCGCACCGACGTGATTGAAGATGCGCACCAGCGCCAGCGTCAGCAGGTAGCCCAGTAATCCGCCGCCACGAATCAGGCCGCCCACGCGCGGCGTGTAGGGAAACAGTTCCAGCAGCGCAGCAACGGAGCTGAGCATCATGGCTGCGCCGGCCAGCTTGACGTAGGGCGCCTGGATGGGACGGTCGGTGAGAAGAAAGAATCCGGTAACGAAGAACGCCAGAGGCAACAGGCCCGCCACCCAGCCAAAGCCTTGGAACAGCAGGTCGGCGCCGTAAGATCCCACCAGTCCGATCCAGTTGTGCACGGCGGCGCCGGCGGGCGCGGTGGAGTGTAGCGAAGGGTCCCGTGGAAGGTAGGAGATCAGGCTGAGAGCGGTCAGAAGCCCCGCCACGGACAGCAAAAACCCCCCCAGCTCCGCCAGCCGGCGACTCTCCAGCATCGGTGTCTTCTTGGAAGTGGATGCCGCTTCTCTGGGAAGGGCTTCGGCCGTGGCACCTGACATGATGGAGCCTCGCGTCGTCCGCTGAACCCTGCTTCAGGAGATACTTCAACGTGCAGCCTGAAGCTCAGGCTCTGGCGCTTAACCGTGACGCAAGCTCCACCCCAGCGCCAATACTAGCACGCCCAGCAACAGCCGGTAAACAATGAAAATTCTGAAGGTGTTCGTCGCCAGATAGCGCAGCAGCCAGGCGATGACCAGGTAGGCGGCGAAGCCGGAGACCGCCGTGCCAACGACGAAGGGGATCAGCATCCCGTCGGGCAGGCCCGTGTGCCAGACTTCCCACCCCTTGACCAGCGCCGCTCCGGCAATCACCGGCGTTGAGAGCAGGAAGGAGAATCGTGCTGCCGCGGTGCGCGTCAGGCCCAGCAGCAGCGCCGCGGTCATGGTGATGCCGG
>CAZHKT010000049.1:14058-24798 GCA_964533045.1 uncultured Acidobacteriota bacterium | reverse complement strand
CCCTTCAGGGCGACACGCGGGGGTGGCGGCCTGAAGGCCGCCGCGACGAAGTGCCCCGCGAGTGAAACGTTTTCGGCGACGCACCACACTCGGTGGGCCATCCTGAATCAGGGCAGGGCGGTGCTGGCGCGCGTGTGCGCCCTGCCGGGCAAAAAAATGGCGGCCGTCCTCGGTATGTTCGGCATGATCCAGGCGCCCGGAATCAACTTTCTGGCCCTGGGGCTGACACATTCGGTGCACCATCGCGGCCAGCTCAGCACCTACCTGCGCGCCATGGGCGGCCAAGTGCCCGGCATCTACGGCCCCTGCGCCGACACGCGGTAACCACCTCCGGATCCCATGAGGTGGTGGCCGGGACCGCGTACGTGACTATTTCGGCGGAAGGATGAGCGCGACCACGGCGGTGGTCCATTCGCCGTGATTGTGGGTGTAGGACGGCCCGCGCATCCAGACAAGCGCGGTGCGCGGGTCACGCCATTTGGGGACGAGCGGCCTCAGATTATCCACGGTCGAGTTGGCGGTGATGGGCTGCCACCGCCAGCGCGCGCCGCGGTCGCGCGTCTCGCCGCGGAACAGTTCGTAGTGCCTCCTGCCATCCGCGGCGCTCACCAGCGGCTTGCCCGTGAGCGGGTCCGCATCGGTCGAAATATAAACGACGCTGGGATTCTGAGGATCGAGCGCCGCCAGCCCGCTGTAATCGTCTTCGAAAGGATAAAGCCGCCGGCCCGCGTAAGCCATTTCGTGTACGTGCCACCGGCGTCCGTCCCACCGGCCATAGAAATAACGAAGGTCCATCCCGCCCTGGCGCGGCGGCAGCCCGCGGCCATCCTTCTGCACCGAGAAGGCAATATACGGTCTAGAATTACTATCTAACTCAATATCCACCGTCCAGGCCACGTTGTCCGGGTCGCCCTGAAAGACCTTCGTCAGATCCCAGGAGGCCAGCGGCGCCTCCGTGGACTCGCTCAGCCGGGCGGCAACGCGCCCGTCCGAGTGGTGAATCTGGCCGTCGCGCAGGAAGCCGTGGTAGATGCTGTTGTCGTAGTTGCGCGGATGGTCCTCGGTGGCGATGAAGTGGATGGTGCGCTCGCCGTCAAAAGCGTATTTCAGATAAGGACTGTACCCGTCGCGCCCGCGGAGCAGGCGTCCGCCGTAGCGCCAGGTCTCGCCCCCATCGTCGGAAAACATGTAGTTGGGATCGTGGCTGAAGCCGCGGAAGAAATTAAAGATGCGCCCGCCCGGCAGAAGGAAGAGGTTCGAGTAGGTGACATTGTCACCGGCAAATTTCTGGTCGGTTCCGGGTGTTTCGAAGATGCGAGCGTCGCCCCAGACCAGCGGATTGCCCGGCTGCGAGAAGCGGTAGTACACCTTGCGCTCTGCGGCGTGCTTGCTGTAGACGGCCAGGTAACGTCCGTCCGGAAGCGCCAAGAAGGCCGGGGCGTCGTGATCGTCCTGTTCGTAGTGCGGGTCGAGAACGACGCGCTCCACTTTTCCAGTGGCGATTTCGAAGACGGAGACTTCCACGTTGCCCCAGTCGGAATGACTCCGGCTTGCTTCAAATTCACCGACCGACCGCACCGAGCCCACCATCAAGCGGCCCTGGTCCACGAGGACGCGCTCGTCCATGAACCACGACCAGGCCCCGTTGTCGTTCAACTCGACGAGCGTGCCGGCCACGTAGTTGGCGGGCAGTTGTGCGCTGCCTCGGGTTGCGAGCAGCAAAGAGGCGAGCAGGCAGAGTCTCTTCATGCGTGCCATCCTGTTCTTGACGCGCCCAGTATACCGCCATCCAACCCCGGTTAAACGCCGCGCAGTAACACCGCAGCGGCTGACGCGTCTGCTTCGGGTTAGAAAGGGTTCCCCCAGGTTGGGAGATTCGCGGGGCCAAAGGCCGCGTCCTGCGCTGCCGTCTTGCGCCAGCCACGGCGGCCAGCGGCGAGAGGTTCAGGGGACGATGCGGAAGCGGTACCAGCGCGATCCGGCTTCCGGGTCGGGGATGCGGATCACAATTTCGTTGTCTTGGCGCACCATGCTCAGGGGTTTTCGTTTCTGGATACCGCTGGACCCACGGTTGGCTCCAACGCTTTCGAGCTGGAGATTCTTCAGATTCTCCAGTGGTAAGCGGATCGGATAGATCGCAGACTTGTCGGGTCCGGTAGCCGCTGGGGATTGCCAATCCGGAAACCACGGCGTTCCGTTGACGTAGGTGGCTTCGTTGCGGCCCAGGTGGCGTCCCGGCTTGGAGGAGTTGCCGCTCACCCAGAAGATTCCCTCAGGAGTGATGTGCAGGTCAGAATCGCCGTCCACCAGCGCTTCAATGAGCAGCCCGCCGGCGGTCGTGGCTTCAGGAGCGCTTGGAGTCTCCGCAATCGGACCGGCAGCTTCCGGCCCCCCCGCTCCGCAGGGCGAGGGGGCAAGTTCCGCCAGGTGGAATCGGGTCGGAGAGGCGAATGAGCCGATACCCAGGCCGGGCTTCCCCGGCAGTGACCAATCGGGATTCAGCGTCAGGTTGCGGTAATCCGTGGGAAACGAAATCTTGGCGCGTCCGTCCATCACGGCCTCGAGGCCGGAATCGCGCACTCGAATAACCACGCTGTATCGCTGACCGTTGGTCAGAGGGAAGCGAATCTTGGTCGGATTCGTGTCCACGTTCCGGCCGTTGACCAGCGCCAATCCCGCGATGCCATCCCATCCGCCGACCTCCAGCACGAATCGGTGCGCACCCCGGGCGAGGATCACCACCACGGAGCCCGTCCCGCTGAGTCGCGTGAAGTCAACCCGAAAGTCATACTCGTCGGGCGGAACCGCGGGAAGACTGAGCCGAGCCGCGGCGGTGCCGTCGGAAATCAGCGCGCCATTTTCATAGGTCCACTTGCCGTTGATGGCATCACGGGCGGGATCCGCGAAGGGCAGAAGATTCTCCCCGCAGGACGACGGGATCACAGGGCCGCTGGCGGACGGGTAGATGGAAAGACTCGGGCCAATCACCTGGATGATTTGAGGCGTGCCTTGCACCGTGGGGCCGGTTTCGGCGGCATTCGGAGGCGAAACTTCCAGCAGCATGACGCACCGCGACGGCTCGAGGTCCGCCGGCACTTGGAGATCGAACGCCATGCGCTCGGGGCTCTCCACGGCCAGATTCCTCACCGCCATCGTCCGGTAACTGCAATTCAAACGCACCATCGTCCCTCGCGCAAAGTTGGCGCCGGTGAGCACGATTCGCCCCTCCCATCCTGCCGGAACCGTACTGGGGGTGATCGCGGTCACCGAAGGCGCCGGAAATTGCGGCAGCGCCGCGGCCCGGGCGATCGCGGCGGCCAATGCAACGAAAGCCAGGGCGATGAAAAACTTCATCAGGTCACTTGCAGGAGCTGCATGTCGAATCATAATGAGTCCCTTCCCGCAACCGTTCGGTCATCGCGAAGCAACCATGTATGGTCCTTATGATAACGCCTATTTGCACCCGACTCGGGCCAAAGGCAAGAGGCTGCGCTGGTGTGGTGCGTCGAACGGTTCCTGACAGTGGCGGATGTCCTTCGTGGTTTCGGCCGAGCGGGCCGTAGCGTCGCCCTTCAGGGCGACACGTACGGATGGCGGCGGTCTTGTGCTATTCTTGGCCCTCATTTTTTCATGGAGGTGCTCCATGAGCGACCATCGCATTCTTCTTTCTCAGCGGGACATTCCCAAAGCCTGGTACAACGTGGTGCCCGACCTGCCCTCGCCGCCCGAGCCGTACCTGCACCCGGGCACGGGACAGCCCGCGCAGCCCAGCGACATGGCGGCGATCTTTCCCATGAATCTCATCGAGCAGGAGATGAGCGCCGCGCCCAGCATCGAAATTCCCGAGCCGGTGCTCGACATCCTGCGCCTGTGGCGGCCGACGCCTCTGGTGCGCGCCGTGCGCTTCGAGGAGGCATTGGGGACGCCCGCGAAGATTTATTACAAGAATGAAGGCGTCTCACCCGCCGGCAGCCACAAGCCCAACACGGCCATCGCGCAGGCGTACTACAACAAAGAGGCAGGGATCAATCGGCTGACCACGGAAACGGGCGCGGGGCAGTGGGGAAGCGCCCTGGCGCTGGCGTGCAATTTCTTCGGCATGGAATGCATGGTCTACATGGTGCGCTGCAGCTACGATCAGAAGCCGCACCGCCGCACCATGATGCAGGCGTGGGGTGCGACGTGCGTCGCCTCGCCCAGCAACCTGACGCATTCCGGCCGCAAAACCCTGGCGGAGGATCCCGATACGCCCGGCAGCCTCGGCATCGCCATCAGCGAAGCGGTGGAGGAAGCCGCGGGGCGCAGGGACACCAATTACTCTCTCGGCAGCGTACTCAATCATGTACTTCTGCACCAGACGGTGATCGGCCAGGAGGCGCTCCAGCAGATGAAGATTGCCGGCGCGTTTCCCGACGTGGTGATCGGCTGCTGCGGCGGGGGCAGCAACTTCGCCGGTCTGGCGTTTCCCTTTGTGCCTGAGAAGGCGGCGGGCAAGCCGGTGCGCCTGGTGGGCGTCGAACCCGCCGCCTGTCCCACCATGACCAAGGGCGTCTACGCCTACGACTTCGGCGACAAGAGCGGCATGACGCCGCTGATCAAAATGGATACGCTCGGCCACGACTTCGTTCCGCCGGGCATCCACGCCGGGGGGCTGCGCTACCACGGCATGTCACCGCTGGTCAGCCTGCTGCACCGCGCCGGCGTGGTGGAGGCGGTGAGCTATCCGCAGCTGAAATGCTTTGAGGCGGCCATCACCTTCGCGCGCAGCGAGGGCCTGATCGTCGCGCCCGAGACCTCGCACGCCATCGCGTGCGTCGTGGACGAAGCCCAGAAGGCCAAGGAAGAAGGCAAGGAACGCACTATCCTCTTCGGTCTGAGCGGCCACGGACACTTCGATATGGGCGCCTACGAGCGCTACTTCGCCGGACACTTGGAGGATTACCACTACCCCGAAGAGAAAGTCCGCGAAGCCCTGGCGCATCTGCCTAGGGCGTAGAGAGTGTCTCAGTAGCGCCAGGCTCGTCGTTCAGCCTTGCGGTGCGTACTTCGTCTCGCTGGGAGCGGGACTCAGGGTGACATGCCTGGGAGCGCGCAAAAGCCGCAGGGCCGGAGAGCGGGCCCTGCGCTACAGTTGGTCCGACATCCCTCTTTTCTCCGCCCGCAAGCACGAGATGATCGAGTTGCTCGGCGACGACACCGTGGTGGGCTTGCTTGAACCCGGCGACGTGGTCAAAGCGAGTAGCCACGGTCAGTCCCGAAGTGCGGGATGACCGTGGGCTTTGATTCGGGTTTGAAGACCCACGGTCAATTCAACATGGGAATTGACCGTGGCTGCCAAAACCATCCTTCAGTAGGTCAACCCAAAGCCAAACGGAAACAGCGTTTCGTATCCCTTGTCGCCGAGACGGAAGCTGGTCGAACTACCTTTAGGCCAGGTGAAGGAAAGTTTTCCGGCGGGTTTCCACGCGCCGGTCAGGACGTCGGCCACGCCGTCGCCTTCGCTGCCTGGAAGCCACGCGGCGAGAATGGCATCGGCCTTGTCCAGGATGTTGTCAATCGCCAGCGGGCGGCCGGAGACCAGGACTACAACCACGGGGATTCCGGCGCGCTTCAGTTCATTCACAACGGCGATATCTTCCGCCGCGAGGCCCAATTCGGTGCGATCGCCGAACATCTCGGCGTATGGAGTCTCGCCAATCACCGCCACGCCCAGGGTTGCGCCCGTCGCGCCCGAGCCATTCCGCGAGAAACTCACGTTGGTTTCCCCCAGCGCCTTGCGCACTGCGGCCAGGATCGTAGTTCCGCCGGTCGTCGTCGCGCCGCTCTTCCCTTGCCATGTTACCGTCCAGCCGCCGCACTGGTTGCCGATGTCGTCGGCGCACTTACCGGCCACGTGCACGCGCTGGCCTTCAGGAATGGGCAGCAAGGCGCGTTCATTCTTCAGCAGCACCAGCGATTCGCGCACGCACTGCCGAGCCACGGCGCGATGCTCCGCCGAGCCAAAGGTCTTGCGCAGGCTGCGATCGGCGAGTAACGAGCGGCCGCGCTCCATCAGTCCCATCGCGAACTTCACGCGCAGGATGCGCGCCACGGCATCATCGATGCGCGACCAGGGCACGCGCCGCTCCGCGACCAGTTCCATGAGCAGGCGGATGAATTCCTCATAATTGTCGGGCACCATCACCATATCCATGCCCGCGTTGATGGTGGTTTCGATCTGTTGCTTGTGGGTGCGGGGCAATTCCTTGTGCGCGGCGTAATCGGAAATCAGGAAGCCTTCGAAGCCCAGTTCTTCCTTTAGGATCTCGGTCAGGAGCACGCGGCTGGCCGAGCACTTCACGCCGTTCCAACTGCTGAAGGACGGCATGATGGTGGCCACGCCCTCGGCAATCGTCGTGAGATAGCCCTGAAGATGAAGCTTGCGGAAGGCCGCGTCGTCAAGGCGCGTGTCGCCGTGATCGAGCGGGTATTTCTGCTGGCTGCCGGAGTCGGTCATGCCCGTGCCAAAGACCGTTCCGCCGTCGCCGGCGAAATGCTTGGCGCAGGCCGCCACGCTCAGGGGATCGTCAAGCGACGCGCCTTGCAGGCCGCGCACCGCCGCCGCGCCCAGTTCCTTCACGACATCGGGCGACTCGCTGTAGCCCTCGTAGGTGCGGCCCCAGCGGACGTCCTGTGGCACGGCGACGCAGGGCGCGAAGTTCCAGTTGGCGCCGGTCGAGCGAACCTCTTCCGCGGTCACGCGCGCCGCCCTTGCGACAAGCTCTGCGTTACGAGTGCAGCCCAGGCCGATGTGATGCGGAAAGATGGTGGCGCCCAGCACGTTGTTGTGGCCGTGCACCGCGTCTACGCCGAAGAGCAGCGGAATGCGCGGCCTGGTCTCCGCGCCGCGAGACATCAACTGGTCGCAGAGGTCGGCCCACGACGCGAAATCGTTGCCGCTCTTGGGATCGGAATCGCCGCCTTGCAGGACGGAGCCGAGGTGGAATCTCTGTACGTCGTCGGGATGCTGGAGGAAGGACTGGTCGGCTTGCGTCATCTGGCCGATCTTTTGCTCGAGTGTCAATTCCGCGAGCAGGCGTCTCACCTGCGTGTCAAAGGACGAGAGCTTGCGGCGCGAGGACTGGGTAAAATTTGCGGCAGCTGCCGCAGCACGAGGCGCGACAAGCGACGTTCCAACGATTCCCAAAGATTGACTCAAGAACTGGCGGCGGGAAGACATAACGCACTCTCCAGGGAAGGAGGTTCGGGCAAAGGCCCTATTCTACGCCAGCAAGACCGGCGAACAAAACCGGACGGATGGTGATGCCTGACGCGCAATTCTCCCCTTTTCTGGCGGGCCGGGGCGCTGTACACTGTGCCAATCCTGCGGAAGGAGCGAGCCATGGCCTTGTTCGACAAGAAAGGCGCCCGCAAGCACGAGATGATCGAGTTGCTCGGCGACGACACCGTGCTGGGCTTTCTCGAGCCTGGCGTCGTCCTGGAGGGCAAGATTCATATTCCCGCCGGCATGATCCGGCTCAATTGCCACGTCAAAGGCGAAATCCACTGCGAAGGCATGCTGGTGGTGGCCGAACAGGGCGAGGTGGAGGGCGAAATCCATACGCGCCAGATATCCGTCGGGGGAAAAGTGAAAGGCAATATCCACGCCAGCGAGTCGCTCGAAATCAAGAAGGCGGGCGTCGTTCTCGGCGGCATCTTTACCCCCAAACTCTTCGTCGAACCCGGCGGCTTCTTCGACGGCCAGTGCCATATGCCCACCCCCGAACCCGAAAAACACCCCACCCCGGGAAAGCAGTTTTAGATTTGGGTTGGAGCGGGGTTCTCTGACCGCCGCAACTTTGAACCGGTTCCACGAGGATTCAGGGAGAGGGAATTCGAAACAATCCTGCGGCGGTCAGAGACCGCCGCTATAGGTGCCATCACTCGGGCAACGTGCGGGGGGGGCGGGTGTGTCATAATGAAGGAGCGCGCCAGTATCGCGCGGTCGTAGCGCCGAGCTTCAGCCCGGCAGGATGCCGTTCACGAGAGCGGCACGGCGCGGCAAATTCCGGGACATGCGAAAACGATCCATTCTTGCGTCGTTGATACTCGTCCTCCTGCTGGGGACGTTTACAGTGGCGGCCTGGCATCAGCACGACAACGCGACGTTTGAGCGCTGCCAGGTTTGTCATTTAAGCGAGCACCAGCTGGTGGTTCCGTCCACCGGGCCCGTGGTGGATAGCCTGCCATACGTCGCGTTTCGCGCCCACCCGCACACGCCGCCCTTGCGCCCCCAGCGGACGTCTTCTTCGACCGACAACCGTGCCCCTCCGGCATAAGTCTCCATGATGAAATGGGCAGCACATCTGGTCCCGAGCTCAGGCTCGGTGCCGGGCATTTTCCCATTCAACTCAGAGACGGAGGGAGGGAGTTCATGACTTCTCGCATTCTTCAACTCGCCGGGTGGTTGGCGTTGGGCGGCCTGATGGTGTCCAGGGGGGCATTTCCGGCAGATGAACCGGCTCTTCCGCAGGCCGGCGGCACGATTCGCGGCACGGTGACGATTGCTGCGAATGGGCTGGCGCTGCACAAGGCGCGTGTGGTGATCACGGAATTGGGGCTGACGACGGAGACGGACGAAGAAGGGGTTTACCAGTTTCTCTCTGTGCCGGAGGGGACGTACCGCCTGGTGGCGAGTTCTCCCGGCCTGAGCGACGCGCGCCAGACGATTCGCGTGAGGGCGGGCGGCACGGCGCAGGCGGATTTTGCCCTGGCGCTCGCCATGGCCCACGAGCAGGTGACAGTCACGGCCAGCGGCAAGGAGCAAGCGAAGATCGAAACCTTTCAGAGCGTCGTCTCCCTCGATTCGGTGGATCTGGTGGAAAACAGCAAGGGCTCGCTGGGCGAGGTGCTGGAAGGCGAGCCGGGCGTGGCCAAGCGCAGCTTCGGTCCGGGCACGTCGCGTCCGGTGATTCGCGGCTTCGACGGTGACCGCGTGCTGATCATGAAGGACGGCATGTCAAGCGGAAGCCTTTCCTCGCAGTCCGGCGATCACGGTGAGAGCTTCTCGACGCTGAACCTGGAACGCCTGGAAGTGGTGAAAGGGCCGGCCACGCTGCTTTACGGGTCCAACGCCGTGGGCGGCGTGGTTAATGCCATCACACCGCACAGCGTGCTGCACGACCACGTCCATCCCGGCCCGAGCGGATATTTTACGGCACTAGGCGGATCCGCCAACGCTTCCGGCGGGACGGGCGGAGGTCTGGAATACGGCGTGGGGAATTGGCTCTTCTGGGGGGACGGCGCCGCGCAGCGCACCGGAGATTACTCCAGTGCCGCGGGCAAGGTTCCCAACTCCTTCATGCGCCTGACCAACGGCGGCGGCGGCTTCGGCCATTACACCCAGCGCACCTTCTTTACTTTCACCGGGGGCCGCGACTCGTCAACCTACGGCATTCCTCCGGCCGGGGGCGAACGAGTGCATCTGGCCACCCATCGCACCAGCGGGCGATGGACCGCAGGCTTTCGCCAGCTCAATTCCTTTGTGCAGGGCGTCCGGCTGACCTTTGATTACGGACGGTATCATCACGAGGAGCTATCCGAGCTCGGCGTCCCGGACACGATCTTCGACAACCATCTCTTCGCTTACCGCGGCGTGTTGGAGCAGCGCAAGCAAGGCCCCCTGACCGGCAGCTTCGGGTTTTCCGGCTTGCACCGCATTTACCGCACCTCCGGTGAGGAAGCGATTGCACCACCTGTCGACCAGACCAACCTGGCCTTTTTCACGCTTCAGGAACTCGGCTTCAAGCGCTTTAAGGTGCAATTCGGCGGGCGCTTCGACCAGACCAGCTACGATCCCCCAATTCCCCCGTCGCCGATGGCGCGCGCCCGGGTCTTCACGGGACTCTCCGGCGCGGCGGGCGTCAACGTTCCCCTGTGGGAAGGAGCCGCCTTCGTGGCCAACTACAGCCATTCGTTCCGCTCGCCTGCTCTGGAAGAGCTCTATAACCACGGGCCGCATCCCGGAAATGCCACTTTTGAAATCGGCAACAGCAACCTGCGTCGCGAGCGCAGCAACGGCATTGACCTAGCGTTCCGGCAACAGGAAGGCCGTCTTCACGGCGAACTTGACTTCTTCTACTACGATATCGACCACTTTGTATTTCTCGCGCCCACCGGAAACGTGAACGACGGCCTGATCGAAGCCGAATACCTTCAAGCAGGCAGCCGATTTACCGGTGCAGAAGCGAACGTCCATGCGGAACTCTGCCAGTATCTCTGGATCGTCGCCGGGCTCGATTACGTGGACGCGCAACTGACCGGATCGGTGGCCTCGCAGACCACGGGCCTGGTGACGCCGTTGGGAACGCCGCTGCCCCGCATCCCACCCCTGCGCGGCCGCGCCGGGTTCGACCTGCGTTACAAGCAGTTCAACTTGCGGCCGGAAGCCATCATGGCCCGCAGCCAGGAGAACATCTTCCCCACCGAAACCCGCACTCCGGGTTACACCACCTTTGACCTGAGAGCTTCCTATACGGTCGTCCGCCAGCACGCCGCGCACGTGTTCTCGCTCTCGGCCTTCAACCTCGGCAACCGGCTCTATTTTAACCACCTGTCGTTCATCAAAGACTTCGCGCCGGAAATCGGCCGCGGCGTGCGCGTCGCCTACACCGTGCGGTTCTATTGAGGATGCGCGCGTCAAGATTGTAGCGGCGGGCTTCAGCATTGTAGCGGCGGGCTTCAGCCCGCCAGAGCGACGAT
>CAZHKT010000049.1:0-13958 GCA_964533045.1 uncultured Acidobacteriota bacterium | reverse complement strand
GTAGCGGCGGGCTTCAGCATTGTAGCGGCGGGCTTCAGCCCGCCAGAGCGACGATCAACAGGATAGCGACCCAAAGGTCGCCGTTACAGGTTAGTCGGCGCCGGAGAGGGCGAGTTCGTATTTGAGGTCGGGGCGGCCGTCGCCGCGCAGGTCCAGGACGCGGACGTAATACGTGCCGGGGAGGGTCGGCTGGAATTCCAGAAACGAGTCCTGAACCACGCCGAGGTTGAGGTCATCATTGACGCACGCGTCGTCGAATTCATTGGGCGTAGGGTCGTCTTCCTCCAGGTCGCCATTGACAACACCGAAGGGATATCCCGGGCTTCGGCAGAGGCTCGGCCGCGCGCCCGAACCGTCCTGGATCTCGATGGCGGCATCGAGCTGGCTGGGCGGGACCAGCCGCCGCGCCGTGATTTCAATCGTGACGGTCGCTCCCGCCGAGGCGTGAAACGAATAAAAATCCTCGTCGCCGTAAGGACTAATGGAGGCGGCAATGGTCCCGTTGGAAATCGGCGTGGCGCCGGCGCGCGTGTTATTGCTGCCCAGGCTTCCCGCCGGGAAGACTTTGAGGATGAGGGAGCGTGTGGCCTCGCTAGGCACGAATGCCGCATCCGTGACACGCACGGTGAAGGGGAAATCGGTTTCGGAGGCGACGTCATTGATCGTACCCGCTATCCGTCCCGTGGCGGGATCGAGCATCAATCCAGCGGGCAGTGCGCCCGCCGAAACATTCCACGACAGCGGCGCGATGCCGCCCGCGGCCATCAGAACAAATTCGTAATTCTTCCCGCCCGCGCTGGGCGGAAGTAGGGTCGAATTGATGGCCAAGGCTGCCGGAGCCGAAATCGTGAAGGTGGCGGGCGACGAGGTGCCGCCGCCGGGCGGGGGGTTGAAGACGGTGACCTGAGCCGTGCCATCCGCCGCGATATCGCTGGCGGGAATCGCGGCCGTCAGTCGGACGCTGCTGACGAAAGTCGTGGGGCGATCCATACCGTTCCACCTCACCACCGAACTCGAGATGAAGGACGACCCATTGACGGTCAGCGTGAACGCGCCTTCGCCGGTATTGGCCGCCGTGGGCGAGATGGAAGTGAGATTCGGGCGCGGGTTTTGCGCGGGCGTGGTTCCGCCCCCGCCCCCTCCGCCGCCGCAGGCGGAGAACAACAGCGCCAGTCCGGCCAGCCCTGCCAGTAACAACCCCCGGATTGTGCGAAGTGTGTTCACGTCCGGTTGTGGTAGCGCAGGGCCGTTCCTCTGGCCCTGCGGCTTTTCGATGCCGCGAAGAATGAAACGCCACGCCGGAGTACGAGCGTGGGGCGACAGTTCCGCCGTCATGGCCCGTCCTCCCAGGCGTCGAACCGCGGCGGCGTAGCGTTCAGGATGATGTCTAGGTCCGGAATGCTTTGCCCCGCACTCACGCTGACGGGCGTCTTGGCCGTGCAAAGATCGTCATTGGCCTCAGCCGAATCGAAAAACTCCCCGTCCGGGCAGGCGCTGGACGGCATGCTGAAGACCAGGCCATAACCTGCCACCGGCCCCACGCCCGAGCCGCCGTTGAATTGCGGATCGATCTCCTCGATTTGCAGCGTGTAATTCCCCGGCGGCAGCCCCGGAATTTCAAAATAGCCCAGCCAGGTGACATCGCGAGTCCCGTTCGGGCTGGGCGATAAACCGGGATAGAGGAGAATCGGATTGCCCGCGTCGGCGGTGAACTTGAAGCCCGAAACACTGGAGACGGCCTTCACCTTGGACTCGTCCACGGCGATTGTCGCCGGGTCATCCACCATGCGCGCAATGACGTTTATGCTGTGCGCGGGCGTCGAGCCGTCGGAGAAGAGAATCCGGCCTGAGAGTTTTCCCGTCGTCGTTTCAAAATTGGGTTCGGGATAGAGCGCCGAAATGCCCGCGACGTCGTCGGTGGCCAGGGTGGACATCTCCGCTTCATCCACTAAGAACGGAAACATGGTCGGCAAGCCCGCCGCACTGTCCGCGTCCGGGCAACCGAAGCCGCCATGGCACGCGACGTTGATCTGCGAGTGATCGAGCCCCAGCATGTGGCCGAATTCGTGGGTCATCACCGCCTTGAGTTCGACGAGCCCATTGATCGCAGCGCCATTCATCACCGAATAGCCGCGCGTGAAGTTGTTGTGAGTCCCGTCACTGGTCAGGCACGCGGCCGTGGCAAAACCGAGGATGCTGTCGGAATTTCCCGCGCCGTAGAGCGCGTCCACGATGCTGCCGTCGGTGTCGTAAATGATGCTGATGTTGCGCGCGATGCTGCCCAGCGGGCCGCAACCTTCAATCGTGTTGATGACTGACAAGGCGTTCAATCCCGTCACGTCGGCACCCAGGTCGCCCGCGCGAGAGAAGCTGATGGAGGCCGTTGGGACATCGTCCCAGATCTGAAAGGCGTCGTTCACCGTCGCGTCGGCCTGCGCCTTCGTAATTGCCCCCAGGTTTCCCAGGTCGGTCCAGTATTGCAGCGGAAAGTTCAGCGGGTTCCAGCGGAACGGGACGCCCTCGGCGTCGCCTGGGCCTCCGACATAAAGCGGCCCCTCCGCGCCTGCTGGCGCCACGGCTAGGCACATCAGCACCACAATACTTAGCCGGATTGGGTGTCTGCGTCTCATTCGTTGCGCGGCAGCCTCACCAAGTCTTCCAGAAGCGACATAAACGTTCGCATCGGGACCGGGCCCCTGGGTGTGGCAGTCAGTTCAAGCTGGTCGTTATCGAGTTTGAGGCCGGCGCGCTGTGCCGCCTCGGGAACGCCGCGAAACAGCCCGGCGTTGCCCATGCGATTGGCGATCAGATCTTGTCCACCTGGACCGCGTTGAATGAGGAAGTGTCCCTGCTCGAGCCCCAGCGGGCTCCGCAGCCCGTAAGAAGATTCGCGTGGCAGAAAGAGCAGCACGCGCTCGCCCGATGAATACCGGAGCTTCCCGCCGGCGCGCTGGCCCGCGCCGCCTGCAAATTGCCGGAAGCTGAAATGCGCCCCTGCCGATGCCGCCGGGCCGCGCAGCATGCGCTCGACTTCCAGTGTGACCACGATGGTTCGAAGGTTGGAGTAGCCGGGCATGGGCTCGTAGCGCGCCGCTAGGACGCGGCCCTGCACGATCACTTCGGCGCGACGTGCCAGTGTGGCCAGGTTCACCGGCCGCGTCAACGCCTCCACCTGCGCGGCGAGCGGCGAGCTGGCCACCACAAGGGCTATCGAAAGAAGGCCCGCGCGCAGGCGAAGCCCGCCCTGTCGGCACCTTGCGGGTTTAGAGGGACGATCCATAAACGAGCAGGCGAATTCTAGCTTCCCCCGAGAGCGGTTACAAGCGAAAGGCAGCAGTAGTTCCGATGCGCCTTCCGGCCCCCGTGTTGTCTGTCGAACGACTTTGACCGCCGGAATCGGATAGTTTCCAAATTCGGCTGGATTTACTCTCGCCTCAGGAGGAAAATCATGCTTTCAGTAAACCGAGGGGCTGTTGGAATTTCGATCATGCGCGGTGAGAATCAATTCTGGCGCGGCGTGCTGGAGCGCGACCGCTCGTTCGACGGGCGGTTCGTCTTCGCGGTGCGTTCCACGGGCATTTACTGTCGCCCGTCATGCCCCGCGCGACGCCCGCGTCGCCAGCAGGTCGTCTTCTTTCCACTGCCGGAAGCCGCCGAACAGGCCGGCTTCCGCGCCTGCCGCCGCTGCCGCCCGCGCGAGACGTCGCCCGCCGACCCGGGCGCCGCGCTGGCCCACAAGGTCTGCCAGGTGATCGAGGCGGATTCCGATTCGCTCCTCTCGCTGGCCGGGCTTTCGCAGGCGCTGGGTGTGAGTGAAGGTCATCTGCAAAAGACCTTCAAGCGCGTCTTGGGTATTTCGCCGCGCGAATACGCCGGGGCGCGCCGCGTTGCCATGCTCAAATCGAAACTGCGCGCCGGCCAGGACGTCACACGCGCCCTCTACGAAGCGGGCTACGGCGCCTCGAGCCGGCTCTACGAAAAGTCCGCCGCCGAGCTCGGCATGACCCCCGGAGCCTACCGCCGTGGCGGCCAGGGAATGAAGATCGCCTATACCATCACGAATTGCCCGCTGGGACGCATGCTTCTCGCCGCGACCGACCGCGGCATCAGCGCCCTCACCCTGGGTGATTCGGACGCCGTGCTCGAAGCCGCGCTCGTCGCCGAATATCCCCGGGCCGAAATCTATCGCGACGACGCGCGCTTCGGCGAGTGGACGCAACTGCTCGAACGCCACCTGAACGGAGCCGCGCCACGCCTGGACCTGCCACTGGATGTTCAGGCCACCGCCTTCCAGCGCCGCGTCTGGAAGCAATTGCAGAGGATTCCTTACGGCGAAACGCGCACCTACTCCCAAGTCGCGCGCGCCATCGGCAAGCCGCGCGCCATCCGCGCCGTCGCCCGCGCCTGCGCCACCAATCCCGTCTCCGTCATCGTCCCCTGCCACCGCGTCGTCCGCCAGGACGGCTCCCTCGCCGGCTACCGCTGGGGCTTGAAACGCAAAGCGGCGCTGCTGAAGCAGGAAAAGGAAGCTGCCACACACGGAGGTTGGTAGGATGAAACTGGAAATTAGAAGGAGGATCGGATTAGACCGCGGCAGCTAGAGCCGGAGCGGGCATTTCATCCCAAGTTCGGCCTTCGAGTTCGCGTCCCGCCTTCTTCTTCCGAACGCCACCCCACTGCTTGAAGAAGAAGGGAACACATTTTCGAACGCACTGGTCACGAACATCACATACCCATTCAGGATCCATGGGACGAGCGCCGGGGCCGGATTCTCCGCCTACGATGACCCAGTCAATTGCGTGAAGGTTTAGCCTGGGCAGCGGCCCGAGCAACGGCTCGAGAGAAAGAAACTTGACCATGGCGTCCGTGCCGCGAAGGTGATCGATGCGGTGGACGTATTTCAGGCTTTCAACACTCACACCCATCCAGATATGCGGCTTCCATGGCAGTTTCGAGGATAGGTCAAGGAGGCGGTCCGACCTTTTGGTCAGGACCTGAAACCGATGCCACTCAGCCTCGGCCATCACGTTGAAGACTTTTAGTATGAATTCCTCAGGAACATCTTTGTGAAACAAATCGCTCATTGAGTTCACAAAGATGGTTTGCGGTTTCTTCCACCGCAGAGGCAGCCCCAATGCTTTTTCGTGAACGGTCAAGTCAAAGCCATTTGCATAATTCGGCTGGCCCATTGCTTGCAGCCTCAGCGCCATCCGCTCTGCATAACAATGCTTGCACCCCGGGCTGATTTTGGTGCAGCCCGTGAGCGGATTCCACGTGGACTCAGTCCACTCAATCGAGGAATTTGTCGCCATGCCCTAACCAGTCCGGAGTCTGTACTTGTCAAATATATCATCGACTATCTTCTTTGCGACTGGCCGTTGGGATGCGAAAAAGAGGTAGTACAGGACCGCCCCTTTTGAATTTCGCATCGGAATCGGATCTGCGACGTAGGCAAATCCAGCGACATCCTGCAATCGCTTCTGGAATGCAGCAGCCATACCTTGAACATCAGCCTTTTCCTCTGCTTCGCCAAATAATGTAGGGACCCGCTGGTAGGCGACCTGTCGCCAAGTTTCGTCTCCCCAGAACTCATTCATTCTCTGGATGTCAGCTCCATCAACCTGCTCGGGGTTCCGCCAGAACACGTTTCGATTCATGTCAGCGACCGGGAAGTTAAGAAATATCTCTAAGCTCTTCATTCGCGCAGCCGCAGTCATCACTTCCCATTTCAGATGTAAGCCATAAGGATCCAGAAGGCATAACCCCCGCCGGGATTCCTCGTATCTTGCTTGCGGGAACACATTTTGAACAAGTACCTTGTTGCAGTCCCCCCAATGGAAGTGAACATCGGCCCTATTCCCGACCGCACTCTTCAAGAAGTTAATCTTGTCGCCGTCCAAGTCGATGAAGTCGAACTCCCTAAATGGTGGGTCCACCAGTAACGCGTTGAGAGGACTTCCCAGTACGAAACTTCCAGTCGTTTTGGAAACGTGAACTCCCGCTCCAGCAAAAGCGTCCATGTAAACATGGTACAGGTTGGGTTGGCGCTGCGCACTGAGGATCGTTGAGTATGCGGCAGCATACTCCTTAATGATTTCCAACTTGATTTCTGACCAGTAGCCGATCTTGTCAAATTCCACGAGACCCTCACCGTAGGCGGGTTAATTGTGTGCCCTGGCTGGACTATATGGCACTACCGGATGGGTCTGCAAGCGAAGACGCACATACCGAGATTCCGAAAGAGGCGTTAAATGGGCACACTCCGACGCGGCTCCGTCGAATGTAGCATTTCCGTGCACTTTCTGAATCTACCCGCTATCACGCAAAATCCAGCGCCAGCATGCGGAAGGTTTCGAGGCGCGGGAGGGTGAATTCAATGGCATCGCCGGCGGCGCGGTAGCTCAGCTTCTTTTCCTCGGGCAGTAGCAGCAGTTGCCGCGGCTTGCGGCCGCCGAGGCGGACTTTCATGGCGATGCCGTCGACGGGGATATTGGGAAGCTGTTCCTGGAAATTCACGCAATTGATCAACATGCGATTCTTGTCGTCCTGGCGGAAGGCGGAAACCTCCACCGGCGGCGGCGCGGCGGCTTCGAAGGTGAAATCGGCGTAAAGCAGCCGCAGCAGATTTCCGAGAATGTCGAGGTAGAGATCGCTCCCCTCCAGTTCGCCCGCGATGTAGAGCGCCTTGCCTTTTCCGAACTGATTGAGCACCACGGCGGGCTGATCGGTGTAAATCCCGTTCGGATTCGAGTGGATGGAAGCGAAGCGGTCGGGATCGTCCGGGTCGGAGTAAGGGAGCACGAGCGTGCCGACGACTTCCGCGCCGGGGTGGATGCGCAGCTTCATCTGCGTAGTATCCATGCCGACGGGATACTGCCGCGAATACTCGGGGAAGAGGTTCGCGAACTTTTCCGCCGGCGCGATGTAAGTGTAGCGTTCCATCGTCTCGCCGTCCCACGAGCAGCCAAAAACATCGGAGAGCATGAAGTTGGGCTTGCGCACGCCGCTCTTGGTGATGAGCGATGTGTACTTGCTGGCAATGAGGTTGCCGCCGCCGCGCACGTACTCGCGCAGGGCGCTCACTTCCGCGTTGTCCATCATCAACACGTTGGGCAGCACCACGATCTTGTGCTCGCCCAGTTGTTCGAGATGCTTGCGTGTCGCGATGCCGTAAGGAATGTGATTCACGACGCACGCCCGCACCCAGTTGAGCGTCGCTTCTATGTGCGGCATGCGCGAGGCAAGCGTGGGGTCGCTGGGCGACTTGCCGTTATCAGCGAAGCTGCACTTCGACTCCATGCTGAAGTAGATGCCCGCGTCGCGGCACGGAATCCCCCCCAGGTACTTGTCAAATGGCTTTGTCTCACTAAAAACTTCGCCCATCCGGCGGTAAGTCCGCTCGTTGAGCGTTCCTGCGGGGTCGATGCCATCAATAAAAATGAACGCGCCGCCGTCGGCCAGCCCGGCGAAGGCCTTGTTGCGCAGCAGGTCTTTGGATTTTTTCGCGGTGTGATGCTGGAGGTCCACCATGGCGCTCGTCTCGAATCCGAAGGGCAGATTCTCCGTGAGGTTGTAGAGCAGCTTGCGCACGAACGAGCCTTGCAGCGCGCCGCCGTAGAAATCGCCCTGGAGGAAATCGTTGTGGCGCGAGAGGTCCTGGGTCACGCCGAACTTCCAGTGGAGCGGATAGGTGGACGACTGGTGCTCGACCGTGGCGCGCGGCTTGAGCTGCTTCACCGTGGTGGTGAGCAGCCGCGCGAATTCGACGAGCCATTCCTCGCGCTTGCGCTGGAACGCCACCCAGCGCGGATCTTCCCAGTTGATAGTCCGCGGAAGTTCGCCGCCCACTTCGCCGGCGAAGCGCGACTGGCAAAAGTGGCAGTAACAAACCTCCGGCCAGAAGGTCATATCGAAGCGGATTCCCTCGAAGTCGTAGCCCGCGCAGATTTCCCTGGCAATCGCCACCGTATGTTCGCGGTAGGGCGAATTGGGACAGACGATGCCATGCCGGCCGCGCGGCCACGGGTCCTGGCCCTCGACATTCTTGATGCGCCAATCCGGGTGACGGTCGCTCGCCCAGCGGTCGAAGATCACGCTGTAGTACAGCTGCACGCCGATCCCCTTCTTGTGGCACTGGTCGATCAGTTGATGAAGAAGATCCTTGCCCGCTATGGCGCGATGCTGCTGGCCGATGCGGGTGGGGAAATTGGTCAGGCCGGTGTGCGATTGCGAATAAAGCACCGTGGATTGCGCGCCCGCCAGCTTGAGCATGCGCACGTATTCGACCGGGTCAAGCTTGGAAAGGAACTCATCGTTCCAGTCCGGGATGTGCATGTCCACCACACTGCGACGATAGGCGTGGCGATACCAGGGTTCGGGCGCAGGCGTCGCGGCCTGCGGCGTCTCCGCCAGCGCCTCAAACGGCCGGGGCGCCATCAGCATCCCCGCTCCGAGTGCGGTATTTTTCAGGAATGTTCGCCGCCCGATTTCCGATTTGCGCATCTGATTTTCCTCGCCCTGTGGAGTCTGTCGCGAAGCAAGAAAGTACCAGATGCCCATGGCATTGTCACCAACTCAAGCGCCCATTGGAGGAAATCGACGAGGCGCAAAATCAGAATTTTCGGTGAGCTTTCCAAATGGGGAGAGGGATCAGTGCAATGAGAGGGGGTGAAAGTAGGAGAACGCTAAAGCACAGGGCCCGTGAGGTCGAATCCGGAAATGCGGAGTTTGAACTGGCTTTCCGACTCCACGTCTTTTAGGAATTGGGCGGCGCGCTGGGTCACGAAGATCTTGCCGGGTTCGCCGAGTTCCTCGGAAATCTTGGAGGCGACGTTGACGGGGTCACCGGAGATTCCGCTCGGACCGCCTTGGCTGCGCAGCAGAAGCACCGGGCCCCAGTCGATCCCCTGCGCAACAGCCAGCCCGTTTCGAGCCAAGCGGGCGCGAACCTCCCGCGCGAATTCGAGCGCCTCCGGTACCGCGTCGAAACTCAGGATCGCCAAGCCGCCACCCGACGCGGCGATATGCTCTTTCACCCCGGGCGTTCCGACCAGGACAGTGTCCATCAGGGCGTTGGTCACCAACTCGTCCAGCAGGAAGGAGAGCGTATTCTCGGGCTGCAGTGCCCGCTCGCGCGCCATGAACAGGATGGCGCATTGCCGTTGATACTGGCCGTAGATGCGGGCTTTCGCGTCCGGGTCCGGAGGCGGCCCAAGCATCCGCGTAAACATATCGAAGAACTCCGGGCTGAAGGGGTGCGGATAAGCGACGTTCTTGCCCTCGAGATGGGGCATTCGCGGCGCTCTGGCCAGGCGCAGCACGCCCGCCGGGTGAAACCCGGAAAGATCCTCGCGCGGGGCAAAGGAGTAACGCTGGCGGGAGCGCAGTCTCGCGACCACCTCCTGGGTGACCAGCACTTCGCCCGGGCCGGCATACTCCTCGGCCAGGGACTCGACGACCTGCGCGTCCTGCCCGTAAAGACCTTGCCCAATCTCGTAGAAGACGCCCGTATGCACGCACATCCCGATCGGAACCGTGCCGCGCTGGGTGAGGCGGACCTGCGCTTCGTTCATCGCATCGAGCACAACTTCGGGCGCCAGCCCGGCGGGATAGTACATCTCGCTGTTGTCGGCGACCCAGGTGCCGATCGGCCGACCCCCGATCTCGGTCCCCAGGGCATGGACAACCTCTGTGGGAATGGAAACCGCAGCCAGGACTTCCAGCAGGTCTTGCTCCAGCGTCATGCGGCTCAGTCCTGAGCCGTCGGTGGAAACGACATGACCTTCCAGCCGGAATCTTTCCAGCAACCGCTCGGCGGTGGGGAGGTCCTGAGTGCCGGTTGCCCATTTTTGCAGCAGGTCCACCGGCAGCGGGCCGGCGATGTCCTGCGTCAGGTCCGCCAGGGCAGGAATGGTTTTGGGAAACGGCATGTCGCCCCTCAGTGCTGAACAATGAAATGGCGCCCGGACGCTTCGCTGCCCGAAGGCACGCTTGGCAATAGTTTGCTCCGAGACCAGCGCCTTTGTAAACCGGAAGAGCGACGGGCGACAAAGATATAGGAACTCCCCGACTCAGACCACGCGCCGGCAGCAAGAAATACCTTGAAGGCGATTCAATTCTAGTGTCGTGCGTCGCAGATAACTATTCAATCGCGGGGCGCCGCGTAGTGGCGGCCTTCAGGCCGCCACCAGTAAGTGTCGCCCTGAAGAGCGACGCTACGTCCCGCTCGGCCGAAACCACGGAGCAGACCACGAAGGACATCCACCATTGTAAAGAACCGTTAGACGCACCACACTAGATCTGGAACTCGCGCTTGACCTTAGCGGATTTTTCGGCCACACCGCGGGCGAGGTCCTTCTTGTATTCGACCAGTCTGGCGGCGAGCGCGGGGTCGGAGAGAGCAAGGATTTCGACCGCGAAGAGCGCGGCGTTGGTGGCGCCGGCGTTGCCGATCGAAGTGCAGGCAACGGGCACGCCACCGGGCATCTGCACCATGGAGAGCAAGGAGTCGAGCCCCGCCAGCGACGTGCTGGGGATGGGCACGCCCAGGACGGGCAAGGTGGTTTCGGCGGCGATCACGCCGCCCAGGTGGGCGGCGCCCCCGGCCGCGACGATGAGGACTTTCAGGCCGCGCTCGATGGCGGTGCGGGCATACTCGCTGGTGCGGGCGGGCGAGCGGTGCGCCGAGCTGATTTCGATCTCGAACGGCACACCGAATTTCTTCAGCACCAGGGCCGACTCCGTCATGATGGGAAGATCGGAATCGCTTCCCATCACGATGCCCACCACGGGGCGGCTTGCTTCGCTCATCGGATTGCCTCCTGAAGGGTTGAATGGGTTTGGGATTATGCGTTCTGTGCGCCCTGCGGCTTCGCGGCCGCCGTCTTGCTGCGCGCGGGCTTGGCGGCAATCCGCTTCAAACCCTTGGCACCGATGTCGCGCCGGTAGTGCATCCCGTCGAAATGAATCTTGGCCACGGCCGCATAGGCGCGCTCGAGCGCGCTCTTCAAATCCGTACCGGTGGCCGTCACGCCCAGCACGCGTCCGCCGGCAGTGAGTAATTTCCCTTCGCGGAACGTGGTGCCCGCGTGGAAGACCTTCACGCCGCCCAGCTCTTCCGCGGCGTCGTAGCCGGTGATGACTTTGCCCAGTTCCGGCTTCCCCGGATATCCCTTGGATGCGAGCACCACGCACACTGCCGGGCTGGGGCTCCAGCGCACGTCCATGGCGTGGAGCTCACCCTCCCGCGCGACCTTGAAGATCTCGACCAAGTCCGAGCGCAGGCGCATGAGGATGGGCTGCGCCTCGGGATCGCCCAGGCGCACATTGTATTCCAGCACGCTCGGTCCCGCGGGCGTCAGCATCAGGCCGATGTAAAGGAAACCGCGGAACACGTTGCCTTCCGCCGCCATGCCTCGGATGGTGGGCAGCGCGATCCGCTTGATGATGTCGGCCTTCAGCGCCGCGCTCAACATCGCGTCGTCGCTGTAGGCGCCCATGCCGCCGGTATTGGGCCCCTGATCGTTGTCAAACACCGGCTTATGGTCCTGGGCGGGGACCAAGGGCAGCAGGTTCTTGCCGTCGCTCAACACGATGAACGAGAGTTCCTCGCCCGTCAGGCACTCCTCGAGCACCACGCGCGCGCCCGCCTCCCCCAGCGTCTTCTGCCGCATGAAGTCGTCGAGCGCCAGCTCGGCTTCTTCGCGCGTGCGCGCCACCACGACACCCTTGCCCGCTGCCAGGCCGTCCGCCTTCACCACGACGGGGACGGGGAAGTTTCGCAGCGCCTTGATGGCGCTTTCGAAATCGTCCACCACTTCAAAACGCGCCGTCGGAATCCCGTGGCGCTGCATAAACCGCTTGGAAAAGATCTTGCTGCCTTCGAGCTGCGCCGCGGCGCGCGTCGGCCCCACCGCCCACAATCCCGCGCCTTCGAGCGCGTCCACGGCGCCCGCCACCAGCGGCGTCTCCGGACCCATCACCGTCAGGTCCACTTTCAGGTCCTGCGCCAGCGCCAGGATAGCCTTCGGATCGTTCACATCCACCGCACGGCACTCGGCCTCCTGGGCGATGCCGGGATTCCCCGGCGCGCAGTAGATTTCCTTCATCAGCTGGCTCTCGCGCAGCTTCCAGGTCAGCGCGTGCTCCCGCCCCCCCGAACCTATGACCAGAATCTTCATCGGCGCTGCTACACTAGTGTGGTGCGTCGCAGATAACTATTCCATCGCGCGACGCGTCGTAGCGGCGGCCTTCAGGCCGCCACCAGTAAGTGTCGCCCTGAAGGGCGACGCTACGTCCCGCTCGGCCGAAACCACGGAGGAGACCACGAAGGACATCCGCCGTTGTAAAGAACCGTTAGACGCACCACACTAGCGGCTCAATTGGGGTTTGTCAATTGCTTGAAGACGCACGGAAGAGGATTCCCACATTCTCTGAATGGGGATTACTGTCCAGAGTCCGGCGCGAAGGTGAGGGTCACGTCCACGGTCTTGGTCTCGGCGTGGATGGTTTCCTTGGGGGTGGCTTTCCACGGGGTGCGGCTGGCGGGGAGGAGGCGGCCGCTTTTGGAGATGAAGGTGTTCCAGTAGGCGCGGTTGTAGGGCTGGCCGGGAACGAGTTCGGAAGTCTTGCGCAGCGATTCGGCGCGCACCGGATCGAGCCCGGCAATTTCCAGCTTGCCCATTGAGTAGCGATCGCCCTCCTGAATCTGGACATGGTAGGCGACGGTCTTGGCGTCGTCGTCGAACTCTGGCGCGAAACTCAACCGCGCCGCGATGTAGCCCCGGGCCGCGTAAAGCTGCAGGATTCCATCCAGATCTTTTTCCATCTGAACGGTGTCGGCCGGCTGGCCGGGCATGACGCTGACGTGCGTCGCGAGTTCATGGGTTGGAACCGCCTGGTTGCCTTCCCAGCGCATTTCGCGCAGGCGGTATGGAGCGCCTTCCGCTACCGGAATCGTGACCGCCAGATCCTGCGCCGAGCCCGCCAGCAGCCTGACCTGTGGCGCGCCAAACGCAACCTTGAGGTAGCCCAATCTGGCATAGAGCGGTCCCACGTTCTTCCGCACGAATTCGCTGACGAAGCTCTGGTCGTAATCGGAGGCGAGCAGCGGGTGGACGGCGGCGACAAGCGTCGCGGGCTCCACCGCCTGCGCGCCGGTGAACTCCACCTGCTGGATGACCAGGCGCACGCCCTTCACGCTGAATTGCAGAGCGCCGAGGGACCCGCCCATTGCTCCCGCGCCCATGATCTGGACGGAGCCGGGGAGCCCTTTCTCCTGGAGGAGGTATTCCAGCGCCACTTCGACTTTGGCCGGAATGTCGCCCTTGAGCGGAATCTCGTCGCCGAAGAGCGGCACCATCTCCCGGATCCGCGCGCGCAACTCCCGGTCCGAAAACCAGACCAGATTGTCGAAGTTGCACGCGCCGAAATCGCCCCCGTCGGTGACGCGGAATTCGACCGTAAGGCTGCCCGGCCGGGCGGTGTAGTTGTAATTGACCTCGGAGAATGCGCCCGTGGCGGCGAGCTTGTTTGCTGCTTCCTGAAACACCGCGGGCGCGACCGTCGCGCCCAGCGTCAGCTCCGTGGCGCGGATGATTTCTGCCTCGGCATATCGCTTCGAACCCAGAACCCTGATCTCGACCAGCCGCGCCGGAGCAGGGTTCTGATCTGCCGCCGGAAGAAAAATAGAGGCCAAGAAGATGGAGAGTACGACGCCGCCGGTGCGGGATGGGAGCATAAGGTATTTTCTGCACCCATGATAGTGTTCGAAACCCTGCCCGTCAAATCCTCGGGGGCGACCGATGAATACGCATCAAAAACCCCTTGAGACCTCGCCGAATCCAGGGGATGATTAAACTTGGGCTCATCCAGAATCCATCTCGACGGAGGTTTCCATGAGACACGCTGGAGCTTGCATGGCACTCTGGCTACTGGCAATCGGCCCGCTGGCGGCCCAG
>CAZHKT010000048.1:0-25045 GCA_964533045.1 uncultured Acidobacteriota bacterium | reverse complement strand
CAATTTTCAACACGAAATGTTACAGCCTAGCGACCTTCAGGTCGCCATAGTGATGAAACCAAATGGCGGCCTAACGGCCGCCGCTACGGCGCAAAAACAAAAACCCTGTCCGACGATCAGGAGGGGCGCCGGACAGGGCGGGAACGTGCGGGAGCACGTCCAGTCTTTAAACCAGTCAGTCTTCTTCAGGCCGCGGAGCAACGTCGCGCGACGGGCCGCCGACTCCACCACCCGGAGCCGCCGGACCACCGGGTCGCCGCCAGGCGCCCGGACCGCGTCCCAAGCCGGGGCGATCACGGAGGCCTTCCCCACGGCGCGACCAGCGTTCCGCCATCAGCGCCTGCGCTTTCTTCTGCTGTTCGGGCGTCAGGGTTCCCTTGGCCGCGAGCATGGTTTCGACGTGCTGGCGCATCAATTGCGCGCGCAGGTCGGAAATCTCGGCCACCTTCTTCAGGGCCGCCTCACGATCCACCTTGTCGCCCATCATGATTTCGTGCAATTCCATGCGCTTCACCTGCAAATCGGCGCGAGCCCGGATGCTCGCCTTGCGCTCGTCACTGAAAAGCCTCCGCAGTTTCTCTGACTGCTCGTCCGTCAGGCCGAGCTCAGCCTTCATCTTGGGACTATTCAACCCGCCCCACCGGAGACCGTCACTGCCCGGGCCGCGGCCCCGTCCGGGTCCCCAGCCGCCCCAGCCCTCCGGACCTTGAGCGACCGCCAACATCGGCAGGCTGAGTAACCCTCCCAGAACCACCACCCATGCTATTGCCTTCCGTTTCATACCAACCTCCTCAGCAACTCTGCTTTCGTAATGATTACGACGACGCGGAGGCGCGGAAGGTTACAGGGGGAAGGGTGCAAAAACGGCCGTCGGCAGGGCAGAAAGGAGGGCGGCGGCCAGGGGATGATGCGAAGCGCGCACATCCACCCTGCCTTCTCCGGGCCGCGAGCGCCGCACTACCGCCGCGCCTTCAGGGCGGCGTCAATTTCCTTATGAAACTCGTCAATGTTCGGCATGCCCACCACCATCTTGCCGTTAATGAACGTGGTGGGAGTGCTCTGAACGCCGATGGTCTTGCCCTCCACAAAGTTGGCTTCCACGCGCGGCAGTGACGCCTTGGAATCGATGCACGCCGCCAGACGCAGGCGGTCAATCCCCAGTTGCTCGCCATAGGAGAGCATCAGGTCGCGGGCATTGGCGGCGGTGGTGCCCTGCTGGTTTCGGAAGATCAGGGTGCGGAACGGAAGGTAGGCGCTGGGCTGGATCTGGTAAACGCACTGGTTGGCAATCGATGCCGTCATCGTCCAGTCGTGAATCTGGGTCAGGGGAAACTCTTTGAAAAAGATCTGCACCTTTCCGGAATACTTCTTCGCCACGTCGTTTTCAAGGAAGTCGTGCATGCGCGCGCACATGGGACACTGCAGGTCCGAGTACTCGACGATGGTCACCGGCGCGGTGGCCGGGCCCAGGCGCGGCTGGTTGGCGGTCTTGATCATTTGCAGCGCCAGCTTCCTCCGGTCTTCCACCAGGTTAAAGATCCCGCCCACCACCAGCACCTTGCGGTCGGCGGTCATGAACAGATCCTGGGTCTCCACGGGCTTGCCGGGATCGGCGACGCTGACCGTCGTTACCAGCATATTGGGGAAGCTGGAGG
This sequence comes from uncultured Acidobacteriota bacterium, assembly GCA_964533045.1. Lineage (GTDB taxonomy): Bacteria > Acidobacteriota > Terriglobia > UBA7540 > UBA7540 > JACQNR01. The sequence goes on along the minus strand of CAZHKT010000048.1, from coordinate 23,390 downwards.
GCCGGAAGTCCGTGGCGGTCACGGAGGTGGTCGCCGGCAGATTGAATTGCTGCCGCAGAATGGCTATCAAGTCCGCCTTGGGCTCAGACGTCACCGGGAACAGTCTTCCCAGCACCAGCAGCCGCTGATCCTTCGAGATCAGCGCCATATTGGGATTCTTCTTGGTTCCGTTATCCGTGTAGATGGTGGTCTCGTCAAAGTAGGGATGGATGGACGGCTTGAGCGGGTCGGCGGTGATTTGGATATTGGACGGCGTGCCGAAGCGCTCGCGCACATAACGTGCGACTTTGTCCAGGAGCGCGGCTTCGCTCAGCGCCGAGGAGGCCGCCGCGCGCCCCCCCGATGCCTTGGGAGCGGCCGCGGGGCCGCTGCTCTTGGCTGCACCGCCCGGCGACTTCTGCCCCTGGCCGGCGATTAATGCGCCGCCCACCAGGCCCACGCCCAGCAAGATGAACAGCCACTTCCTGCCAGCCTTCGACATACTGTTGACAACTCCTTCGGAGTTCCTGCCTGAATTCAAATCCGAAATGCCCAATATTGAGATTCTATCTGACCGACGCGAAAAACGGGATTTTTTGTCGCGTCTCGCCGCCGGCTCACTCGCCCTTTTCGGGCTTGGCCGATTTCTGGCGCATCAGCTCTTTCACCTTCTGGGCCAGTTCGGGAAGATTTGAAAGGTGGGCGTACATGCGCTTGAACTCATCCAGGGGGCGCGCCGGCGTGCCCCACACCGTCACGCCCCTGCGGATGATTTTGCCACTGGGGATGCCCGCTTGCGCGCCCAGCACCGCCTGGTCCTCCACCTTGACGTGATCCGCGATGCCCACCTGCCCGGCAATGACCACGTAATTCCCGATCCGGGCGCTGCCCGAAATCCCGGTCTGCGCGGCGATGACGCAGTGGCGGCCGATCGTGACGTTGTGCGCGACCTGCACGAGATTGTCAATCTTGGTCCCCTGCCCGACTACGGTCGCGCCCAGCGCGCCACGGTCCACGGTGGAATTCGCGCCGATTTCCACGTCGTCTTCGATCACGACCTGCCCCATCTGCGGGAATTTCTCGAAGCGACCGTCGCCCATCACGTAGCCGAAGCCGTCCGAGCCGATCACCACGCCGGCATGCAGGATGACGCGGTTCCCCAGCCGCGCCCCCGGGTAGAGGGTCACGCGCGGATAGAGCACGCAATCGTCGCCCAGCACGACGTTCTCGCCGATGACGCAGGCGGCGCCAATCCGCGCGCGGGCGCCCAGACGAGCTCCCCGCTCGATCACCACGTGAGGGCCGATGGCGGCGTCGGCCGGAACCTGCGCCTCCGGGTGGACGACGGCGCTGGGATGAATCCCCGGCGGGACGTGGTCCGGCGGCCTCAGGGCTTGCGCGGCGCGCACAAAGGCCAGCTTCGGACGGGGCGTTTCGATGCTGGTTCGGCCCGCCAAAATCGAACCTTCAGGGAGCACGATGCATCCGGCGCGGGATCCGGCCGCCGTGGCCAAAGCGCGCTCGCCCTCCGCGAATGCCAGGTCCGACGGTCCGGCGGATTCCAGCGACGCGACCCCCCGAATCTCCAGCGCACCGTCGCCCGTCACCTTTCCGCCCACGATTTTCGCAATCTCAGCCACCGTCATGGTTTCACTCGATTCGCGCGCCCGAATACTTTCGCTTCCGCCGTTTGTCAAAAGGGGTAGAGCGGCGCCTCACCCGGCGGCCGAGTCTTCCACCGGCGGTGAACCCAGAGCCATTGTTCCGGGTAGCGCCGCGCCTGTTCTTCCAGCAAGCGCGCGTAGTTCTGTGTATTGACCAGGATCTCCTCCTCCGGGTCGTCGCGGCGAATCCACGGCACGCGCTCAAACCGCAAGCGGTACTTGCCGAGTTTCTCGTCCCAGATGGTAATCCCAAAAATCACCGCGGCGCCTGTTTTGCGCGCCAAACGTGCCGGCGCCGTGGTGGTGCAGGCGGGAATGCCGAAGAAATTCACGAAGACCCCTTCTCCGGGCAGCATGTTCTGATCGGAGAGAATGCCCACCGCCTCGCCGCGGCGGAGCCGGCGGAGCACCTCGCGCGCCGCGTCGCGCTTTTCGATGGCGCGGCCGCCGCTGGCTCGCCTGTAATCATGGATGAGCCGGTCAAGAAGGGGGTTGTCCATTTCCCGCACGATGAAACTGAGCGGATGGCCGTAAATCCCGTGCGCGAACGAACTCAGTTCCCAGTTTCCGAAATGCGCGGTGAGGAACAGGACGCCTTTCCCTTCGCGCTCCGCCTGGGCAAAGGCTTCGAAGCCGTCGTAGATGATCAGCTTTTCGATATTGGCGCGGTTGAACTTGGGAAAATGGGCCAGGTCCGCGAGCATTCGCCCAAAACCGCGGAAATGGCCGCGCAACACGCGGCGACGCTGGGCGTCGGTCCAGTCGGGGAAAGCCAGGCGCAGATTGAACATTCCCACCTGGCGCAGCCGCGGCCAGAACCAGTAAGCCAGTGCCGCGAGCACCCGCCCGATAGCGCGAACCACAGGATGGGGCAGCGCGCCCAGCACCACCAGCACCGCTTTGGCGGCCGCATACTCGATGCGATGGCGCAGGCAAACCCGCGCGGGCGGTGTCGAAGAGGCGGGGGCGGAAGTTTCCGGTGAATTCACAATGCAAGAGGCCATGCGCTTTCTGGGAAGTGCTTCTCCCTCGTTAATCCGCGCGCAGCGGCAGGTTCTGGAGGAAGAAGTTGAGGACCTGATCTTCGTACTCCGACTTCACGGTGCCGGAGGCGAGCGCCGGATAGGACTGGTCCAGGATCAGAAGACGCTTCGGCTCTGGCGCCGCCCGGTAAAGCGCTTCGGTTTGCTGCGCGAGCAGTCCGGCGCCGCGCCCCTCGATGAATAACTTGGGCATTCCCGCCGTGTTCTGCCACGCATCCCGAATGGCCGGCGCCTGCTTTCCCCATGTCAGCAGGCGAAAGATCGTCCGGGGAAAGATCCGGAAAGCATCCCCGGCGCCGCCCACAACCTGGTCCACGTGGGCATCGAACATCCAGTGGGGGTCCTCATAGATCGTATCCACGACGACCGCCTTCACCCGCGGGCTCCGCTGGGCCAGCGCCATCGCCGCAAAACCGCCGGTGTTGACTCCAAACAGGCCCACGCGATTGGGATTGACGCCGGGATGCCGCGTCACTTTGTCCAGGGCCGCCTGCAAGACCTCCACTTCCGTAAAGCCCAGATCCACGAACCGATCCTTGACCTTGGGACCCTGGAAGTTAAAGATGAAGGCGTTGAAGTGATTGGTTTGCAGGAGATTTCCCAGCACCAGCAGGTCGGCGCGGTTGGAAGCGTAACCGTGGCAGAGGATGATGGCGGGTGCGCCCTTCAATCCCACCAGCAGCCAGCCGTCGTGCTCGCGTCCTTTCTTGTCCTTGAAGCTCAGATTTTCATAGCTGGTCTGAAAGATGGCGTCCGGGGAAATGCGCTCGGCGTCGTTCCGCTCGCTCAGAATCTTATAAGCGACAAAACTACTCACGCCGCCGATCGCCACCACAAAGATGGCCAGCACCAGCAGCAAACCGCGCAGCAGCTTGAGGACTCCGGCCCCCGGGAACGAAGTGGTAGATGGACCGCTTGGGGCTCGCCTTCGCGCCATAGATCCGTGATGTGAACTGATCCGTGCACCCGGCAGGTTGAGCTTGCGCCGGTCGCCCAAATCCTACCACAAGCGGAAAAAGCGCCGGAAGCAAAATCCTGTCCCGGCCCGCATCGTGCGTCTGATCAGGCTCCCGCGGGCATGATTTTCGGCTATACTGCCCCGCCCGGAGACCTTGCGGATTCGGGTTCCAGGTAGGAGATTCCACCGGCGTGGCCAGCGAGATCATTGACATCCGCCAGTTCGACTCCCGCTCCCTCGGGCCTTTGCTCGACGCCGAAGCCCAGGCATGGCATCTCGACCTGCGCTGGGACTACACCTCCTCGCGCGCCCTGATCGCCAACTGCGTGGATGACCAGCGTATTTCCGGCTACGTCCTGCGCGATGAAAACGGCCCGTCCGGCTACAGCTTCTTCTTCTATGAGGGGGGCAAGGGACTCATCGGCAATCTCTTCGTCGAGGGGCCGCGGGAACGAACCGAACGAGCTCACCGCATTCTTCGCCATGTGCTCGAAACCCTGCTCGCCACGCCCGGTCTGGGGCGCGTGGAAACGCAACTGCCTCATTTCAGCTTGGAAACGCTCGATCCCGTGTTCTCGGAGCACGGTTTTGCCGGAGCCTTGCGGCGGTTTATGCTGCTCTCCCTCCCCCGCCCGCGCTGGACGCCCTACGCCGCCGGCGCTGGCGGCGCCGCCAGGCTGCGCGATTTCCGCATCGTCCCCTGGGACCGCCGTCACGATCACGCCGTGGCGGAGATGATTCTTGACGCCTACCGCGGCCACGTGGACGCCCGCCTCAACGACCAGTACGCCTCGCTTCACGGGACCACCCGCCTGATTGAAAACGTCCTGCACCAGCGAGGCTGCGGCGAATTGCAGAGCGAGGCGACGCTGGTCGCCCTGCATCTGCCCAGTTCGCGCGTGGCGGGCGCGCTCGCCGTCACCGCGGTGCGGGCCCGCACCGCGCACATCCCGCAAGTTGCCGTGGCCGGCGAATTCCAGGGACACGGACTGGGATCGGCTTTGTTGGAAGCCGCCTTTCACGTCCTAGCGAAAAACCGCTTCGAGGAGGTGTCCCTGACGGTGACCGACGAAAACCGCGGCGCTGTGCGACTCTACGAGAACCTTGGATTCATCACCTTCCGAACCTTCGGCGCTTTTACCTGGACCGCGGCGGACGGGTCAGGCAATCGGGACTGAGGGTTGGGGGCGGGAGGGTTCCGCCCGGAGCTTTCAAAGCGATTGCCCGATTCGAATTTCGTCTTGCGCTGTGCGCTCCGGCTAATTCGCCTGTTCCAGGAGCCGATCCAGGTCAGCCAGCGTGCGCTCCATCAGTTCCCGGTAGCGGGAGTCGGAGGCTGATTGAATCTGGTCCATGACACGTTTGCGTGCCAGAAGGAGAGTATCTTTCCTGCGTCGAGCGTCCGCTGATTCCGCGTCCTCAGGCGGCTTTTTTTCGGCAGGTCGGTCCGAATGCGCAGATTCGATTTGTGATTCCACGGATTTGCTTTCCCAACCTCGAGCCATGTGAATGAGTCTTTATAGGTTACAACCAATCACCCGACGGTTCAACCGGCACGGTGTCGTAGCGGGGTGTCCCCACCGCCGCCGCGGGCATGGAGTGTGGGCGTCGTTCCGGCGGATGCCCCGTGCGACAAGAAATACCGAGCGGCGGTGGGGACACCGCCGCTACCGGTCATTCCAGCGGGATCCGGCTGGCGTTCTTCTCCAGCCACTGGCTGAAGGTCTGCAGTTCCGCGTTCAGGGAGCGGGCCACCTTGGGATCGCGCGCGCCACAGAAGACTTCCTGAAAGTCGTGTTTGAACTGGAACATGTTGCCCAGGTCTTCCGCCGCGGGGAATCCCAGGTTGCGGTACACATCAAAAGGGAGGGCAGTGTAGGTTACGGGTTGTCCGAGTGCCTTCGAAAGCCCCGCCGCCAGTTCGGCGCCGGTCAGATGTTCGCCGGCAATGCCAACCGTCTTGCCGATGTACTCTGAGCCTCTCTTGAAGATGCCATAAGCGCACTTGCCGATATCCTCTACGGCGATGGAAGGCAGCTTCTTGTCTCCCAAAGGCATGGCGAGGGTCAGCTTCCCGTCCGGACCCTTCTTCGGGCCCGAGCCGAAGTAGATGAAGTTCTCCCAGTAAAACGACGTCAGCAGGAAAGTTGTCGGGACGCCCAGCCGGCGGAAGACCTCGTCGGCCTCGCCTTTCATATCGAAGTGCGGAACCTTGTACTTGCCCTGAAGGGTGGGCATGCGATTGTCGCTTAAGGGAACCCATCGCCGGGTGTCCTCGAGCGTGGACCAGATTGCGTGCTTCACGCCCGCTGCCTTCGCCGCCTCGGCCATGGCGGTGGCCTGAGCGAGCTCGCGCTCCGGCGAGAAGTGCTCCCAGAACGGCGTCACGCAGAAGACGCCGTAAGCCCCGGCGAAGGCCTTCTTCAGACTCTGCACGTCGTCCATGCTGGCCGCCACCACTTCCGCACCCAGCTTGGCCAGCGCCTGGGCCTTCTCCGAGTTGATGTCCCGCGTGATGGCCCGCGCGGCGAACCCGCCCTCCTCATCATTCAAGATGGCGCGGACCAACCCACCGCCCTGCCCGCCCGTCGCACCCGTGACCGCAAGGATCTTCTTCTCAGCCATGAACTCCTCCTCCTGACCCTGATTCAAGATTTCTGTCTTTTTCGGGCAGTGCCCTGAGGAATTTATTAGACCGCCCGCGGCACGGGGGTGTCAAGGCGTTGGGCCACCGCGGCAGGAAACCTGCGGAATACTCGTTCCAGCCGGAAGCGGCGGCAACGGGACGCCTGCGTCGCCGTGCTCTGTATTCCAACCTCTGGCATTCGTGGCTAAGACCAGGTTACGTCGGTGTGGGTGGCGACCCTGGGGCCAGCAGCCGCTACGTACGCGGGGGAGGTATCGGGCAGGGCCAGACTGGGTGACCATTCGTAGGCGTGGATCCCGTCCACCTGCTTGCCGGTAGGCCGGAAACCGATGGAATCCGCCAGCCGCTCATGGACATCTTCGCCCAGCCAGAGCGTGTCGGGCTTGGCGTTCTTCTGCATGTGGCCGGCGATGTCAATGACGCGGTGGACGACCTTCTCCAACTTGCTGTCTTCGAAGATGAGGACGTCGCCGGCGTTCACGCCGCAACGGACGGAGATGCGCGAGCGCAGCAGGTTTTCGGTGCGATTGAAGACGCGCAACTGGCGCAGCACGTCCTTGCCGGCCGCCACGGCCGCCTCGGTATCGAGGAAGCAAACCATGACGCCATCCGGCGTCCACGACTGCTTCCAGGCGCCATGCCGGGCGAAGATGTCTTCCAGCATCCGCATATACGCCTGAAAAGTGATGGTGACAGGCAGTTCGTTCTCGTTCTCTTTCATGCGCGTCGAGCCCACCACGTCGATCGAAAGAAAGGTGCATCGCTTGCGCTCGGTTTCCCGCAGCGCCGACTCAATTTCGCGATAGCGCTTCAGCAGCGCATCGCGGTCCTGCTCGGAAACCACGCGGGTCGCATCTTCATCCAAGCCCGCCGCGCGACGCGCCGGGTTCCCTTCCGCCTCGGCAACCCGCTTCCGGAGCCCGCCCATCCAGGAGACAAGCACCGCGCCGGCGCCGATCCGAACCACCGAAACGGCCAGCGCCAGCCCGAGGGGCAGGAACCCCCCGAATCGGAAAGTGGGCCACTGAGACTTGATCAAGATGAAGCATTGAACCACGAATGGTTCGCCGAGCGATCGGACCTGCACCACCCACCAGGTTTTGTCCCAGGCCGGGGAGGGCAGAAATTGAGTCGCAAAGAGCACCACGAAGAAACCCGTCGCGGCGAGCAGGGCGAGACTGGTCACGCGATGCACCGTGGTCACCATCATCAAGAGGGCACGCTGACCCGTCGCCCGCCCGGCGGCTGAAGTCGCTGCCGGCTGCGTAGTCGCCGCCTCCGGGAAACCATCCCACGTCGCCGTCCGGGGGCTCGTCCGTCGCGGGTTGTAAGTCGCAGCCAGCGTTGCCATACTTTCTTCGCTCTTGCCGCTCGCGCGTCTAACGCACTCCGTCGCGCCTGACTCATCGTCAGCGGAACTAGGGTAGACCCTCCTTTGACGCGGGACAATCGCTCCAAAGTACCAGTACCACTGTACGGGGGTGCTAGGACCCAGGTGGGAAGGACACGCAAACCCTTGATAAAAGAGGGGCTGGTCCAGGCTGGTGAGTCTCCTTACGGTATTCTCCACTCACCCTGAAGAGCTTCCGGGGATTGAGATTAACATACATGTAATCAATAATTTACGCGGCATAAATATAATTCATTTAACATTCGTGGGGTGGGCGGAATCTAATACCGTATATGGCTGATGAAACAATTAGGCGGTATCTGTTTGCCAGCGATTTCGACCAGACGCTGAGCTTCGACGACTCCGGTTACGTGCTCAGTGAACTGGTCGGCATTCCGGCGGAGGAGTTCGAGCGCAAGCTCCACGGCATGACCGCGCTCAATCTGGTCCAGCAGGGGGCCGAGCTGGCCTACCTGCTGCTTCACGATCCGGAGTTCCGTGCGCGCGTCCGGCGCGAGCACCTGGTGGGGGTCGGCAAGCGGATTCCTCTCAAGGAAAACATCCGATCGCTCTACCAGATCCTGGCGGATGGCATCCCGGGCTTTCAATTTGATTTCTACGTGCTTTCCGCCGCGCCCGTGGAGGTGGTCCGCTCGGCCCTGGACGGCATCGTTCCCGCCGACCACATCTTCGGCTCCGAGTTCCGTTTCAGCTCGATGGGCGAAATCGAAACCATCGTGCGCGCCACGGCGGGCTACGGCAAGGTGGAGGTGGTGGACCGCCTGCAAAGCCAACTCGAGATCGGTCCCGACCGTATCGTCTACGCAGGCGATGGCAGTTCGGACATTCACGTGATGCTGCACGTGAACGCGCGCGATGGCTTCACCATCGCCGTTTCCGAGAGCAAGCGCGTGGCGCAAATCGCCAAGCGTACCGTGCTCTCCACCAACGCTCTTTCCATGCTCGTTCCCATTCTCGAAGAAGTCGCGGGCTGGCCGCGCCGACGCATCCGCGAGTTCATTGAATCCCACGGCTTCACCATCCAGGAATGGGCCCGCTCCGAAACCGATTGGGTCACGCTGCGGTCTTCTGGCGCCTCGGCGTGAGACTATTTCAGGCTCAAGGGAATGGGCTTCGCGTCCGCGAAGACCAGCGCCAGTGGCCGCTTCGCATTCTCCCGTATAGCGAAGTAGAAGGTAACGGCATCTTGGCAACCGACGACCGTTTTGGAGGCCAACGTACTGGGCTTCTCTCCAAGCCGAACATGGCTCGCGGACATCAGCCACATCATGCAGTTCGCGTTGAGTATTCTCTCAACCTTGAGGTTGCCGAGCATGATGTACTCCTTATCGGCTCCGTCTGTCACCTTGAGGACCGGGGCAGGAACGTCCCCCTCCGGACCCGTGTATTGAAACTTGACGGTAATCTTGAGGATGAACTCACCCGGATTAGCTTGTGGCTCGTTCGGCGTGCCGGGCTTGATAGCTTCGGAGGAGACGATCGTAACCACCCAAGGGCTCTTCTCAGTCACCGCCGGACCCGGTGCGGACGCAGTTTGGGCACTGAAAAGCAAGAGTATCAAGGCAATCGTTGTAGCCATGGCGTCCTCCTTGGGCAGAATGTATCACTTGAAGTGACCCGACACAAATGGCCGGCTCTCAACGCTGCCCACCACTGTCAATCGCCCCCAGGATTGACCGTGACCCAGTACTCCGCCTAGGCAACAGGCGTCCCTTGATACATAATTCGCCTTCAACCTGGTCCCTCGCCTGGAAGTAAACTGCACTGATCTCAGGAGGCGCATCATGCGAACGAAACTTTTCTTCCTCATCATTTCTTTAATGATGGCCGGCGCGGCCCTGGCGGAGAAGCCGCTGGCGGACTACAGCTTCATCCGAGGCGTGTGTTATCCCGGCGGATGGCGGAAGGACCCGGCCACGATCGAGCGCGACCTGGGTTATGCGCGCCGGGTAAATCTCAACAGCACGCGCGTCTGGCTGAGTTATCGCGAGTATCAGAAAGATCCCGCCGGATTCATCCAGAAGATTCAGACCTACGTGCGCATCGCGCATCGGCTGGGGATCTCAACCATGCCGGTGATCTTCAACGGCAACGGCCTCAATCCGGATCATCTGAAGGAAAGCTATCGGCCCGTGGGCGAAGCCTACACCAGGGCCGTGGTCGAGGCGCTCAAGAACGAGCCGGGCTTGCTCATGTGGGACATCATGAACGAGCCGCTCTGGAACGATTACTACACCGACGCTCCGGCGGAGGAGAAGCCCAAGCGCGAGGCCGAGATCACCGCTTTCGTGAGGCATTTCACCAAGTATGTGAAGCAGCTCGATCCGGTGAATGCCGTGACCGTGGGCTACGCCTTCCCTAAGGAACTTCCGGGCAGCGCCGATCTGGTGGACGTGCTCTCCTTCCACGATTATCTGGGCACCCGCGCCCGCACCGAAGAAAGTTATCGCCTGGCGGAAGAGATTTCGAAGAAGGTCGGCGGGAAGCCGATGCTCAACACCGAGATGGCGTGCATCGCACGCGCCAATCCTTACGATATGTCCATCGAAATCGCCGCGCGCCGCAAAGTGGGCTGGTACGTTTTCGAACTGATGATCGAGGGATACTGGAAGGAAGTGCACGGCCTGTTCTATCCCGACGGCACGATCCGCGATCCCGCCAGCATTGCCGCGTTGCTGGGCTTCTACCGCAACCGCGACGTTAGGACCCTCGTCCGGCCGATTCCCAACCGTGAAGGCGCCGCGACGCGCGCGCTGAAGCAATTGGAGGAATCGCTCAGGGAGCAGCCCAGCGTCTTCGGTTACAAAAGTTCGCCGACCGACCCGATTCTGGAGGCGGCGGAGTATTGCGCCAACTTGCTGGAATCATCCGAGATGGTGCCGATGATCGAGCCGCCTACGGCGCGCCTCCTGTACTGGCGTTCGCTGCCGGAGGATCAACGCGACCGCGAGGCCATCCGCGCCTTCGCCTATGAGTTGGGCCAGACGCTGAAAAAGCAGTGCAAGATCCTGTAGCGCAAGGCTCGTGGTTATCCTTGCGGTTCTTCGTTAGTAAGGGCGGGTCTAAGACCCATCCCTATCCCATGCCGCAAGGCCGCGTCTTCATCGGAACCTCCGCCGGCGGCAGGGGCGGGTCTGAGACCCGACCCTGCCCCACGCCGCAGGGCCAGAATACGGGCCCTGCGCTACAAGCTACAAGCCCGCCTTACGGGATTACGTGGGCAGAGGGTGGGGACGGGGTAACTGACGCGGTGTCTTTGGCCTCGGGCCGCGGCGCCCAGTAACCCTGTTTGGCGCGAATCTTGAGCTTCTTATCCCTGAGTTCAACGCGGATCTTGCGGAAGCGGCCGTCATCGGAGGGGGGAGGAGCGCTATAGGCAAGGACATAGTAGGCGCGCTCATCCTCGAAAGCCTGGCGCATGCCCTTGGACAGGTCGCTGTTGCCGCGGAAGAAGAGGCCGCCGGTCACTCCGGCGAGCCGGGCCAGGGTATCCTGCTTCGCATTTTCGGTCAGGGAGACTTGCGTCACCATCTCGGACATGGCGCGGCCCATATCGCGGCGAACGAAGCGGCCGCCCTGAATCTCCGAACTGAAAGCCCCCGCGGTGGGTGGCGGCACGCCGCGCGCGTCGACGGTATAGATGACGACGTCACTGGCGGTAGCCACGCGGGCCACCTCGTCCAGTTCGTGCTCGAGTCGTTCCACGGGGTTGCGCAGCGGGAAACTGGGACGATTCGTGTAATTGGCGACGAGGTGGTACAGGTCCTCACCCGGCTTCAGGTCCAAGCCGTCGGAAGCGAGAATCATGATGCGTTTCCCCGGCTGGCGGCCGGCCAGTTGAATGATCTCGGCCAGGCGGGAAAGGAAACTCCGAAACAGCGCCGAGCGTTCGCGCGCCGTATTCGCCACGAAATTCTCCATCTTCTGCATTAAACCCTCACAGAAGAAGGAGCTTTGCAGGATGAACGGCCCCCCCAGGGGAGCGCCGGTGGTTATGCATTCGCACTGGCGGCAGTAGGTCTCGAGCATCGTCCGAAGCTGCTCGTCCTGGCCCGCCAGGTTCCCAGCGCTGCTTTCGCGAATGGCCCGCATCAGGGAATGGGATTCGGCCGCAGCCAGGACTTCCTCCGGCTTCCGCGTCACGCTCCGCAGGATGCGCAGGTTGCTACCCAGTGCCGCCAGAGCATACTGCGCTTCGCCGTCCTTTTCCTGCCCGAAGAGCTTGGGCAACGCCTTGCGCAGGCGCTCCGCGCTGCTGAAGCTCATGAGCAGTGTATCAATCAGCACCAGGTAGGTACGGCGAATCGGCGCAGGCGACGCGACTGCAGGCAGGGCGGCAGGAGTCGAGGCCTGGGGAGCAAGCGGGGTGGGCGCGGCAGGGGCTGACGGCGCGCCGGGCGCGAGTTCGGTTCCGAAAGACACGATCGGCTGCTCGACGCCGTCTTCGAAGACCTTGAAATCCTCCGCCTTCAGACCGGTGACATGACGGCCGGCGCGATCCGTGACGACCACCGGCACCAGCACCTGCCGGACTTCAATCTTGATGGTGGTTTCTTGCTGGCCGAGGGCGGCGAGCGGGACGATCGCCAGCGCGGCGCCACACAGCGCTCCAACGATGCGCCCATTACGACCGCGCCGCTCGTGGCGTGCTGCCTTCAATCGGACGTCCCCCTGCCTCGGTGGCTACCCATATTCGACCGCCGTCCTAGGGCAAAGTCAAGAGGATTCACGCCGCTCTTGGAGCTTCTCAACTTTCACCGCGCGTGGGGGCGCGGGCTGGCGTAGAATGGCCTCGCTAGGGGCAGGTTTATGGGTGACCGTGATGTGTTTGCCTTCCTGATGGCGGTGGCCCTGCCGGTTGCCGCCTTCGCGCAGGAAACGGCGCCGGAGGCGCCGCAGTCTTCCGCACCCGAAACGACCGTGTCCGCGTCGCCCATCAACGACCTTGTGCTGCGTAGCCGCGATTTGATGACGCAACAAAAATTCGACGAGGCCGAGGCGGTTTTGCGTTCGGCGCTGGCAATCGAAGCGGACAATCTCGAAGTTCGTTACGCCCTTGCCGATCTGTTCGAGCAGACGGCGCGCGGCGAGGCCGCGGTCGCCGAACTCGAAAATGTTATCAAGAGCAAACCGCACCTGGCCGGGCCGCGGGCCCGGCTGGGCCTGCTGTATTACCAGCGCCAGAACCTGGACCGGGCCATCTACTATTTTCGCGAGGCCCTGCGCCTGCGCCCGCGCGATGCCGCGACCGCCAATAACTTGGGCATGGCGCTCTACGATCAGGGCTCGCTGGAGGAGGCCGCCGAGCAATTCCGCGCCGCCATTAATGCCCGCCCCCAATACGCGTCGGCACACACGAATCTGGGGGTCGTGCTTTCGCTCCAGGGCAACCACGAGGCGGCCGCCGACGAGTTTCGCCGCTCGCTCGAGATTGACGCCAACGATCCCGCAGCGCACAACGGCCTGGGAGCATCGCTGGAACGATTGGGAGACCTCGACGGTGCCATCGCCAGCTACCGGCGGGCGCTGGCGGCGAATCCCAACTACTCCGACGCGACGTACAATCTGGGCAACGCACTGCGCAGTAAGGGAGAGCTGGACGAGGCCATCCGCTACCTCTCGGCAACCGTGCAGGCCCGGCCTCAAGACGCCGGGGCGCGCTTCAGCCTGGGCGTGGCGCAGGCATCGAAGGGCGACGCAAAAGGCGCCACCGAAAGCCTGCGCAAGGCCATCCAACTCGACCCGAACCACGTCGAGGCGCACAACTATCTCGGGGTACTGCTGCACCGCGGCGGCCATCTGACCGAGGCCGTTGAACAGTACACGGCGGCAATCATTCTCCAGCCCGAAAACGGACAGCTTCACCAGAACCTCGGCGCTGCGCTCCAGCAGCAGGGCAGAATCCCGGAAGCCCGCGCCGCCTACCAGCGTGCCTGCCAGCTCGGCATGGGCGAGTCCTGCAAACGGCTGCTGCCTGAGAAATAGAATTGCCCTTACTGGGGCAAGCTCCCAAGGGTGGTCGTTTCGTCCGCTCGGACCGCAACTGACCTCCGTCAAACCAGTCGGTGCGGTTTGCCAATTAGAGTCTGGCGCTCAGCTTCGCGGTGTGTTATCTTTATCCTACTTTCCAAGGGCATGGCCTAGAGTCAGAGGCGGGGCACAAAGTGAGCAGACGAGCACTGAAAGTTATCGGCATTACTTCCATCCTAAGTGGAATCATCCTATCAAGTTACGCGATGCTGGCGAAGCCCGCGGGTGCGCCTCGGGCGGACTCCGAGAGCGCGTCAACCCCAAAAATTGATTTCAAAAAGGACATAAAACCGATTCTGGAATCGAGGTGTTCGGGCTGTCACAATGCCGCAACGCACATGAGCGGCTATCGAATGGACACTCGCGATGCCGCAATTGCCGGCGGCTCCACTGGGAAAGCTATCGTTCCGGGCAAAGCGGCCGAGAGTCCGCTCTACCTCCGCGTCACCTCGAAAGACGACGCCTTCCGCATGCCCTTCGGCGGCGATCCGCTGCCTGACCACGAAGTCGAGCTGATACGGGCATGGATTGACGAGGGCGCTCACTGGGCCGCAGACGGCGCCGCCCAGCCCGCCGAGGTCAAGAAGCACTGGGCCTTTGTGGCTCCGGTGAAGGCTTCCCTGCCCGCCGTCAAAGACAAGGCCTGGCCGCGCAACCCCCTGGACCGCTTTGTCCTGGCCCGATTGGAACGGGAAGGTCTTAGGCCCTCGCGTTCCGCCGATCGCGCCACGCTGCTGCGCCGGCTGAGTCTCGACCTGATCGGCTTGCCCCCCACGCCGACGGAGATTGACGCCTTCGTGGCCGACAAGTCGCCCCGTGCCTATCAGAAACAGGTGGAGCGGCTGCTTGCCTCGCCGCACTACGGCGAGAAGTGGGGCCGCATGTGGCTCGACGCCGCGCGCTACGCCGACTCCGACGGCTTCGAAAAAGACAAGCAGCGCTTCGTGTGGTTCTATCGGGACTGGGTGATTAACTCGCTCAATCGCGATCTCCCCTACGACGAATTCATCGTGGACCAGATAGCCGGCGATCTGCTGCCCAGGGCCACTCAGGAACAGAAAGTCGCGACCGGCTACCTGCGCAATTCCATGATCAATGAGGAAGGCGGCATTGATCCCGAGCAGTTCCGCATGGAAGCCATGTTCGACCGCATGGATGCCATCGGCAAGGGGATTCTGGGGATCACGATTCAGTGTGCGCAGTGCCACAACCACAAGTACGACCCGCTGACGCAGGAGGAGTACTACCGGATGTTCGCCTTCATCAACAACAGCCACGAGGCGAACATGACGGTTTACACGCCGCAGGAACAGATGAAGCGCGAAGAAATTTTCCGCGGCATCCGCGAGACCGAGACCATGCTGCAACACA
Source organism: uncultured Acidobacteriota bacterium (assembly GCA_964533045.1). GTDB lineage: Bacteria > Acidobacteriota > Terriglobia > UBA7540 > UBA7540 > JACQNR01. Next base: position 8,287 of record CAZHKT010000048.1, on the reverse strand, counting down.
GCAATCCTCACTGGCCGGAACAGATGGCTCGGTGGGAAGAGCAGGCGAAGCAGGGCTTGCCGGAATGGACCGTCGTCAAACCGGAGATTGAGAACATTTCCACGGGCGGTCAGAAGTATCTTCCCATGCCCGACGGCTCGTACCTGTGCCAGGGTTATGCACCCACCAAACACCGGGTGAAGTTCACCATCCGGACGGACCAACCGGTCGCGGCGTTTCGCCTGGAACTGCTCACCGACCCGAATCTGCCGCGCGGTGGTCCCGGCAGGTCGCTCAAAGGTGTTGGGACACTGACGGAGTTCGAAGTTGAGGCGGCGCCCGCCGACGCTCCGGACAAACTGGAAAAGGTCAAGATCGCGCAGGCTACAGCCGACGCCAATCCGCCCGTGACCCCGCTCGACCCCGCCTACGACGACAAGACAGGCCGCAAGCGCGTGACCGGCCCCGTCGAGTTCGCCATTGACGGCAAGGACGAAACCGCATGGAGCACCGATATCGGTCCCGGGCTTCGCAATCAGCCGTTCAAGGCAGTCTTCCGGCTGGAGAAGCCGATCCAGAATCCTCAAGGCTCGGTGATTGTGGTGTGGCTCACCCAGAATCACGGCGGCTGGAACAGTGACGACAACCAAAGCGTCAATCTGGGCCGGCTCCGGCTTTCCGTGACCAACGCCCCCGATGCCGTCGCCGATCCCGTGCCCATGAAAGTGCGGGAGATTCTCACGATTCCCGCGGCCGCGCGCGCGCCGCAACAGACGGCCCTGCTTTTCAGCTACTGGCGGACGACGGTGCCGCAATGGAATGAAGCCAACGATCGCATCGCCGCGCTCTGGAAGCAGCATCCGGAGGGCTCGATCCAGTTGGTTCTCGACGAACGCCAGGCCCGCCGCCCCACGCATGTCCTGACACGCGGCGATTTCCTGAAGCCGGGCAAAGAGGTCAGCGGGGGAACGCCCGCCTTCCTCCATCCCATGGTCAAGGACGATTCCTGGACGGGTGACCAGCCCACGCGCCTCTCCTTCGCCCGCTGGCTGGTGGACCGCAGATCTCCCACCACGGCGCGCTCGATCGTCAATCGCGTCTGGCAGGCCTATTTCGGGACGGGCATCGTCGCCTCGGCGGAGAATTTCGGAATGCAGGCGGAAACGCCATCGCATCCCGAACTGCTCGACTGGCTGGCCGTGGACTTCATGGACCACCACTGGAGCCTGAAGCATCTGCACCGCACCATCGTCAACTCGGCGACCTACCAGCAGGCCTCAGAAATCACGCCGGAACTGCAGGAAAAGGATCCCTATAACCGGCTGCTGGCGCGCGGTCCGCGCTTCCGCGTAGAGGCGGAAATCGTTCGCGACATTGCGCTCGCGGCGAGCGGTCTGCTGAATCAAAAGGTCGGAGGACCGAGTGTGTTTCCCCCGGCGCCCGACTTTATCTTCCTGCCGCCTGCCAGCTACGGTCCCAAGCATTGGCCGGAATCACAGGGCGGGGACCGTTACCGCCGCGGACTCTACACGTTCCGTTACCGGTCGGTGCCTTACCCTATGCTGCAGACGTTTGACGCCCCCAACGGCGATATGTCGTGCGTGCGACGCGTGCGGTCCAATACGCCGCTCCAGGCGCTCACCACGCTGAACGAGCCGTTATTTATGGAATCCGCCCGAGCGTTGGCCTCGCAAACGCTGGTGAGCGGCGGCACGACGGACCGGCAGAAGCTGGTTTACGCATTCCGGCGGTGCGTCGGTCGCCGGCCGACCGCCGCCGAAGTCGCCGAACTGCTGGCGTTTCTTGAAAAGCAGACGAAGCGTTATGAGGCCGGCGACATCAATCCGTGGAAGATGACGGAAACCAGCCCGGCACTGGCGGCGCTCATGCCTCCGGGCGTGACGCCCGCCAAACTGGCCGGCTGGACGGCGCTTTCGCGGGTGCTGCTGAATCTGGACGAGACGATTACCAAAGAATGAGGGACCTGTTCAAGGTCAGGCGCTGAGAGTTAAAACCGGTCTCGTTACAAAACTCATAACTCTTTATTCGGCACTTGTGGAGCGTCAAGCGAAACTGAGGTCATCGAAATGAGCTGCCAGGATCATCTGTACCGAGGACTTGAGCCCAAGGAGGTCTCGCGCCGCTGGTTTCTTCAGCAATGCGGCGTGGGGCTGGGGTCGGTGGCGCTGGGGCATCTGCTGGCAGAGGCAGGGTTCGCCTCGACGGCTACGGCGTTGCCAGCTGACCCGTTGGCGCCGCGCGCGCCGCACTTCGCTCCCAAGGCCAAGCGTGTCATCTTTCTTTTCATGGCAGGCGCGCCCAGCCACCTTGAACTGTTCGACTATAAGCCCCAGCTCGAGAAGTTCAACGGCACGCTGCCGCCCAAGGAACTTCTCGAGGGCTATCGCGCCGCCTTTATCAATCCCAACTCGACCCTGATGGGTCCCAAGTTCAAGTTTGCCAAGTACGGGGAAACGGGCACTGAAATTTCCGAATTGCTGCCCCATATGGCCAAGGTGGTGGATGACATCGCCATCGTCAAGTCCATGGTCACCGACGCCTTCAATCACGCGCCGGGACAGTTGCTCATGAACACGGGCTCCATGCAGTTCGGGCGGCCCAGCATGGGTGCGTGGGCGCTCTATGGGCTGGGCTCGGAGACGCGCGACCTTCCATCGTTCGTCGTCTTCAGTTCCGGCTCGAAGGGCCCCAGCGGCGGCAATTCCTGCTGGGGGAGCGGATTTCTGCCCACCGTCTATCAGGGCGTGCAGTTTCGCACCGGCGGCGATGCCGTGCTTTACCTCTCCAACCCGCCCGGAGTGGATGAGCAGCTTCAGCGCGATACGCTTTCGACCGTTAACAGCCTGAACAAAATGAAATTGAACGCGTCGGGCGATCCCGAAATCGCGACCCGCATCAATTCGTTCGAGATGGCCTTCCGGATGCAATCGAGCGCGCCCGACCTGATGGACTTCTCCAAAGAATCGCCGGCGACGCTGGCGATGTACGGCGCCGAGCCCGGCAAGCCCAGCTTCGCCAATAACTGTCTGCTGGCGCGGCGGCTGGTCGAGCGCGGCGTGCGCTTCGTCCAGCTCTACCACGAAGCCTGGGACCAGCACGACAAACTGGTCGAAGATATTTCCAAGAACTGCCTCGACACCGACAAAGCCTGCGCGGCGCTGGTCATGGACCTGAAACAGCGCGGATTGCTCGAGGATACCCTGGTCATCTGGGGGGGAGAATTCGGACGCACACCCATGGTGCAGGCCAATACCATGGGCCAGGCCAATGGCCGCGACCACCATCCCAACGCCTTTACCATGTGGCTGGCGGGCGGCGGCGTCAAAGCCGGCGTCCGTGTGGGCGAGACCGACGACCTCGGCTTCAATGTCACCGCCGACCGCGTCCACGTCCATGACCTCCATGCCACCATCCTGCACCTGCTGGGATTCGACCACACCAAGCTGACGTTCAAATTCCAGGGGCGCAACTTCCGCCTCACCGACGTGGCGGGGAATGTCGTGCAGAAGTTGATCGCGTAAAAACGTGAGTTGTTGGTTGTGCGTTATAAGTGCCGGCGGCGTCGCGGCGACCTTCAGGTCGCCATCTCGCAGACCGTCCGGGTGGCGGGCTGAAGCCCGCCGCTACCAAATGACCACGCTGCTGGGCGTGTGGCGGGCTAAAGCCCGCCGCTACGAATTGACCACGCTGCTGGGTGAGTTGTGAATAGCGCCGGGCGCCAATGTCTGCGTGACGACTCATTGGTCGGCAGCGTAGCGGCGACCTTTAGGTCGCCATTCTGTGGGTCGTCCGTGTGGCGGGCTAAAGCCCGCCGCTACCAATTGACCACGCTGCTGGGTGTGTGGCGTGCAGCGCCGGTCTTGATCGCGGCGAGGCAGGCCCGGGTGGAGGGCCCATTCGTTCTTTTCCATTCGATACCAGCCTCCCTCGGCACCGAAGCGTCTGCCCTTGCGTGAAACTGATTATAGGCAGAAACCCGCCTGCCGCATGGCGCGAAATTGGTGATTCCCCTCGAACAGTCGGCCCTCCCGGTCCGCGTTACTGATTGTTGCGGGTGGAGATTCCCGCAGGATGGCTGCGCCGAAATCCGCACGAGATCCAGCCCGGTCAGACCGGCGGGCGCGCTGCCAGTGCATACAGTTTCGCTGGAGTTCCTAAAACAGTTGATTTCAGTGGAATAGCGCCCGTCATAAGGCGCTTGACACGAATCAAACCCATTTCGTCTAATGGCATAGGGATTGCGAAAAGCTTGGCAAGGAGCCGTCTGGAAAATCCCCGTCGTTGGAGGAAGCCATGAGCATCCCTCAGCGGATTCGGATGTATCTGGATTCCCAGAATATTCCCTACGAGTGGCTGCGGCACGCCGAAGCCTTCACGGCTCAGGAAGTGGCGCACGCCCTGCACCTTTCAGGCAAGAAACTGGCCAAGACGGTGATCGTCGAGGCTGACAATCGCATGATTATGGCGGTTCTGCCAGCCTCCCACCGGCTGGTGATGAGCGAGCTTCGTGGCGCCGTGGAAGCCCGGGATGTCCGGCTCGTTTCGGAAACAGAACTGGAGAAGATCTTCTCAGGGTGTGACCTGGGCGCCATCCCACCCCTGGGTGATCTTTACGGGATGGATGTGTGGGTGGACCGGACCATCGCTGACCAGCCGGAGATCGTGTTTAACGCCGGCACGCACAGGGACGCCGTCCGGATGCAGTACGGTGACTTTGCGCGCCTGGCCAAGCCACGCGTGGGACGCTTTGCGGAATTGAGGGCCGCCGCGGCCGCCTGAGGGCGCGGCTGGAGAATTCGAACGTCGCCCGCCCCGCCGGATCGCCGGAGCGGCCGAAGGAATCTTGTATCGTTAATATCAGGCGTTTTCTGGAATCCTAAGGAGGCTTCGATGCCGAAACTGCACGATAAGCTCGCGGAACTGATCCCGGCCTGGCGCCAGGATCTGTCATCACTCCTCAAACAACACGGAGAAAAAGTCATTTCGGAAGTCACCATCAGCCAGGCGGTGGGCGGCATGCGCGGCGTGAAAGGCATGCTGTGTGACACCTCGGTGGTGGAACCGGACACCGGTCTGGTCATTCGCAACATTCCGATTGGGAAACTCGCCTCCAAGCTGCCAGAAGAGATCTTCTGGCTGCTCATCACCGGCCAACTGCCCGATGCGGCGGAACTGGCCGACTTGCAGGCCGAGTTGCGGGCGCGCGCCGGGATGCCCGATTACGTCTGGGCCGTGCTGCGCGCCATGCCGGCCGATTCCCATCCCATGACCATGTACAGCACGGCCATCCTGGTGATGGAACGCGAATCCGTCTTCCGTCAGAAATACGAGGAGATGCGGAAGGAAGAGTACTGGCACGCGGCGCTGGAGGATTCTCTCCAGATGATCGCCAAGCTGCCCGCCATCGCTGCCGGCATCTATCGCCTGCGCTACGGCAAGGGCGAACGGATTCCCTCCAATCCCAAGCTCGACTGGGGCGCCGACTTCGCCTATATGCTGGGCATCCCCGACCCCACCGGCGAATTCGCCAACCTCATGCGCCTCTACATGACGCTGCACTCCGACCATGAGGGCGGCAACGTCAGCGCCTTCACCTGCCACACGGTCGGTTCGGCGCTTTCGGATCCGTACTACGCCGTCTCGGCAGGCATGAACGGCCTGGCCGGACCGCTGCACGGCCTTGCCAACCAGGAGTGCCTGGGCTTCGTCCTCGAAATGCTCAAGAAATTCAACGGCATGCCCAGCGACGAACAACTCCGGCAGTACGCCTGGGATCATCTGAAATCCGGCCACGTCATTCCGGGTTACGGCCATGCCGTGCTGCGCATCACCGATCCGCGCTTCACGGCGTTCCACGAATTCGGAGCCCGCGTCTGCGCGAGCGACGATGTCTTCAAGATGGTGGACGCCCTGTTCCGCATTGTGCCCGGTATCCTGAAGGAACAAGGCAAGGCCAAGGATCCGTGGCCCAATGTGGACGCGGCCTCGGGCGCCCTGCTCTACCACTTCGGCCTGACCGAATTCAACTTCTACACCGTCCTGTTCGGCGTTTCCCGGGCGCTGGGAATGTGCGCGCAACTGGTCATCAATCGCGCGCTCGGCATCCCCATTACCCGGCCCAAGTCGGTCAGCACGGACTGGCTCAAGGCGAAGGTCATGGCAGCCAGCGCCGCCTAGCGCGGATGGTGAAGTTGTCATCCTGAGGAGGTCCGGTCCCGCCCCGCGGGATCGGACCGACGAAGGATCTGCGCAGTGCGCCTCAATCTGAAACTGCCGGGATCCTCCGCTGATTCATGGTGACAAGGTTTTTCCATGACCACCCAAGCTGCCGTGAACGACTTCGTCAGCCAGAAGAGGCTGGCCATCGTCGGCGTATCGCGCAAGAAAGCGAAGTTCGGCAATTACGCTCTGCGCGAACTGCGTCGCAGGGGCTACCAGCTCTTCCCGGTTCATCCCGAAGCCGACACCATTGAAGGCGAAACGTGTTTTCGGTCGCTGAAGGATCTGCCCGAGCCGGTGGGCGGATTACTGGTGGTCGTTCCGCCCGCCGCCACCGAGACCGTCGTCCGCGAGGCCGCGGCCGCGGGCATCCCGCGCATCTGGATACAGCAGGGGGCGGAATCTCCCGCCGCCGTCAAGTATTGCGAAGAAAACGGCATCGCGGCCGTGCACGGCGAATGTATCCTCATGTTTACGCAGCCCACCGGCTGGCTCCACGGGGCGCATCGCTGGGTCTGGAAGCTGCTCGGCAAACTTCCCACGTAGCCTGGCGACATTCCCGCACCGCCCTCGTACCTCGGCACCCTCTCCCAGCGGGAGAGGGTCTTAATCCGTTCTGGGAAGAGGCCCTTTCAATACCTTGCCCTCACCCAACGAAAGAGGATGGCGCCGATCGGACCCGGGCCGGGTGAGAGCATCGTCGTTCCCGCCGGGGCATAAGCCGGCAGCAAATCCAATCCCACTCTGATATGATGCCGGCACCGGGGAATGCACAATTTCAGGGTAGGAGAAGACCAAACATGATGCGAAGTTCCAATCCCGCGCTGAACGACAAGACGTTCACGCAATACGCGCAGCGATACACCGACGCCGAGGTCATGACGCTCAACGGCACGGTGAACAAGACCGGCATGCTGCTGTTACTCTGCCTGATTCCGGCGGCCTGGGTCTGGCAGAAATTCTTCGCGGCGCAGGATCCCGCGGCCGTCTACCCGTACCTGATCGGGGGAGTGATCGGGGGCTTGGTGGCCGCCCTGGTGACAGTCTTCAAGAAGAACTGGGCGCCCGTCACGGCGCCCGTCTACGCCGTGCTCGAAGGACTGTTCCTCGGAGGAATCTCGGCGGTGTTCGAGGCGCGCTTTCCCGGCATCGTCATTCAGGCGGTCGGGCTCACCTTCGGCACGCTCTTTGCGCTTCTCTTCGCCTACAAATCGGGCCTCATCCGGGCCACGGAGAATTTCAAGCTGGGCATCGTGGCCGCCACGGGTGGTATCGCCCTGGTGTATCTAACGGGATTCGTGCTGGGATTCTTCGGAATGAGCATCCCGTATATCCACGGCAGCGGTCTGATTGGAATCGGCTTCAGCCTGTTTGTGGTGGTGATCGCGGCGCTGAACCTGGTGCTCGATTTCGACTTCATCGAGCAGGGCGCGGCCACGGGCGCGCCCAAGTTCATGGAGTGGTATGGCGCCTTCGGACTGCTGGTGACGCTCGTCTGGCTCTACCTCGAAATCCTGCGCCTGCTCTCGAAGCTGCGCGAGCGGCGGTAACCATTGGCGGCACAACACGAGGCGCCCCCGCAATTCCTCAATTGCCTTCCCAGGTGCGGACTCCGTAACGGCTGAGGTAAATCGGAATATGGCGGCAAAGGGGCATCTCCTGTTCGATCTCGCGGATCATGGCGCGCTTCGATTCGCTCGCTGAACCCATCAGCAGAGTTAATGAACCGCCGTCGCCGCCCGCGCCGTTCACCTTCCAGCCCAGCGCCCCGTGGGCGCGCGCGATTTCGATGACGCGCCGCGCGTCCGGGCTGATCAGGTCGGAGTGCAACCGCTCCTGCGCCTCGCAATTCTCCACCATTGCCGCGCCCAGCGCCGCGAAGTCGCCCGCATAGACCGCGTCGCGAGACTTCCCCGCCGTGTGCCGCAAGTCCTCTAACTTCTGGCAGCGCGGCCCCGCGCCCTCCAGTTCGCGAATCACCATCTTGTGCACGTCGGAGGAGCTGTGCGACTTGCCTAGAGAGAATTACATAATATAGTGACATCAGGGAGCATTTCGTGTATACTTC
>CAZHKT010000047.1:0-25750 GCA_964533045.1 uncultured Acidobacteriota bacterium | reverse complement strand
TGGTGCTGAACGGAAACGTGGATTTCGGATCGGTCACGCGATTCAACCTGCAGGCCGGTCTGGCTCAGGTGCGCGTGCGTTATCCCTCCGTGTTCACCTCCATGCTGGACGGCCGGCTTCGCCTCTCGACCAGCGCCGATCGCGGCGAGATTTCGGGCGACATCATTCTCCGGCAGATCTTTCCGCCGGAAAACTTCAATTGGCTGGCGCACGTGGGCCAGGTCGGCTCCGGCGTGGAGATGGGCCGGACACCCCTGAAATCGCCCATCGCCCCGCGCATCCGGCTCAATATCAGTGTCCAATCGTCACCCGCCGTCCGTTTCCAGGCCCGCGACCTGCGCCTGGTGGGTGACATTGACGTCCGTCTTCAGGGAACCCTGGCGGATCCGGTCGAAGTCGGCCATGTCCAGATTCTGAGCGGCGAAGCGGTGTTCCGCGGCAACCGGTACCAGATCCGCCGCGGCGACATCAGCATGACCAATCCCTTTCGAACCGAGTCCACGCTGACGCTCGAAGCCGATACACGGATTCAACGCTACAATCTGACGGTCAACTTGTCGGGACCCTTCCATCGGTTGAAGATCACCTATCGCTCCGACCCGCCGCTGCCGACCAGCGATATCGTCACTCTGCTGGCATTCGGCTATGCACGGCAGCAGGAGGAAATGTCCACCGGCTCGACGCACCCGGCCGCAACCGTCGGGGCCAGCGCCCTCCTGTCACAGGCCCTATCCACTCAAACGTCGGGCCGTATCCAGCGCCTGTTCGGAGTGAGCCGGATCAAAATTGATCCCAATGCCGGGGGCGTCGCGACCACCGGCGGTGCCCTGATTACCGTCGAGCAGCAGGTTTCACCCGATTTGACGATTACCTACGCCACCAATACGGGCGTCTCCCAATACCGCATTATCCGCATGGAATGGGCCGTTAACGAGCGCGTGTCGGTGATCGGCGAGCGCGACCAGGGCGGCGTCTTCGGCATGGAAGTTCAGTTCCGGCAACGCTTCCGCTAAGAGACCCTGGCGGGCGTGGCAAGATCCATACGGTCGCGGTGGTGCCGGTCTCCGGGCCGACAGGCCGGGCGGGGCGAATGCCGCCGTGAGAGCAAGCCGCCGGACGAGAGGCCCGTTCTTGCGACCGTGCTATACTGGATGACACGTTCCGGCAAATCCCTTGTCGGGGATCAGCAGCATCCATGCCGCGGAGAGGTGTCCGAGTGGCTGAAGGAGCACGCTTGGAAAGCGTGTTCTCGCGAAAGCGGGACGTGGGTTCGAATCCCACCCTCTCCGCCATCCTGAGCTGAAGCTCAGGATGGCGTCCGGATCGTCCGCGGGTCAATCCGAATCGGGGTATTGCCCGCCGTGCACTCTCAATCCAGTTGGATTATCATCAACCAGTAACGGAGACAGGATTGTTCCAGAAAGTGCTGGTAGCCAATCGGGGGGAGATTGCGGTGCGCGTCATGCGCGCGTGCCGCGAACTGGGCATTCGCACCGTGGCGGTCTATTCCGAGGCTGATCGCGCCGCTTTGCACGTGCGCTTTGCGGATGAGGCATATCCCATCGGCCCCGCTCCCTCCACGGAAAGCTACCTGCGCATTGACCGGATCCTGGAAGTGGCGCGCCGCAGCGGCGCCGATGCGATTCACCCGGGCTACGGCTTTCTCGCCGAAAACCCTGCTTTTGCCCGTGCCGTGCGCGAAGCCGGAATTGTTTTTGTCGGCCCCCCGGTCCCCGCCATGGAACTCATGGGGTCGAAAACGGCCTCACGTCGTGCCGTGCGCGCGGCCGGACTGCCTGCCGTCCCGGGGACCGACCACGACCTGCCGAGCTTCGAGGAGGTGCGCCGCCGGGCGGAGTCCATCGGATTCCCTGTGATGCTCAAGGCCTCGGCGGGGGGCGGCGGCAAGGGCCTGCGCCTGGTGAACTCCGCCGCCGAACTCGAATCCGCCTATCGCAACGCCCGCTCGGAAGCTCAAAACGCCTTTAACGATCCTTCCGTTTACATCGAGAAGTACATCCCCCGCCCGCGCCACATCGAGATTCAGATCCTGGGAGACCATTACGGCAATCTCATCCACTTGGGAGAGCGCGAGTGCTCGCTGCAACGCCGCCATCAGAAGGTCATGGAGGAGTGTCCGTCGCCCATCATGACGGACGACCTGCGCCGCCGCATGGGAGAAACCGCCGTGCGCATCGCAAAACTGGCGGGGTATACCAACGCCGGCACGGTAGAGTTTCTGGTCGACGCGGAACGCAATTTCTATTTCCTGGAAATGAACACGCGGCTTCAGGTCGAGCACCCCGTCACCGAAATGGTGCTGGGCGTGGACATGGTGAAGTTGCAACTGCGCGTGGCGGCGGGGGAAACGCTGCCCCTGAAACAGGAAGATGTACGCATGGCCGGCGCGGCGATTGAGTGCCGCATCTACGCCGAAGACCCTGCCAACAATTTCTTTCCGTGCCCGGGAACCATTCGCCGGCTGCAATCCCCCCGCGGCCCGGGCGTGCGCACCGACAGCGGGGTTTACCAGGGCTGGAAGGTGCCGCTCGAATACGACCCCTTGCTGGCGAAGCTGGTGGTCTGGGGCTCGGACCGCTCGGAGGCCGTCGCGAGATTGCGTCGGGCGCTGGAGGAATACGAGGTGTTCGGGATCCAGACCACCATCCCCTTTTTCCGCAGCGTGCTCGATCATCCGGATTTCGTCGCCGGCCGCATTGATACAGGGTTTATCGACCGCGCCCTGCCGGAAGGATTCCTCAATGATGCGCATCCGACGGAAGATGAAGTGCGCGTAGCGCTGCTCGTGGCGGGGCTGGACGCAGTCCAGCCCTCGGGCAATGGAACAGCCGTCGCTGCCAATGCCCCGGTCAGCCGGTGGAAGTCCGCGGCGAGAAATGAGCAGGTCCAACGCTGGCGGGCGAGAGATTGATCAGAACCATGAAGCTGAATCTATGCCTCCAACACGGATCGCATTCGAGCGAGCACAGCCTCGAATTGGATGTTCGCAAGAGCGACGGCCCGGTGCAGAATTACACGCTCGACGGAAAACCCTCCAGCGCCGATTGTCTCCGCATAGCGCCGGGAGTCTACTCCGTGCTCCTGGGGGGCCGGTCGTACGAGGCGCGCGTCGAAGCCACCGGCACACCCGGGTCCGGGCGGCGGGTAGTCACGATTGGTTCCCGCCACTTCAGCGTCGATGTGCGCGATCCGCGCCGCCGGCGAAGCGTCGGCTCGCGCGCGGATCACTCCGGGCCGCAGGAAATCCTGGCGCCCATGCCCGGCAAGATCATGAAGATCCTGGCGGCGAAGGGGCAGGAAGTCGCTCAAGGAGCGGGCCTCCTCGTGATCGAAGCCATGAAGATGCAGAACGAGCTGCGCGCACCCCGCGCCGGACGGGTCGCCGACATCCATGTCACCGAAGGCACGGGCGTCGAGTCCGGCGCGCGCCTACTCCGCCTGGAGTGAAGCTCCTCGGCCGGAGCTACTTGACGAGTTCGGGATTTCCCGCCGCCGCCTGGATCTTCTGGGCAAGGTAATTAACAACCCTGGCCTGGTTGCGGAGTTCCTCAAGGTAGGCCGCTTTCAGCAGTTGCTCGCGCTCGCTCGCCAGCATCTGCCGGATCGAGCTTTGCACCTGCGGATCGGTCAGTGCCTTCTGTCCCGCCTCTTCCTTGCTGATCAGCTTGATGATGTGATAACCGTTGGGCGAGCGCTGAATGCCGGAGAACTGGCCCGGCTTCAGCGAGGCCACGGCGCTTTTCAGCACCGAGCTCGATTCGACGGTCCCCGCCGGGACGTAACCCATGTCGCCGCCGCCGGGTGCGGTGCGCAGGTCCTCGGAGTACTCGGACGCCACCACCGCAAAATCTTCGCCGGCGAGCAGCCGCGCGTACAGGGCATTGATCTTGCGCTCCGCCGCCTGCGGCGTCTTGGCGTCGTCATTCCGGCTGTTGCGGACCTGCGATTCGGCAAATGGCGTCACCGTAATCTGTGCCAGATGATACTGCGGCTCGGGGAGTGCGAATTGCGTCTTGTTGCGCTCGTAGTAGGCGGCGATGTCCTGGTCCGAGGGATTGACGCGTGAGGCAATCTCCTTGTTGACCAGCTTGTTGATCAACAGGCTCTGGCGAATTTCCTCGCGCAGGCTTGCGCTGTTCAGCCCCTGCTCGGCCAGCTTCCTGTCAAACTCCTCCTGGGAGTAGGGGCTCTTCAGCTCGTTGACCTTGGTGTCAATCTCCGCGTCGGAAACCACAATGCGCGCCCGCGTGGCGTGGGCGATCAGGATCTGGTTGTTAATCAACTCGGCGAGAATGCTGAGCTTCAGGTTGAGCGCCTGCTCCTGGCTGACGGGGCCCGACCCGGCGGGCGTGCGCGTGCGGTAGTAGCGCTCCACCTGGTCGCGGTAAATGGGTTTGCCGTCCACTTCCGCCCAGACCTCGCGGTCGCCCGACGGCCCCCGGTCACAGGTCAGCAAAAGAATCACTCCCCCGAGAACGAGAAGGAGAGACCCCAGCCATAATCCCCGCAAGAGCTTGGGCTGAAAACGCATTGTCCTATTCTATCCTTTTCGCGCAGCGGGTGGGAGGGGGGATAGCGAGGCTAACGCCCTTCATCGTGCCCGGTCCGCTGGGATTTTGGCGATTGCAGGAAACCGGATTTGTGTTAAACTAGTGTTTTCAGGATAAGCAACAAACCTGCATTCTGAGGAACTGTGATGGCACGAGCCTGTGATATTTGCGGAAAAGGCCCGGTGTTCGGCAACCGGGTGAGCCACGCGCACAACGTCACCAAGCGGCGATGGAACCCCAATCTGCACCGCGTCCACGCCATGGTCAAAGGCGTCCCTAAGCGGATTCGCGTCTGCTCCGCCTGCCTGCGCTCCGGCAAGGTCCAGAAAGCGGCCTAGTCCTTCCCAAACCCCAACGTAGAGGCGGCCTTCAGGCCGCCAGGCTATCTCGACCGCCGGTGGCGGGCTGAAGCCCGCCGCTACATCTCCGCAACCAGCCGGTGGCGGGCTAAAGCCCGCCGCTACTTCCCATACCCCAACGTAGAGGCGGCCTTCAGGCCGCCAGCCTATCTCGACCGCCGGTGGCGGGCTGAAGCCCGCCGTTACATCTGTGCAATCAGATCAATCTCCACACTGACGTCGCGCGGCAGCCGCGCGACCTCGACGGTGGCCCGCGCCGGCGGCGGCTCGGGGAAGAACTCTGCATATACTTCGTTCATGGCAGCAAAATCACGCAGGTCGCGCAAGTAGACCGTTGTCTTAACGGTTGCGGCCAGGCTGGCCCCCGCCGCCCCGACAATCGCGGCCAGGTTTTGCAGAACTTGGCGGGTCTGGACGCGAATGTCTCCCTCGACCACATGACCCGTCTGCGGGTCGATCGGGATCTGACCCGAAACGAAAAGAAGATTGCCCGCCTGAATCGCCTGCGAGTAAGGACCGATCGCCGCAGGTGCCGCCGCCGTTGAAATCACCTGTTTTGCCATGATGCTGCTCCCCGGTTCCGCATGCCGTTGCCGAAGCGACCAGGCGGTCAGCGCGCCATCACGCGTTCGATTTCGTACATGCCGTCGATCTTTCGCAACTGACCCAAGATGGTCTCGAGGTGTTCGAGATCGATGATATCGAGCGTCAAGTCGATCACCGCGCCGTTGTCGTCGGTTCGAGTCTCAAGCGTCTGGATGTTCGACTGCCCGCCGCTGATCACCGACGTCACATCAGCGAGCAATCCCTGCCGGTCGGCGGTGTGCAGGGTCAGCTTGACGGGATAGAGGCCGCGCTTCGGGCCCGCCCACTGCACGTCAATGCGGCGGTCCGCGTCATAGAGCAGGCTCTGCACGTTGGGACAGTGGCGGGAGTGGACAGCGATGCCTTTGCCCCGGCTGATGTATCCGATGATCTCCTCGCCCCGGATGGGGTTGCAGCACTTGGCGCGGTAAACCATCAAGTCATCGTAGCCGCTGACCTGGATGGCAAGATCGCGCGACGGACGGCCCTCGCGCCGCGCCGCGCCGCGCGCACGCTGCGACGGATCGCTAATTCCCGGCGCATTCGGAGCCAGCTTGGCCAGCACCTGGCGGGCGGCAAACTTTCCATATCCCAGGCTGGCAAAAAGATCTTCGGATTGCGTGCAGCCGTATTCACGGGCCACCCGACTATAGTCGTCTTCCGCAATGCGCTTGAGAACCACATCGTATTTTCGCGCTTCCTTTTCCAGAAGCTTCTTGCCGATTTCCACCGCCTGCTTGCGCTGCTGGACGTTAATCCAGTGCTTGATCTTGTTGCGCGCCTTGGAGGTTTTGACCAGGGCCAGCCAGTCGCGGCTCGGGGTGTGCGTGGCCTGCGTGGCGATCTCCACGATATCGCCGTTCTTCAATTTCGATTTGAGCGGGACGATGCGGCCGTTCACCTTGGCGCCCACGCAGTGGTGCCCGACTTCGGTGTGAATGGCATAGGCAAAATCGAGCGGCGAGGCGTCGCGGGGCAGCACGATGACTTTGCCTTTGGGGGTGAAGGTATAGACCTCTTCCGGATACAGATCAATCTTCAGCGTGGAGAGGAACTCGTTCGAGTCGCGCATCTCCTGCTGCCACTCGACGAGATGACGCAGCCAGGCGAAGCGTTCGGCGTCCTGCTGCGCCGGAGCTTCGCCGTCCTTGTAGGTCCAGTGGGCGGCGATGCCTTCCTCGGCCACCTGGTGCATCTCTTCGGTGCGAATTTGAACTTCGAAGGGCTGCCCCTGCGGCCCGATGACCGAGGTGTGCAGCGATTGATAGAGATTCGGCCGCGGGATGGCGATGAAGTCCTTGATGCGCCCCGGCACCGGCCGCCAGGTGTTATGGATGACGCCCAGCGCGGAATAACAGTTCTTGACGCTGTCAGTGATGATGCGCACGGCGAGCAGATCATAGACCTGCTCAATCGTGATCCGCTGGCGGCGAAGTTTCTGCCAGATGCTGTAAAGCCGTTTGATCCGGCCTTCGACGCGTGCCGGGATGCCGTGTTCCCGCATCTTTTCGCTCACCAGGCCGCGCACTTCGTGCAGGAATTCCTCGCTCACCTTGCGGCGGTTCTCGACTGCGGCCTTGACTTCGGCGTAGGCTTCCGGTTCCAGATACTGAAATGCCAGGTCTTCCAGTTCGCCGCGGACCTTGCCCATGCCCAGGCGGTGCGCAATGGGAGCATAGATTTCCAGGGTCTCGGCGGCGATGCGTTCCCGCTTCTCCGGCGCCAGGTGTTCGAGCGTCCGCATGTTGTGCAGCCGGTCGGCCAGTTTCACCAGCACCACGCGAATGTCGTCCACCATCGCCAGGATCATCTTGCGCAGGTTTTCGGCCTGGCGGACTTCGGGGTTCAGCCCTTCCAGGCGACTGATCTTGGTGACACCCTCCACGATGTGCGCGACCTCGGGGCCGAAGGTCTGACGCACGGTTTCGATCGAGGTGCCGGTGTCCTCCACGACATCGTGGAGCAGTCCGCTGGCCAGACAGGTGCCGTCGAGTTTGAGATCGGCAAGGATTTGGGTCACCGCCATGAGATGAATGATGAACGGCTCACCGGAGGCGCGCTTCTGGTTTTGATGCTTGAGGGCGGCAAAATCGTAGGCGCGGCGGACGAGTTCCACGTCCGCGGGCGGACGATACGAACCCACTTTCTCGAGGAGGGACTCCGTTTCGAGCATGGCCTTCACTGGTATTCTAGGCGAGGTGGGAGGCGAGCGACAACCCTGCTCCGCGCGTGGCACGGAGGCCGGGACCGGGCCCGGCCTCGGACGGCTCGCCCGGGCACAACACAACTCCTCCACGGGGCATCCTGAAGAAGGGCCGACCGCGCCGAATCCGCAGCCTATTCGGAGTAATCTGAAAAGATGTAGTCCTTCCCTTTCCGGCTGGCGTGGCAGTCGAAGCATTCTTTTGGATTTTTCAAGGAACCCGTCGCTTGGTATCCCTGAAAAACTTCAAAACCCCAGCCACCCGTGTCGGCATAGAGTTTGGAATTCTTCCTCATCACCGCCAGGAATTTGCGCGGCCCGCTCTCGATGGCGCCGGGCGTGCTCTTCAAAGCGAAGAGTTCGAATACGAACATCGAGCCGTCAGGATAAACCCGGCCTTGCTGGAGCGCGGGCCAGCCGAGGTCATTCACGTAAACGTTGTGCAGACCCTCGAACCGGCTGAACAGCTTGTGGTCTTTGCCAAAGATGACCATGGATTTTACGTGGGTCCATTTTCGGTAGCCAACCGGATAGGCAATCACTGACTTCTTGGGAGCTTGAGCGTAAACTGCGGCGATCCCCGCCAGCAGGATCAGGGCCGCCAGAATGATCCACTTGAGGCGCGATGCCATAGACGATTCCTCCTTTTGCTTCTCAGGGGCATCCGGAGATGGGCATTCCTAACCACGGATGGAAGACCTCTGTGGCACGGATTTTATCGCAGACCGCAGAAGAAACCAAACGGCGTCCGCCCACTCCCCTTCGCTGGCTTGAAGTCAGATACGGGAGGCGTATACTGGGGAAGCCCAAATTAGCTCGGAAGCTTTCCGGTGGATACGACTTCTTTCACACCGGAGAAGGGAGAAATCCATGCGCAAGCGCCGAATCATAATCTTGCTGGGGCTCGGAATGATCACGAGCCTTCTCGCAGCGACGTGCCAGAAGCCTTTTCACCAGGAAACCGAAAAGTACTACTTCGTCGCTTCCAATATCAACCTGGCGTATTGGCAGGATGCCAAGGCAGGTTTTGAGGACGCGGGGCGAGGTATCGGAGTCAAGGTCGAGTTCGTGGGACCCGAAACCTATTCACCGGAGGAGCAACTCGCCGCCTTCCGGCAGGCAGTGGCGGCCCGGCCCTCCGGAATCGCGGTGGCGCCGGCGAGTGCGGAGCTGTTCAGTAAAGAGATCGATGCCGCGGTCCAATCTGGCATTCCGGTCGTTTGTGTGGACACCGACGCGCCCGAATCCAAACGTATCCTCTTCATCGGGACGGATAACGTAAGCGCGGGGCGCAGCAGCGCGCGCCGTCTGGCCGAAATCCTCCGGGGTCGCGGCCAGGTGGTTCTCATTACGGTCCCCGGTCAGTTCAACGTCGAGGAGCGGCTGCGGGGGGTGCAGGAAGTCTTCAAGCAGTATCCTGATATTAAGATCATCAAGACGATCGATGACAAGGGGGACCCGCGCATCGCCAACGACGGCATCTCGGCGCTGCTGGAGGCCAAGACGACGAAGATCGACGGCATCCTCTGCCTGGAGGCATCCGGCGGTTCCGGGGCGGCCGAGGCGCTGCATCGCCTGGATATGTCGGGCAAGATCCCCATCGTGGCCATGGACAAGAGCCCCGACACGCTCGACTGGATTGAACGAGGGTCCATCGCCGCCACCGTCGCCCAGAAGAGCTACACCATGGCCTTCTATGCGCTGCGCTTTCTGGACGACCTGCACCACAACGTCGTGCACGAATTCAAGGACTGGAAGACGGCGCCTGTCTCCACGCTTCCCGCCAACGTGGATACCGGGACGGCGATCATTGACCAGAGCAACGTTCCGGCCTTCAAGGCCGCGGCGGCCGAACGAAGCACCACCCTCCGCTGAATGCAAAAAGCCCTGGCCTTCCGGCCAGGGCTTTTTTCTCCTCGTGATTTTCGTTGCGGCGTTTACAGCAGCGGATGGCCTTATTGGACAACGGTTTCGGGAGCGGCTCCAGCTGCCTTCTTGGCATTCAGCGCTTTCTCAACCCACTCGTCGGCCGTCTTCAGATGGGCCGTGCGTTGGGGGCCTTCCGGTTCAAATTCCGCCATCTGCCGGTAGAGCAGGTTGATATACGCCATGGCCGCGTCATCATTGGGTTTGAGTTCCACCGCCTTTTCCAGCGCCTCAATCCCTTCCAAAACGAGCGGCTTGTTTTGCTCTTCCAGTCCCTGGCGCTCCTTCTCCGGAATAGGAGGCAGGATATCGGGCTTGGCCGGGTCCTTGGGAAGCATGATATTCAGCTTCTTACGCAATTCCTGGGCCCGAGGATAGGCGATCGCCCAGTTGATGACCCCGATCCAGTAGTAGGGCTCCGGATCATTGGGGGTCATCTGAACGCGCTTCTTCTGGTACTCCTTGGCCTTTTCGAACTCTTTCATGTCGAAATACAGTCGCCCGATCCGGGATACCGCGTCCACATTGCCCGGATCCTGCTTGAGCACGTCCTCAAACGTCGCAATCGCCGCCTCGCCCAATTTGCGGTTCTCCGGCGACTCCCCGCCCGGGATGTATTGCTGCTGGTACGCGGTGGCCAGGTAAAGGCGGGCGTTCAATAATTGCGGGTCTAGCTCCACGGCCAGCTTGAAGTGCTCGACGGCCTGCTGATACTGGGAATTACTAAAGGCGCGGACTCCCTTGTTGAGGTTGTCACGCGCTTTAAGCTTGTTGCAGGCGTTGGCTGAGGCCAGCAACAATAGCACCCCGCACAACGCCAGAAGCTTGTGGGGCTTCATGATCGCATCCTCCTGAAGTAGGCCTTGCCGTTTACTGGTTCAGTTCCTTGGTAATCAGTCCGATCTTGTCGATCCCCGCCCCTTTGGCGATATCAATCAACTCCGCCACCTCGCCGAATCGCAGCGAAGGATCCCCTTTCACGAAAATAATCTTTTCGTTCCGGGTCTTGAAGATATCAACCAGCCGAGGTCCCAAGTTGCGGATGTCGGTCGGTTCGGTATTGATCTTCACCTGCCGCTGGGCGTCGAGGGACACCACCACGGTGCGGTTAATCACGTCCTCGCTCGGCGGGGTTTGATCTTTGTTGGGCTGGGGCACCAAGGCGTCGAGACCGTTGGGCGTGAGCGGCGTAATCACCATGAAAATGATGATCAGCACAAGTAACACGTCAATTAGGGGGGTGATGTTGATATCCACCAAGATCTTCTTCGATCCCCCAACTGCCATTGCCATAGGAATACCCTCCTCGGGCCTGAAGCGTGCCAGGCACCGATAAAAATCACTTACTGAACGACGTCAGCGCCCGAGGGCACGGATTCACCCTCAGCGCGGATCCGCTCCGTCAGCAACCCCAATGACTCCACTCCGGCGGCACGCACGTTGTCCACCACGTCCACGACGTCTCCATACTTGGCGTTCCTGTCGCTTTTGATGTAGACCGTCTTGTCCAGCTTGGAGGAGATCCGGTCTTTCACTTCCGGAGTGACCTTGTCCAAGGTGATGGTGTCGGCCTGCAGGAAGATCTTGCCGTCGCGGGTAATGGCAATGACGACGGCGTCTTCCTTGTCGGCGTCCTGCATCTTGCGGGGGTTCTCAGCCTTCGCCATGTCCACGCTAATGCCCTTTTGGAGCATTGGGGTCACCACCATGAAGATGATCAGCAGCACCAGCATCACATCTGCCATGGGCGTCACGTTGATATCCGAAACCGGCGATGCTTTTGCTCTGGCCATTAGCGTTTCCCTTTGGAAGATCTCTTAATGAAGTAGTCGATCAGCTCGGACGAGGAGTTGTCCATTTCCACGTCGAAGCCGTCAATCCGGTTGGTGAAGTAGTTGAACATCCACACCGCGGGCACCGCCACGAACAGACCGATAGCCGTGGCCACGAGCGCTTCGGAAATTCCGCCCGCCACCGCCGCCAGACCCGTCGCTTTGGCCGAGGCGATGCCGTGGAAGGCGTTGATGATGCCCAGCACGGTGCCGAACAGTCCCACGAACGGCGCGGTGGAGCCGATCGTCGCCAGGCTGGAGACGCCGCGCTTCAGTTCGGCGTGCACGATAGCGGAAGCCCGCTCCAGCGCGCGCTTGGAGGCTTCAATCGTTTCACCCGAGATCTCCGTTGATCCCTGGTGGGCCTGGAACTCCTGCAAGCCGGCCGTGACCACTTTGGCCAGGTGGCTGCGCTTGTTCTGCTCGGCGATGGCGATGGCTTCGTCAATTTTGCCATCTTTCAGCGCCACGGCGACCGCCGGGGCAAACACGCGCGACTGCTTGCGGGCCGCCCGGTAGGCAATCCAGCGGTCAATCATGACGCCGATCGACCAGGCCGACATGACGAACAAGAGGACGACCACGGCTTTCGCCGGGATCCCCATGGACTTCCACATGCCGACCAGGTCGAATGAAACAGGTTCCTGGAAAAACCACATTGCTAAGTTCAACACATTCGCCCCGAACATAGGTTTCTATTTCCTCCTCGGAGATTTGCTAAATTCAAAAAACGTTTGCTTCAGTTCGCCAGTGTGAAATTCACGTCGATTTCCGTGATGATTTCCACGGGCTCGCCGTTGAGCAGCGTCGGCTGATAACGCCAGCGCTGCACGGCTTCCAGCGCCGCCTTGACCAGCAACGGGTGACCGCTCAGAACTTTCAGGTCCTGCACCGTCCCGTCGCGGCTGATAATGGCTTCCAGACGAACCACGCCTTGAATGCGCGCCACCTTGGCCAGCGGCGGGTACTCGGGCGTAGGCTTGAATATGAGCTTCGCCTGTTCCACCTGGCCGCCCACGCGAATGCGCTTGGGGGCCGTCGCCTGCGGCGGGGGTGGAGGCGGCGGCGGGGCCGCCGCGGCCGAAGACAGAATGCTGCCCAGAACGCCCCCCGGCGTTCCACCCGGCATGCCGCCGGGAACGCCGCCCACCACGCCCACGGCCGCCGCTTGCGGCACGTCGGGCTCGTCTTTGATGACAGCGATGGTCTTGGGAATGACGGTCGGCGCGCGCATGATGTCATCCGCCGTCACGCGGCGCACCACCCGGACCGGCGCGGCAGCAGCCGGCGGCGGGGGCGGCGGGGGCGGAGGCGGAGGCGCCACCAGCAGCGTCATCAACTGGGCCTTGGGAAGCGCTTCGGTGTAAATCAACGGAATCAGAATCAGAACGCCGATGGCGAGTGTTTCGGAAATGATCGCCAGCGGAATGGTAAAGAGCTTCCAGTCCCCGGACTTCTTGGCGGCAGCATAGGCAAAGCAAAGAAAAGCGGGAAGGTTGAACACCACATAGAATGGCAACCAGAAGAGCGTCTTGAGGCCCATCTGGCGGGATCCGGAAAAGACGTAGCAGCCTCCCAGCGCGTAGACAAAGATCACGCCCGCCACGAAGCCCGCCGCAACGGTGATCGTGCTTTCCTCGGCCTGGGTCAGCATGGGCCAAACAGTCTTGGCCCCGTAAAAGGCACCCACCGCGAGGACCAGACTAATGCCCCAGTGAATGCCGTTCAGCACCGGGGTTCGCGATGCTGAGGAATCGAGCAGGGTGTCGTCAAACATGGCTTCTTCTCCCGCAACGATAGAACTAAGCGTTCCCAGGGCTGGAACCGGAGGTCCCTGGCCGGGGAACTTAGCGTCGCGCCACGGCGGCTTCGCGTTCCGCCGGGCGTAATCCTCCGCCTGTCACTCGGTGGAGGTAGACCACAATCGGACTGGCGATGGCGATGGATGAAAACGTTCCCACCACGACCCCAATCACCAGCGTCAGGGCAAAGCTGTGAATCACTTCGCCTCCGAACAGATATAAGGAAAGGACCGTCAAGAAAGTAAGACCGGAGGTCAGAATGGTCCGGCTCAGCGTCTGGTTGATGCTGAGGTTCACCAGGCCCACGTAATCTCCGCGCTTGTTCAAGCGGACGTTCTCCCGAATCCGGTCGAACACCACGATGGTGTCGTTCATCGAATACCCCACCAGCGTGAGCAGCGCAGCAATGACGGTCAGCGAGATCTCTTTATTCAGCAGAGAAAAAATTCCAAGCGTTATTAGAACGTCGTGCAAGGTGGCGATAACCGCCGCCAGGCCATAGACTAACTCAAACCGGAACCAAATGTAAACCAGCATTGCGCCCAGGCCGGCCAGCGTCACATAGAGGGCCTGGCGCCTCAAATCCGAACCCACTTTGGGCCCCACAATCTCGGTATTGCGCACGGCGAAACTGGAGAGGAAGAATTCCCGGTCGAGGGTCCCCAGGACCGCCGGCGTCACGCCCGGCACGTCCTTCAGCTCCTGAAAGGATGCAATCAAGCCGCTACGCGGGGGAGCGTTCCGAAAGCTGATCATGGCTTCCGCCAGCTCCCGGTAATTGCGCGTAGCCTCTTCCGAACCTTTGGAGGCCACGCGCAGCGGATCCGCCACGACCAGGCGGTCCGCCACCGTCTGCACGCCGGCATTATTGAAATCCGCCTTGCCCTCGGGGGCAGCGCCATAGAGCGCTGAAAGTGCTGCCATGATGCGCCGCTTGCCAGCGTCCAGCGCTTCACTGGAAGCCTCGTTGCCAATATCCAGGCCGATGATCACTTCATTGTCCGAGGCGGCCCCGAAGCGCTGAATCGTCACCTCACCCAGCTTTTCTCTGGCCAGCTGGCGGCGCAAGGCGTCAACCTCAGGCGATTTGGAAAACTTCACGTACACGAGAGTTCCGCCGCGGAAGTCAATGCCGTAAGCAAGCCCGCGTTTGGAAATCACCGAGACCAGCCCGGCGGCGAGGACCACGAGGGAAAGAGTGATAAAATACCACTTTTTCCCCATCCAGTCGATCTTGGGTTCGTGAAAAAACTCCATCGCCTCGCCTTCTCCCTCTCCGAACTCGTTGGACACCGCCGCGGCGCCCAAAGTTCCCAAACTTCTAGATGCTCAGCGCCTCGCCCTTCTGCCGCCGGGAGAGGACAAAATCAAAAATGATCCGCGAAACAAAAACCGATGTGAACAGGTTGGCCACCAATCCGATGGTTAGCGTGACGGCGAACCCACGGATGGGGCCGGTGCCGAAAGTAAAAAGGATCAGCGACGAAACAATAGTGGTCACGTGCGTGTCAATAATCGTCCGAAAGGCATGCTGGAAGCCGCCCGCCACCGCCGCCGCGACCACCTTCCCCTGACGCAGCTCTTCCCGGATGCGCTCAAAGATAAGGACATTGGTATCCACGCCCATGCCCACCAGCAAGACAACGCCGGCGATACCGGGCAGCGTGAGCACCGCCTCAAAGTACGCCAGCGCCGCCATTAACATCAGCAAGTTGAGCATCAGGGCCAGAATGGCGTTTAACCCTGAGAATTTGTAGTACACCAGCATGAACACCATCACCGCCAGCAGACCCACGATCGAGGCAATGATTCCGTGTCGGATCGAATCGGCGCCCAGTGAAGGGCCCACCGTTCGCTCCTCCAAATACTTGATGGAGGCCGGCAGCGCCCCGGATCGGAGCACCAGCGCCAGGTCCGCAGCCTGCTGCGCGGTAAAGGACCCCGTAATCTGACCCCGATCGGTGATCTGGCTTTGAATGGTAGGAGCCGAAACGACGCGGTTGTCCAGAATGATCGCCAGCGGCTTGCCGATGTTCTGGCTGGTGACGCGCCCAAAGCGGACCGCTCCTTCCCGCGTCAGCATGAAATCCACGCTGGGGCGGCCGTTCTGGTCAGGCTGGGGCCGGGCGTCCCTCAAATCCTGCCCGGTGACGGCGGCGATGCGGTTCACGACGTACCACGCTTCGGTCCCCGAAGTGTCGCCGGATTCCCGCCGCCCGGGAAGCAGCTCGGTGTCCGGGGGAAGCACCCCTCCGTGGGCAGCCAGCGCGGCGTCGCGCGAAGAGTACGGCCCGTCCTGAACAATCTTCAGCGTCAGCATGGCCGTGGACTGGATGATGTCTTTGACGCGGGTCGGATCGTCCACGCCGGGCAACTGCACCACCAGTTCGTAGCTGCGTTGACCGTACTCGGCGATGGTCGGTTCCGTAACCCCCAGTTGGTCAATGCGGTTACGGATGGTGTTCATGGACTGAAGCAGCGCCTGATTTCGGATCTGCGCCGCCGCGCTTGGCTTCAAGCTCATTTCCCTGGCCAGCGGATCGCCCGCCCGCCGCGACAGATCCCAGTCTGGAAACTGCTCGGTGACGATGGTCTGGAGGTCTGCGGAGCGTTCCTGCGGGACGCCGTTCAGGAGAAGATAGGTGCGGCCGTTTTCGGTCTTCTTTTCCACCGTGGCCAGGATATTCTTGGCGCGCAATTCGTCCCGCAAGCGCTCCAGCCCCTGGTCCATGGTAACGTTGATGGCGTCTTCCACCTGAACTTGCAGCACCAGGTGAGTACCGCCCTTCAGGTCCAGGCCCAGCCGGATCCGGTCGCGCACGTTTTCCTTCAGGCGGGTCCAGGTGGTCGGGAAGCCGATGACTTCTTCCACCGTGGCGTCCTTGCGCGGGTAGCAAATCAGGCCCAGGATACAGACCACAATCACCACGGCAGTCAGAATGACACGATTCCGAATCTTATATTCCATAAGCAAACGAACCCAGCCGCACCGGGCCGGGGTCAGGATTTCTTCTTCGCCTCCCCAGCCTCCGGCGAGGCAGACGCTGCCGAATCCCCCGGTGCTTCCACACCGGTGATGGCATTCTTAGCCACCTCCACCTTGACTTGGCTGGCAATTTGAAGTTGAACCACGTTGAGGTCACGGAATCCGACGATGGTTCCATAGAGGCCGCCCGAAGTCACCACGCGGTCGCCCGTCTTCAGGTTGGCCAGCATGTCCTGAATCTTCCGTCGCTGCTTTTGTTGGGGGAGGATGACTAGAAAGTAAAAGATCGCAAAGATCAGGATGAAGGGAAGGAACTGGAGCAAGCCTCCCCCCGCCCCGGGGTCCGCGGCCAGCACAGGAATAGTCACTTGATAGAATTCGTTCAACGTCTTGCTATTTGGATTCGGCTTAGTTGAGAACCCTGCCGAACTGGCGATGATTTTGGCAGGGTTTGTCCAGAGGACTAGTCGGAATCTCTTGTGCTTCTTTCCGCCCCCTGAGATTCCGTGCGCATCCTGGAACGAAGTTCTCCGAATGAGCCAGACCGAATAGCGTGCCTGACTTTGCTCATACAGTCAAGGTAAAAGTACACATTATGGTGTGTGGCCAGGATGCCACCCAGCATTTCTCGCGCCACGAAAAGGTGACGAATGTAAGCCCGGGAATGCCTTTGGCAGACGGCGCAGCCACACTGCGGGTCGAGTGGCCGATCGTCCCTGGCATAACGGGCACTCTTGATAACCAGCTTTCCCGCGGTGGTAAAGACGCACCCGTTGCGGGCGTTCCGTGTAGGCATCACGCAATCAAACATGTCGATGCCGCGCGCCACACCCTCGATCAGGTCTTCCGGCGTTCCCACCCCCATCAGGTAGCGTGGCTGATCCTCCGGCAGCAGGGCGGCAGTGTATTCCGCCACGTCGTAGGTTTCATCCTTGGGCTCCCCCACCGAGAGCCCGCCCAGCGCGTAGCCTTCGAATCCCACCTCCATGATTTCTTCCGCGCTTTGGCGGCGAAGCTCCAGATCCGTGCCTCCCTGAACGATGCCGAACAAGGCGGGATGGGGGTCCAGGAGTTCGGGGCTCGGAGTTGGGGTCTCCCCCCTCCGGGTCTCCCAGGCGTGAGTCATAAGACCCGCGTCCCGATGGGCTTGCGCGCACCTCGCCGCCCAGCGCGTGGTCAGTTTCACGGCGCGTTTCAGGGCTTCGTGGCTGGCCGGGTACTGAACGCACTCGTCGAGCGTCATAATGATGTCCGCTCCGAGGGCCCACTGAATCTCCACCGCCCGCTCCGGCGACAGGAAATGCGCCGAGCCATCCAGGTGCGACTTGAAATGCACTCCGTCTTCGGTGACCTTGCCTAATCCTTTCAAGCTCATTACCTGGTAACCGCCACTGTCGGTCAAGACGGGGCGAGACCACCCTATAAACCGGTGCAGCCCGCCCAGGTCGCGGATCAGTTCGTGCCCGGGACGCAAATAAAGGTGGTAAGTATTCGCCAGCAGAATCTGGACGTCCAAGTCCACCAGCCGGTCCTGGGTCAGTCCCTTCACCGTCCCCGCTGTGCCCACCGGCATGAAAACGGGCGTCTCAACCGTGCCGTGCGGCGTCTGCAGGAGCCCGGCCCGGGCGCGTGAACCCGAGTCCTTCGCCAGGACTTCGAACGAGATGCTCATACCTCAGGGAAGCGTAGTGGAAACCCAAAGGGCCTGGCAAGAGAACTTTGATCTTCCGGGATGGGTCAACCGATCCCTGGCTTCCATTCAACCAACTGCGCCAGACTGCCGATAGGAAGGATGAAGTTCAGGCGAGCGGGGCTGGCCAGGGCCGTCATCTGCGCCTCGTGCTTCAGGTCCTGCACAGAAGTCCCATGCCACGGGAACCAACGGCCAAACTGGACGGAACCCCCACCCTCCGCGAATTGCTGGCCATTGCCGCTCTGGCCGTGGTGTTCCTCGGCGTTTCCGTCTATCTGGAGCTGTTCGAGTGGTTGGTAAGGTTCCCCATTCATCACCCGGGGTGGCATATTCCCGAAATTTCCGGAGCCATCCTCTTTGCGTCCATCGGACTGGTAGCGCTGGAAATTCGAAGGCGGCATGAGTTGCGCGAGGCCAATTCCCGCCTTGCGCAGCTCTGCTGGGAACTCGAGCGCGAGAAATTGGAAATGGGGATTCTCAACGAGATGGCGGACCTGCTTCAGTCCTGCCTCGATTCGGAGGAAGCGAGCCGCATCATGAGCAAGCTGGGGGGCAAATCGTTCCCGTACCATAGGGGGGGAATCTACCTCCTCAGGAGCTCCCGAAACATCCTGGAACCCGGAGGAACGTGGAAGGACGGAGATACCAGTTCCGGGGAGAGCCCATTCTCCCCCGCGGACTGCTGGGCTTTGCGCCGCGGACTTCCTCACCTCTGGGCGGATTCGGCAGCCGACGCCCGCTGCACGCACCTCGACGCATCCTTCGAAGGCTGGTCCCTCTGTGTGCCCCTGGCCGCCATGGGAGAAACCATCGGGCTGCTTCACCTTCGCGTCGGCCGGATGCCGGACGGGCCGGTGGGCCGCCCGCAATTGGCCCAAGCGGCACGGGACGAACTCTTCGCGATACGCTTCGCCGCGATGGCCGCGACCGCCTTGGCTAACCTCCATCTGCGCGAGACGCTGCGCTACCAATCAGTTCGTGACCCGCTGACCGGGCTTTTCAACCGGCGCTATCTCGAAGATCTCCTCGAGCTTGAAATCGGCCGGGCGGTGCGCAAGCTGCGCCCTCTCAGTCTCATCATGCTTGACGCCGACCATTTCAAGCATTTCAACGACACCTACGGCCACGAGGCCGGCGACAACGTGCTGCGGGCGCTGGCCTCCGTTTTCACGCGGGCGGTGCGAAAGGAAGACCTGGCCTGTCGTTACGGGGGTGAGGAATTCATTCTGGTTATGCCGGAAGCGGCTTTGGAGATTGCCCTGACCCGCGCCCACCGCATCCGCGAAGAGGTTCGGCGCATGGTGGTCAGCCACGCCGGGCGTGCGCTGGGACCGATCACGGTCTCCGCCGGCGTTGCCTCCTTTCCCGACCACGCGGCCACCACCGAGGCGCTGGTTGCCGCCGCCGACGCCGCGCTCTATCAAGCCAAGGCCCAGGGCCGCGACCGCGTCGTGCTGGCCAGCCTGCCCCAAGCGGTGCAGACGGCTCCGCCAGCACCTGCCCCGCCCCGTCACGGGAGCGGCGCACCGCCGCCCCAGCCGAGCAGCAAGAACCAGTAACTTTCCCCCGATTGACTGATGTGGCGGGCGAGGTTAGAGTCAGCGGCTGGCACGAACCAGTCCTCGCGGGAGAAAACCATGATTCAATAACTCCCGCCCGCGGCGAAGGCGGTCGGATACTGGTCGGCGGTGTTCGCCGGCGCGTTTAGCGTCATCTATGTCATCGGGCAGCTGGCCGAATGGCGGGGTTGGCTGGGTTCGGCGGGAGGCCCCGAAAGCGTGAGCACGCCGCTGGGCATCGTCGGCCTGCTCACGCCTTCCCTCTTCCTGGGACCGTCGTTCATGCTGGTCACGCTGAGCATCCACGCGCTGGCCGCGCCCGAGCTCAAAATCTGGAGCCACGCCGCGGTCGCCTTCCCCACCGCCTACACGGTCCTGATCAGCATCAACTACTACGTGCAACTCAACTGGAGGGAAACCTGTTCCCATCCTTGTCGATGAAGGTGCCCAGCCCCCGCAGGTCCACGAAGTTCACCGAATTGTTGAGGACGTAAGCGTAGCGGTTGAGCGAGCCGGGGTCGTTGGCGTTGCCGTGAAGCGGGTCGGGGGCGAGCCAGCGGCCGAGCTGGGGCGAGTACATGCGCGCCCAGGTGTGGTAGAGCACGCTTTCGCCGTCCAGTGTGGGGCGTCGCAAGTAACCATTCAATCGAGGGCCACCCCGTAGCGGCGGCCTTCAGGCCGCCACCCCTGCCTGTCGCCCCGAAGGGCGACGCCAGGTCCCGCTCGGCCGAAACCATGGAGGGGACCACGAAGGGCCTCCGCCATTGTAAAGAACCGTTAGACGCACCACCCTCGATACATCCCCGCGAACTTGTGCGGGTCGTCCGCCGTCGCCGTCCCCACCACGCGCTCGCCGCCAAACGGATAATAATCCATTTCGCGCTCAATCACGCCGCTGGCGCTGGCAATCATCCGCGTCGAGCCCAGATGGTCCTGCAGGAAGTAGTGCACCGTTCTGAATTGTCGCCCCCATTATCGCAGACCTGAAGAGTAAGGTCTGCGCCAGACCCCGCCCGCACCCCGGCTACCTGCTATACCCCGATCGCGCGCTTCCAGAACTCGAGGGGCTTGTCGAACCATTCAAAATCCCAGACGCGCACTTGTCTCCACGACTGGGGCAAGTCCCAAGCCTTCCGCAGCCTGTCCCAGTAGAACTGCCGGGATTGGCGCGCCAATTTCACGGCCGCGGCGGGCACCCGGCTTTCGACCTGGAACTCGTCGGGCGGGGTTTCCGGCAGGCGCACGCCATAGGAATATCTCCACTGCAGCGTCACGAGCGCGCATTCCCAATAGGCGCGCGCCACCTGAGCCTCGATTTCACGCCGCCGGGCGTCCCACTCCGGGGAAGGCTGGAGAAACTCAGGGGGCGGCGTGGAGACCAGTTCCATGCGAGTCGGCCGGACGAAGTAGGCAACAATGCCCCCAGACACCGCGACGAGGATCAGCACAAAGGCAATTCGCTTCATGGGCTTGGGCTTCGCGCGTGACGCCCCGATGAATCGGGAGCCAGACACGCATCCTGCTTGGCCGCGCCTGAAGGGGAATGTATCATGGATGGATGGCCCGAAGACTCGCGCCATCCTTTTTTCGAATAGCATCCTGGGGGCGCCGGCATCCCTTCGCGGCGCTTAGGGCAGGCTTGGCCGGCAGTGGCCGCCGGGACGGCGGCCGACCCAGCCGAATTTGCCTTGTGGCCGCGGCGCTGGGGCTGGCGGGCGGCGCGGCGGCGCTGCGCGCGTCGGAGATTTGCGCGACGTGCCACGCGGACCGGGCGAAGGGCTATGAGCGCTCGGCAATGGCGCAATCCCTGCGGCGGCCGTTGAAGGAGCCCGAGGGGACGTTCGTGCACACGCCCTCCGGCACGCGGTTCACCGCCGAGGTCCGGCCCGACGGCAATTATCAGCGGCGCGAGCGCGACGGCGCCGTCTCCACCTACAAGGTCGAATACGTGATCGGCTCGGGCAAGCACGCCGAAGGGTATATCGTGCGCGTGGGGCGGCACCTGTTTCAATCGCCCATCACCTATTACCCGCGCATCCAACGCTACGACATGGCGCCCGGCTACGAAACGGCGCGCACGCCGGACTTTATCCGGCCATTAACACTGGAGTGCATCCTTTGCCACGCGGGCGAGCCGCGGCACATCGAGGGCACGATCAGCGAATATGAAGCGCCCGCCTTCGGCGCCGAGGCCATCCACTGTGAGCGCTGCCACGGCGACCCCGCGCCGCACCTGGCCGAACCGGGCCGGGGCAACATCGTCAACCCCGCCAAGCTCCCGCCCGTCGAGCGTGCCAGCGTCTGCGAGCAGTGCCACCTGATGGGCGCGGCGCGCGTCACCAATCCCGGCAAACGCGCCCAGGATTTTCGAACCGGACGGCCGCTGGAAGAAGTGTTCACCATATACACGGCGGTGCTGCCGCCGGGCTCGCCCCAAACGGGGCTGAAGGTCATCAGCCACTCCGAGCAACTGGCCGAAAGCCGCTGCGCCGAGCAGTCCAAAGACCAGATGTGGTGCGGGACCTGCCATGACCCGCACGATCTGTCGGCCCAGCCGCCCGCCTATTACCGCGAGAAGTGCCTGGGCTGCCATGCCGCGACGCTCAACCTCAAGCACGCCGGCGGACGCGACCAGGCCGATTGCGTGCGCTGCCACATGGCTCGCCGCGACGCCAAGGACGGCGGCCATACCGTCTTCACCGACCACCACATCGCGCGCGTGCCGGAACCCGCCGCGACGGGCGAGGAGCCCCGCAACTACGAATTGAAAGCCTGGCGCGAGCCGCCGGCGGCATTCCGCGCGCGGAATCTGGCGCTGGCCTACGCCACCTCCGGATTCGAGCACGGCTCGCCCGCGCGCATCGTGCGCGGACTGCACATGCTGGAGGAAGTGGTGGAGGATTTCCCCGACGACCCGGACGTGCTCTCAGCGCTGGGGAGCGCCTACCTCGCCGTGCGCCAGCCTCGCGACGCCGTGCCCCGTTTCGAGCAGGTGCTCAAGCTGCGCGCCCCGGCCGTGACCGACGAGGCCAATGCCGGCGCGGCTTGGCTGGGCGCGGGACGAATGGACAAGGCCCTTCCCTACCTGGAAAGCGCCGGCGCACGTGATCCTCTCCTCTTTACCACCATCGAGGCATTGATGCAGATCTACCAATCGCAGGGCGACGAGGCCAAGGCCGCTGCCCTCGCCGAGCGCGTCCGCCTCGCACTGGGTTCCACCGCCCCGCAGGAGGTTGCACAATAGCGAGACCTGCCATTTGCGAGTGTGGTGCGTCGCAGATAACTATTCAATCGCGGGGCGCCGCGTAGCGGCGGCCTTCAGGCCGCCACCAGTAAGTGTCGCCCTGAAGGGCGACGCTACGTCCCGCTCGGCCGAAACCACGAAGGACATCCACCATTGTAAAGAACCGTTAGACGCAACACACTAGAGTGCAGGCGGGACGCCTCCCCCCGGAGATGCCTCGCCGAGGCCTCCTTACGTCGAGATCTGACCGCTCAGATCAACCAGTCAGCCGCAGAAACCCAAATCTTGACCGTTTAGTGTTTTTTGGCTTGACAGGGTAGAGGGCCATCCGTATATTGAGCCTGCCTTATGAGATGCAACTTACTTGCAACTCAAAAAATGAGGTGACGGCGCCGCAGACGACGAGTCTTAGCAGCGTCAACGGTAGATTGCGCACCCATGGGAGACAGTACGATTGCATGAGAGTTGCAACTAGGTGTCTTTTTCATCGGAGGAAGGAGCACTCTTCAATGACAAATTCAGCGAACCAACCCCGTTATGCCTGGGGCCGCAAGTCTTGGTTTTTATCAATCATGATGCTGATGCTTATCAGCCAGTCTCTCGCCATTTCGCAAGAAGTAAAGGGCCGAGTTCAAGGGCGGGTGCTTGATCCGCAACGTGCCCCGATTGCCGGGGCGCGCATTTCCGTGGCCCCCGCAGGTCCAGGCGCGAGTTCCGCCGCAGTGGCAGACCCCACGGGGAACTTTGCGCTCGATCTCCCGTCCGGCAACTACACGATTCGGATCACGGCGGAC
Organism: uncultured Acidobacteriota bacterium; assembly: GCA_964533045.1. Classification (GTDB taxonomy): domain Bacteria; phylum Acidobacteriota; class Terriglobia; order UBA7540; family UBA7540; genus JACQNR01. The sequence goes on along the minus strand of CAZHKT010000047.1, from coordinate 2,196 downwards.
GGGTTCACGGAACTCGCGCGGGACCTCCAACTCCGCGATGCCCCCCCGCTGCAACCGATGGAATTCATTCTGCAACTCCTGCCTGTCCACACGTCGGTCACGGTGGAGGCCAGTCCGGATTACGTGACGCCCTCGATCACTTCCGCGACCCGGACTCTCACGACCTTGCGCGATGTGCCGCAGTCCATCACGGTAGTAACCCGTGAACTGATGAGAGACCAGATGATGATGAGCATCAGCGACGTGGTGAGATACACCCCCGGCATCACCGCCCATCAAGGGGAAGGAAACCGCGACCAGGTAATCATCCGGGGCAACAGCTCGACCGCTGACTTTTTCGTCAACGGCGTCCGTGACGATGCCCAGTACTATCGCGACCTCTACAACCTGGAGCGCGTGGAAGCCCTGAAAGGGCCAAACGCCATGATATTCGGTCGCGGCGGCGGAGGTGGAGTCATCAACCGCGTGACTAAAGAAGCCGGTTTCACGCCGTTGCACGAATTCACGCTGCAGGGCGGCCAGTTCGGTCACAAGCGCTTGACCGGCGATCTCGATCAGCCTTTCGGTGACAAGGTGGCAGTTCGTCTGAATGGTTTGTACGAGGATTCCGACAGCTTCCGGAACTTTGTGGGTTTGGAACGTTATGCCTTCAATCCGACCGTGACGCTGGAACCCGGCAAGCAAACGCGAATCACCGTAAGCTATGAGTATTTCCACGACGGTCGCGTTGCCGATCGCGGCATCACGTCCTATCAGGGCCGCCCGGCGGACGTCGCCCCCGAGACGTTCTACGGCAATCCGGACGCGAGCCGAGTCCGGGCCGGGGTCCACCTTGGCTACGTGAACTTGACACACCAGGCCGGGCGGGTGAACGTGCGGAATCGAACTCATCTCGGGGATTACGACAAGTTCTATCAGAACTTCGTGCCCGGCGCGGTCACGCCCGACAAGTCACTGGTCACACTGAGCGCCTACAACAACGCCACCCAGCGCTTCAATATCTTCAACCAGATGGATTTGAGCGGGACCCTTGTTACCGGCAGGGTTCAGCATACGCTGGTCGGGGGTATCGAATTAGGCCGTCAGCTGACCGACAATTTCCGCAACACCGGTTTCTTCAACCATACCGCCCCTTCCCTGCAAGTCCCCTACGACAGCCCCACCATTTTCACTCCGGTCACCTTTCGTCAGAGCGCGACCGATGCCGATAACCATCTGAAGGCTTTGGTGGGCGCCACATACCTTCAGGATCAGGCGCGCCTCTCCCGCTCCTTCCAAATCGTTGCTGGCCTGCGCTTTGACCACTTTGACCTGCAATACCACAACCACCGGACGGGGGATGACTTACGGCGCATTGATAACGTCGTCTCTCCCCGCCTGGGCTTCGTTTACAAGCCCATCGACCCGGTTTCAATCTTCGTCAATTACAGCGTATCGTTCCTGCCTAGCTCCGGCGACCAGTTCGCGTCGCTCACCGTCATCACCCAGCAGCTCAAGCCGGAAAAGTTCACAAACTATGAGGCTGGCGTGAAATGGGACTTGGCGCGATCCCTGGCGCTGACGGCCAGCGTCTACCGATTGGATCGCACCAATACGCGCTCGATAGACCCGAACGATCCTACCCGAATCGTTCAGACCGGGAGCCAGCGGACGAAGGGCTTTGAATTCGGGGCGTCCGGAAACATTTCGAGGCGCTGGAAAGTAGTGGGAGGCTACGCCTACCAGGACGCCTTCGTCACCTCGGCCACGGCGGTGGCGAAGGTCGGCGCCCAAGTGGGGCAGGTGCCCCACCACGTCTTTTCCGTGTGGAACAACTATCAGGTCATTCCCAGACTGGGATTCGGGCTGGGCATTCTCAATCGCTCCGATATGTTTGCCGCGATCGATAATACAGTCGTTCTCCCGAGCTATACGCGGGCCGATGCTGCCATCTTCCTTTCATTAACCGAGCGCATCCGCCTTCAGGCCAACGTGGAGAACCTGTTCAATCGCAATTACTTCGTTTATGCCGATAGCAATACTAATATCTCTCCGGGCTATCCGCGGGCAGTTCGCGTCGGACTGGTAGCCCGGTTTTAGTGTGGTGCCTCTATCGGTTCTTTCCCATGGCGGATGTCCTTCGTGGTTTCGGCCGAGCGGGGCGTCGCGTCGCCCTTCAGGGCGACACGGACGGGTGGCGGCCTGAAGGCCGCCGCT
>CAZHKT010000046.1:0-25970 GCA_964533045.1 uncultured Acidobacteriota bacterium | reverse complement strand
CGGTTGTGAAACGTCGAAATCGGTTGAGATTTCCACCGTCAGGTTGCCGTGCAGAATCGAGCAAGCGCCAAGACTGACGTCGCGGCCGAGCACGATGGTTCCGGTTCGCTCATTCACCACCACCCGGGCGCGCGATTGCACCACGACAGTTAGTTCCTCGACGCGGGCCAGCAGGCCGGGGATCGCCTCCGCGGCCATGCCCTGCGACCGCAAATCCACGCGCCGCGCGTCCACCGCCAGCGCCAGGTCGCGCCCCGCGTCAAGATTGATCGCCTGCGCCACCGCCTGGGCCGTCGAGAAGTCCGCTTCGCGCATCAGCAGCGAGAGGCGCGGCAGCCGGGCCAGCTCCACCGTCGCGTCGCGCTCCACGATGGCTCCCGCCGCGATGCGCGCCGTGGTGGGGTGATTGATCTGAATCGAATTGCCGCGTCCGCCCGCCGTATAACCGCCAAGGACCAGCGGGCCTTGCGCCGAGGCGACCATCTGGCCGTCGGCCCCGTACAGCGACGTGAGCAGGAGCAATCCGCCCTCGAGACTCTTGGCGTCGCCCACGGAAGAAACGGTCACGTCCAGCCGCATTCCGGGGCGGGCAAAGGGAGGCAGGGTCGCTGTCACCATGACGGCGGCGACGTTATTTACGCGCACCGAGCTGGCGGGAATTTGCAGGCCCATGCGGCGAAGGATGTTGGCCAGCGTCTGCGTCGAGAAGATGGTCTGGCGGCGGTCGCCCGTGCCGTTCAGCCCCACCACCATGCCGTAGCCGACCAGCGGGTTATCGCGTACGCCTTCGACCGACGCGATGTCCTTGATGCGCACCAGGCGCAGCGCGGCGTGGGTGGCGGCACGCACGGAGAGTGGGAGCAAGGCAAGGATCCAAAATAGAATGGCGGCTCGCATCATGATTCAAAACCCCAGCAGTCGGTGCAGCCATCGCGTCAGCCGGTGCGGCTGGCGAACGCTGTCGCTGATGATGCCCTTCCCTTTCAATTCGATTTCCAGGTGGCTGAGCGCGGTCGAGACCACGCTATTGTCCGGCGCGATGTCCGCTGGGCGAACCACGCCTCGCACCGCCAGCAACTGGTGCTGCTGGTTCATTTCAATAGCGCGTTCCGCTTCGATCACCAGATATCCGTTCGGCAGCACTTCCACCACGCGGCCTGCCAGGCTCGTGCGCAGCAAGGAGCTGGACGACGCCTGCGCCTGGCCATCCAACGATTGGTTCGACCGCGGCGAAAACATCCCCGCCAGCCCGCTGCGCGCGCCCAGCGGGCCGAACAGATTCGTCATACCCGCGTCGCTTTCGAGGGTGCGCTGCGACTTCAGGTTGCCGTCGGCCTCGGCGCGCGTCTGCTCGATGACGCGGATGATGACCACATCATTCACGCTGCGCGCTTTGTCATCGGCAGCGAGCGCCGCATAGCGGCTCTCGGCGCTCCACAGGCTGCCCGTGGACGGCGCCGCCGCGGTCATGGCGCGGGCGCGCTCCAGGTACGACGCGAGGCTGGTCTTGGGCGCGGGCGGTTTGTCCTTCGCCGCCAGCGAGACACCCGCACAGCACATCAGGATGACCACCATTGAAATCCGGCTCCATCGGTGCTCCACGTCAGCCTCCTCAATCGGACTGCAGAATGCCCGGCCCCACCACGCGCGCCGCTATCACATGGCGCGAGCCCGCGACCCGCACCCGAATCTGTTCGCCGCGCGCTCCGTTTTCCAGGGGAAACACCCAAAAGGAAGCGCGGAACGCCGCGCCCACCGATACCATTCGCGCCGGCCTGCCGGCCTTCACCCACACTTCGCGGCGCGCGGGGCGACCGGCCCTCGCGCGAGCCGCGCCCGCAGCGCGAGCGGCTTCGGGTCGGACCCGCGTCAGACGCTTGCTCAAATCGCAACCCTCGACACTCACCAGGAACGGCAGGAGATGCGGGTCGGCGGCAGAGGTCAGCCGCAGAAGGGTCCGTCCCGACGCGGCGTCGCAGGTTGCCTGGTCAATGTTTAGCCGGGGGTCGCCCGGTTCGCCCGTGAGGGGACTTCCGAGCATGGTCAAACCGGCGGGGTCGGCAATGCCCCCAAGTTCGCCGACGGTCTTGCGAACGTCGCTCTCCGTAATCGCTCGCGAGAACCGGGTCACTCGAATACTGCCCGGAAGGATGAACGCGTTCGCCAGTTCCGGCGATTTGGGAATGGCTTTCAGCACCTCGGCGCGCGACAGCACCCGCACCTGACCTGGCCGCGGCGCCGGCCCGAGGTCGATAGCCGATGCCTGGACTCGAACCTTCTCGGGTGCGCCGTCCGGCAAGAGGACCGCGAGGCTAAGCCGGTCTCGCCTCACTTCGCTTTCGGTCAGAAGCGGGATGGAATTCTGAGCCGCTGCCAGGGTCGTGAGCACGGTCAGAGCAAGAGGAACCCAGCAGGATGGGATACGGGAAACCATGGCTATCGGCTCATATTGTTGAGTTGCTGGAACATCTCGTCCGCGGCGCGCACCACGCGCGAGTTCGCCTCGTAGGCGCGCTGCGTTAGAATCATCTGGATGAACTCGTCCACCACGTTCACGTTGGACTGCTCGATCATGCCCTGCTGAATGGAACCCAGCCCTTCCGAACCGCCCGGGGTGCCGACGATGGGATCGCCCGAGGCGGTCGTCGCCATGAACAGGTTTCGCCCGATGCTGTTCAGCCCGCCCGCGTTGGGAAACATGGCGAGCTGGATGCTTCCCACCTGCTGCGCCTCGGTCTGGCCGGGTTGCGTCACGCTGACGGTGCCGTCTTGCCCCACGCTGATGCTGAGGGCGTCGGGCGGAATCGTGATGGCGGGCTCGAGCGGATCGCCGTCTGCCGTCACCACGTTGCCCTGCTGGTCAAGATGAAAATTGCCCGAGCGCGTGTAAGCGATCTCGCCATTTTGCAGGCTGACCTGGAAAAAGCCGCGCCCCTGGATGGTGAGGTCGAGCGGATTGCCGGTCGAGGAGTAGTCCCCTTGCGCCTGAATCATTTCCGACGCGTAGGATCGCGACCCGAGTCCGATCTGCAATCCCGCGGAGACCGTGGTTTGCGCGGTGGCGGCCGAACCCGGCACGACCAGGTTTTGATAGAGCATGTCCTGGAATTGCAGCCGGCGGCGCCGGAAGCCCGCCGTGCTCGCGTTCGCCAGGTTATTGGCGATGTTGTCGAGGTTGAGTTGCTGCGCCATCATGCCGCTGGCGGCGGTGTAGAGAGCTCGGAACATCTTCGCTGCCTCCTTGGTCACGGCAACCTTCAGGTCGCCACATGGCTTGGTGGCGGCGACCTTGAGATCGCCATTTGTCTTGGTAGCGGCGACCTTCAGGTCGCCAGTTGGCGGGCTGAAGCCCGCCGCTACGATTACCCGACGACGCGCGGCAGGTCTTCCACCGCGGCGCGATTGAACTCGTTATGGAAGATGCTGAGTGCTCGCTGCAACATCTCTGCGTGGCGCTGAATTGCGACCAGTCCCACTGCGCCGGCGACCGCGTTGAAATTGGACGATTCGAGCATGCCTTGGCGGACGCGCGTGCCGGACGCGGGCCGAATCGCGCCCCCGGGAATCACAAACAAGGACTTCCCTTCCTGCGTGATGCTGGAGCCGCTCGCTTCCACGATCTTCAACCGGCCGGCCACCCCGCCCCGCACCGAGATTGTGCCATCTTCGCCCACCGACAACGGACCGCTTGGAACCTCGAGCGGCCCGGAATCGCCCAGCACCGCGTCGCCGTCAGCGGTAACGAGGCGGTTGTTCGAGTCCAGATGGAAATTCCCGTTGCGCGTGTAACGGACGCCAGCGGCCGTCTGAACGGCGAAAAGGCCCGGACCTTCGAGCGCGAAGTCGAGTTCATTCCCGGTGCGCTCCAGCGTTCCCTGACCGAAGTCGAGGCTGGCCCCGCCGAGAACGCCGAAGCGGGCGATCGCACGACTCAGGGGATTGACGCTGGCGCGCCGCATCTCTGTGGCGAGCGCCTGGTAGAACTCGCGCTGCGCTTTGAAGCCAACAGTGCTGGCGTTGGCCAGATTATTGGCGGCCACGTCGAGTGCCTCTGCCCGCGCAATCAATCCAGCCGCCGCCGCATACAGACCGCTGTTCATGGCTTTGTTCTCCGCCCGGCTCAGAGCATGCCAACTGCCATGGGGCTGGCACGGCCCCCCTTGCAACTCGCTGAAAAATGAAGAAGGAGGATTGCCCGTCGGCGGTCGCCACGGACAGGGCAGGCAAAAATCGCCGGAATCGGTATTGGCTTAGGCAGGAAGTTCCCTCGCGCGGCCGACCGCTCAGTTCGATTTGAGCGGAATGCGGCGCGAGGCCGTTACTCGACGACGGTGTCGAAACGGTCAGGGGCAGGCAGGACGTACTGGCTCCATTCTTCCTGGATGGCCCGCCCCAGATTGCGCGCGCCGCTGCCCCGCAGATTCGGGAAGAATCCTTCCAGGACATCCACGGGCGTGCGCCGAGTGCCCGACGACCTCGGGTTATCAGCAGTGACAGGAGGCGTCTGGCGGCTGGCCACGATCCGCTCAGCAGCTGAAACAACGCGCAGGAGCGTTTCTTCCTCACCCGAGGCCGGCCCGTGGTGGCGCGCCAGGGTATCTCCCAAGGCCGCAGGCCAGGCCCACCGAGCGGCCAGCTGCCCTCCGGCAAAGCAATGATCCAGTCCGAAGAATTCGCTTTCCCAATCCACCCGGCCCAGAGAAGCGCGTATCTGGGGGGCCGCCGCTTCCCCGGTTCGAAGAGCGGAGAGCAGAGGCAGCATTCCCACGTCATGATAGAGCCCGGCCAGAAAGGGCAGTTCCGCCGGAAAGAAACCGAGCCAACGGCCGATGCGGTCACAGACGCAGGCGGACCGAAAGCTCCGGCTCCAGAACCAGTTCAGCAGGGCTTGCGGCGCCCGCTGCGCGGCCTCCTTGTGGAGCGCGTAAGCGGAAATCAGAAAACGGAAACGGTCCAGGCCCAACAGCACCATGGCCTCATCCGCGGAGGCGCCTTCCCAGTCCGCTGTGCCGCAGAGGCGCGCGCAGCCTGCCCACAGAGCGGCCGCCATTTCCGGATCGCTCTCCACGGCCGCGTCCACCCTGCCCAGGTCCACGGGCGAGCAGCTCAGCAGGCGGTTCACCTCGAAGACAAGCGGACTGGGCCGGCTCCAGCTGGCGCGCAGGGCGGTGATGACTCTCGATCGTCGGCTCCCGCCGGTCCGCCGGGATGCCGGCGGGGCCGCCAGCAACGCTTCGCGATGAGGGAGAATCACACCCATGATGCAAGGGCCAGCCGCAAGGGGCACTTCATAATTCCCATCGGCAGCGTGGCTGCTGACTTAATGGGGAGCAAGGAACGCCGTGATGACCGGGGCTGACGCGCCGCTGCTTGCCTGCCGGCAGGCAGCGCTCCGACAGCGGGCGACGTCACTCCACTCGGTAATCCTCATTGAGTCGGAATGCGCGCCCCGGGCAAGCCGACCTTTGAGGCGTGATCCTCCAACCGCCAATCCGCAATCTTGAAGACCAGGTGATACTGCCCTCCCCCGCCGCACAGGCGCATCCAGAGAAACTCACCGCACCTGACCAGCCGCGCCTCCTGCGCGCCAAGACTCCGAGCGTGATTTCGTGCCGCGCGCGCCATTTCCCCGGGATCGCGCAGACTATCGAAGCAAGTCTCGCCAGGCCGTGGCCGCGAACGCACGCGCTCCAGCGCTTCCTCGAAGGCAGACTCCTCGGCCAGACAAGGGTGCGCCCGGCAGTCAAGCGCCTTCTCGAGAGCGTTCAGCGTCCCGTAATCGACCGCCTCTGGGAAGGCTACAAAGAGACTTCGGCTCGTCTCCACAAAGTGAACGGGAAGCATGCGCAACGAATCCTGAATGGGGAGCGGCACGAGGTCCGCCGCCTCCAGGAAGTGCTCCGACCGCCGCAGGGGGAAGACGGGGCAGGCCCATTGGGCGCCGAGCGCCTGCGTTACCTGCTCTTCTGTCAGCCCCTCCACACGCCGCAGCCATTCGCCGATGCGCCCTGCCCGCGCTTCGCGCTGGGCCAGCAGGGCACGCTTCAGGCCATCCTCGCTGATTTGTCCTCGCTGCAGCACCACCAGCCCGAGCGGGACGCGGTGAGGTCGCCGGCGTCGTGATGCTGGCAATGACATCATCTCGCGGATGGCAGCGTCCGCGGCACGTTCAAAGCATTCGAGACTGCAGTGCCATCGGCCGTTCAACAAGAGGCGGCCCGAGGGAAGCAGAAAGGGGGGACGTACCCGCCGGTGATTGGGGCAAGAGTCCCATTCGCAACAGGGTTGCAGCCATCGGGATTGCATCACCTTCCACTCCGGAAGCCAGGGATTCTTCTGCGCCATGCCTCAACCGCGGATCGAATCGATCCGCTCCTGGCGGCTTGCCATTTCTTTCACCCGCAAACCGTAGTTGCCGTCCACCACCACTACTTCCCCGCGCGCAATCACTTTGTTGCCCACCAGCAGGTCGACGGGGTCGTCCACCAGACGGTCCAGCTCGATCACGGCGCCGGGTCCCAGTTCGAGCACCTCGCGCAGCAGCATCGTGCGCTCGCCGAAGCGGAGACTGGCATCGAGTTCCACATCCAGCAGCAAGTCGAGATTGGGTTCGTAATTCAGACGGCCCGGCGGCGCTCCTTCCGCCATGCCGGCCGGCAGCGATGAAGGAGACATCACGGAATGCAGCGACTGCACCAGCGATTCATTCAAGCAGAAAACGATCTCCAGAGGGGCAAAGTCCGGCCCCTCGATGCGCACCTTCGAATGCGCGCTGGCGGGCCAGTCTGGCGCTTGCTCGCCCTGGAAGGCAAATTCCACTTCCCCCCCCAATACGGGCCGCAGTGCCATCACCGCCGCGGCGGCCATGGGGCGGAAGAGTTCGATAAGCGCCTGCCCCTGTTCAGGTGCGAGCACGGCATCCGCCGTCGAGGATTCAGGCGACGGCAGTTCCGCCAGCCGCCGTGCCTCCGAGGCGCGAATCCCGAAAACCTGCCATCCGCTCAGGACCTGGCGAGCCTCCAAGCGCAGCCAAACCATTGAATCGGGGAAGTCTGCGATCGGGCCCCTTTCGCTCGAAACCAATGCCGCCCGGAAAGGGGTTCCGGCCCGTTGAGTCAGCACGCCGGCGATGGCGTTGCTCCACACTTTGAAGTAGTCCTGCAAAACGGTTTTCGGCTCCGAAGAAAGTCCGTTCATGGTTCCTCCTTCTCCAGGTTCAGTGCCTGCTCCAGCCGCTCCACCACCCGCGCGGCACGCACCGCCCCCTGGCGCACCGGAACGGCCCGGAAGGCCTGCTGGCCGCCAATCCGGAGCTGGGCGGGATCGCTGAGACGCTTGTTGAGCGGAATGACCCGGCCCGGCTGCAATTCCAGAATCTCCCCGCCGCGCACGCGAATGCCGGCCAGCACGAGTTCGGCCGGGAACTCAAACAGCGGGAGTCGGTCGGGTCCCAGCGTATCGCCCAGCGTCGGACCGCGATACTTGCGGTGCGTCCACTGCTGGGCCAGTTTCTTCAGCAGGGCGCTCGCCGCGCCGCTCGAGAAGACCAGGTGCAGCGGCCCCTGGGCCTCTGCCATGCGAGTCTCAAACCTCAGGGTCAGCACGCGCTCGTCGGGGGGCAGCAGTCGTTGCAATGCCGGGCGGCCCAGCCGCTGGCCAAATTGAAACTCGATATCGAGCAGTGGTTGCCACGTGGCCTGAAGCTCGCGGGCGATCAGCTTCACCACGCTTTCCAGGATTTCAGCCTCGATTTCGGTCACGTCGCGGATTTCCGCCGCGCTCTTGCCCTGCCCGCCCAGCAGGAGATCGATCACGGGAAAAGCCACCGAGAGATCAAGCTGCGCGGCGCCAATCGCCGCCAGCGGCTGCAAATGGATCGAGGCCGTGTAGGTGGTCTCGGGAATACGTTGCAGCAGGTCGGCGAAGGGCAGTTGCTCGACCGATACCAGGTTGATCTCAAACAGAACGCGCAGGTAGGCGCCCAGCGAGTGACCCAGGTTGCGCGCGAAGGCTTCATGCAGCGAGGTCACGAGTCGAACCTGGTCCTTGCCCATCTGCCGCTCGCGGCGAAAATTGCAGGGGATGACCCGGCGGTGCGGAAGCGCCGCGCGGCTGGTACCCCGGGGACTCTCCCACGCGCTGCGAAACCGGTCGTCCATCGGTCCTCCGCTCAGGATCGTTTCCATGATTCACCTCGCACCTCGCGCACCCCCGGGAGCGGTCCCGCCAGTGGACGCGGTGATTTCAGACGGGCGCCCAGCCGCTCGCGCAGGTGAATCAGCGCGGATGTGTGGATTTGCGATACCCGAGCTTCACCGACCCCCAGCACGGCGCCCACTTCCTTCATCGTCAACTCCTCGTAGTGATACAGCGAAAGGACCAGCGCCTCTTTTTCCGGCAGCTCGCGGATGGCGCGCGCCAGATGCTGCTTCATTTCCGCGCGCAGGCAAAGGGCAAAGGGATCGTCGTCGGAGGCGGCCGGGTCAGCCACCCGGGCTTCCAGCTCCACTCCTTCGTCGGGAGCCGCTCCTTGCAAGCTCCCTAGGTCCAGTCCGCGTAGGTCGCCCAGCAGCTTCTGCAGGGACTCGAGCGTGATCCCCATCGCCGCCGCCACTTCCGACTCGGTGGCGGGCCGCCCCAATTGCGCGCGCAGGCGCGCGTGCACCCCTTCCAGTTCCCGGGCCTTGCGCCGCAGCGCGCGCGGGCTCCAGTCAAGCGTTCGCAGGCTGTCGAGAATCGCCCCGCGTATGCGGAACTTGGCGTACGTCTTCAACTGAACGTGCTTGCTTGGGTCATATTTGTGAATAGCTTCAATCAGTCCCACGACGCCCGCCTGAACCAGGTCCTCCAGCGGCACGTGGCTGGGCAGACGGTCGTGAATTCGCCGGGCGATATATTGGACTTGCGGCAGCTCCTCCATGAGCAGGCGATCGCGCTCCTCAGCCGTCAGGCCGCCGCAGGTTTCATAGGCCATCGCCACGCGGCGCGGCGGGCGGCCGCGTTCGGCCGCTTTCACAGTTTCGGCTGTCGCTTTCATCGGACCACCCCCAGGGATTGAATCGGAACCACGGGCGGAATTTCACCCGGCGCGAGTACCACGACTTTGGGAAGGAAAGGCTCCAGGAGTCGCCGCAAGTAGAACCGGGCCGGCGAGGCGCAAAGCAATACCGGGCACGCCACCGCTGCCTGATCTCCCACCACATTTTTCAATCCGTCCAGAATGCGGCGCAGGAGCGACGGCTGGAGCCCGCCCGCGGGCCGTTCGCCCGCCGATGGCGGACGGAATGCCGCCGCCAGTTGCTCCTCGATGCTGGTGTCGACCGTCAGCACCGAGAGCTTTCCGTCGTCGGCCAGGTGCGGCCGCACCAGGGCGCGGGCCAGCGCCTGCCGCGCCGCTTCCACCAGCGCCACGATGTTCTTGTTGACCGGCGCCACGTCGAGCAGTACTTCCAGAATGGTCGTCAGATCGCGGATCGACACCTGCTCGCGCAGCAACTGCTGGAGGACCTTCTGCACTTCGCCGAGCGAGAGAACTTTGGGAACCAGTTCTTCCACGAGCTTCGGCTGCGACTCGCTGAGGGCATCGAGCAGGCGCTTGGTTTCCGCCCGCGTCAGCAATTCGTGGGCGTGCTCCTTGATGAGTTCGGCCAGGTGCGTGGCCAGCACCGAGGTTTGATCCACGACGGCGTAGCCTGCCGCCAGGGCTCGCTCGCGCTGAGGAGGCGTGATCCAGGTGGCGGCGACGCCAAAGGCCGGCTCCTTGGTGGGCTGCCCCTCGAGCGGATGGGCCGCCGCCTCCGAACTAATGGCCAGCAAATGGTCGTGGAACATCTCCCAGCGGGCGATTTCCGCCCCGCGCAAACGGACGACGTACTCGCGAGGGCCAAGTTGCAGGTTGTCGGTGATGTGAATGGAAGGAACAATAAAGCCCAGCTGGGTGGCCAAATGGCGCCGCAAGGCTCGAATGCGAGCCAGCAGCTGGCCCCCCTGCGCTTCGTCCACCAGGCGGACCAGCGCCGGTCCCACTTCCAGAGACAATTCGTCCACCCGCAACAGCGACTCGAGTTGTTCCTGGGCGCGTGCGGCGGGCGTGGGCGGCGACGCCTTGGCCTCGAGAGCCGCAGCGACGCCAGCGCTGCGCCGCGCCAGCCAGGCCGTCACCCCTGCCAGCACGAAGAAGGAAAACTTGGGCAGGCCGGGGATCAATCCCAGCGCCAGCATGACGCTCGCGGCGATCCACAACGGCCGGCTGCGCGGCAGCAGCTGCCGTCCGAGATCGGCGCCGAGATCCATTTCCGACGAGGCGCGGGTGGCCACCATGCCGCCCGCGACTGAAACCAGCAGCGACGGCATCATGGTGACCAGCCCGTCGCCCACCGTCAGCACCGTGTAGGTCTGGAGCGCTTCGAGCAGCGCCACATCGTGGTAGAAAACCCCCATGAGGAATCCCGCGCCGATGTTGATGGCCGTAATCAGGACGGTGGCCAGGGCATCGCGCTGCGTGAAGCGCGCGGCGCCGTCCATGGCGCCATAGAACTCCGCCTCGCGATTGATCTGCTGCCGGCGCGTGCGCGCTTCTGCTTCGTCAATCAGCCCGGCGCCCAGATCCGCGTCAATCGCCATCTGCTTGCCCGGCAGCGCATCGAGTGTGAAACGCGCCGTCACCTCCGCGATGCGCACCGCCCCGTGCGTAATCACCACGTATTGAATCGCGATGAGAGCGAGGAACAGAACGAAGCCGACGATGTAATTGCCGCCCACCACAAACTGGCCGAAGGCTTCGATGACATGCCCGGCGGCGGACGGACCCTCGTGGCCATGCAGCAGGATGCGGCGGCTGCTGGCGAGATTCAGCGACAAACGGAACAGCGTCAGAAGCAACAGCAGTGAAGGGAAAACCGAAAACTGCACCGGCCGCTGAATGTACAGGGCCACCAGCAGCACCAGCACGGAAGCCGTGATACTGGCCGCCAGCAACAAGTCGATCACCAACGTCGGCAGCGGCACCAGCATGACGAAGACCATGGCGACCGCCACCAGCGGAACGATCCAATCGCTGGCGGCTGAAGCCATCCGCACCGTCGGATGGGGATAGGGTGAGGCCACGGGTTAATTCGCTCCGGGTCGCGCACCGCGGCGGGAGGCCTCCTGGGCGCGATAGATGAACGCCAGAATCTCGGCCACCGCGGTGTAGAGTTTCGCGGGGATTGCTTTGCCCACTTCCACGGCGCGATAGAGCGCCTGCGCCAGCGGTGGATTCTCCACAATCGGAACGTCGTGCCAGCGCGCTTCGCGCTTGATGAGCTGCGCGAGAAGGTTCCGGCCTTTGGCGACCACCACCGGCGCCTCCATTCCCTCGGGGCGGTATTCGAGCGCCACAGCGTACTCGCTCGGATTGGTCACCACCACGGTGGCACGCCTGACCTCGCCGAGCATCCGGCCGCGACGCATCTGACGCTGGGCGCGGCGAATCCGCATGCGCACCATGGGATGCCCCTCGGTCTCCTTGTTCTCCTCCCGAATCTCTTCCTGCGACATGCGCAATTGCCGCTCGAAGCTCATCCACTGAAGCCAGTAGTCCACCGCGGCCCACGCCAAAAACACGAGCGCCGCCTTCCACGAGATTTCAAAGATGCCGCTGAGCGCCGCCACAGCCGCCTGGCGCGGGCTCTGGTGCAGCATTGGAGCGAACTTCACCCAGTCGCGTGCCAAGATGGAAACGAACAGGTACAGCAGGATGCCGGTCGGAACCAGCGACTTTAGCAGCCGGCCGGCTGCGCCCAGCGACGCCAGCCGCTTGAGGTTGTTCGCGGGATGGAAGCGGTTCAGATCCGGGTTGAGCGCCCCCGTCGCGAATACAAAGCCGCCCTGCGCCACGCTCGCGGCCACCGCTGCGCCCCAGCAGGCCAGTACCACCGGCCCCGCCCAGCGCACCACCAACAGGAGGGTGAGCCGGAGAACGCTCGACGTTTCCGTCAGCGGCCCTTGCCCCGCTGCGCCCAACACCTGGGAAAGCAGTTGCTTCCACTCTTCCCTCCAGAGAGGATGCAGGCTCCACACCCCCAGCACCGCCGTCAGCAGCGCCAGCGCCGAGCTCAGTTCCTGGCTGCGCGCCACCTGCCCCTTCTGCCGCGCTTTCCAGCGCCGGCGCGGCGTGGCTTGTTCGGTACGATTACCTTCCGACAATTTGCGGGCTCCCCAACTTTGCTGTCGCGGCGGTGTCCTCACCGCCGCTCGCGGTGCTTCAGCGCTGTCGGCGGTTAAAGACCGCCGCTACAACGATGCCAGGTGCATCAACCGCTCGGCCGTGGCCACGGCGCGAGCGAAAACCTCGCCCAGCAGCGACGGCCAGAACGCCAGCGCCGTGATCAGGACGCCGAGACCGATCACGTTTTTCGCCGATAGTCCCACGAAGAGCACGGGCAATTGCGGCGAGGCCTTGCCCAAGAACCCCAGCGCAACATCGGCCATCAGTGTGGCGACCAGCACCGGCGCGGCCAGTTGCACGGCCACGAGCAGCATTCCTCCCGCTGCTTGAATCAGGCCTTCGACCGCGGGCGGCGGCAGAACGATCGCGCCGGGGGGAAGATAGGTCAGACTGCGCGCCAGGGCGCGCAGCATCAGTTGCGGACCGTCGACCTGAACAAAAATGAGCAGCGCCACAGTCTGCTGAAAAATGGCGACAACCGGTGTTTCGACTTCCGATTCCGGACTCACCACATTGGCGAGCGAGAAGCCCATCTGAAATCCCACCATCTGTCCCGCGAGTTGCACTCCCTCGAAGACGAAATGGACCGCCAGGCCGAGCATCAAACCCACGGCCGCTTCGCGCAGCACCAGCGGCAGCCACGTGGTGAGATCGAAGGTCCAGCGCGGCGCGTACGCCGGATAGAGCAGCGCAGTGAAAGCAACCACGAGGCCTGCCTTGACGCGCGCCGGGATGGCCAGGCTGCCGAAGAAGGGCGCAAAGACCATCAGCATGCTGACGCGCGCTCCCACCGCTGCTGCCGGCATGAGGGCGCGCTCGAGGGCGGGTTCGATCCATCCCATAATTCCCTCAGCCGATGTACGGATGAAAATCCGAAAACAGCGCCGCGGTGAACGACACCAGCCGCCGCACCATCCACGGCAGCAGGACGAATAACGCTCCCGCCACAGCCGCCAGCCGGGGCACCGTAGCCACCGTCGTTTCCTGCACCGAGGTCATGACCTGCACCACGCTCACCGCCAGGCTAACCGCCATCGCAATCAGCAGCACGGGCGCGGAAAGCCACAGGGTGGTTTCCAGCGTTTGCCTCGCAAGATGAATGATGGTTTCCCCGGACATGTCGCCTCTCAGGTGAAACTCTTGAGCAGTGAACCGATCACCAGATTCCAGCCGTCCACCATGACGAACAGAAGAATCTTCAGCGGCGTCGAGATGACCACCGGCGGGAGCATCATCATTCCGACCGAGGTCGTCACCGACGCAACCACCAGGTCAATCACCAGGAAGGGCAAGAACAGCACCGCGCCGATCTGGAAGCCCGCACGCAGTTCAGAGAGAATGTAAGCGGGCACCACCACGCGCATCGGGAGGTCTTCGGGCTGTTTGGGCCGCGGGGCTTGCGCCATTTCGACAAGGAGCGCCAAGTCGCGCTCCCGCGCGTACTTCAGCATGAAGCGGCGCAGCGGAACCGAGCCGCGCTCGACCGCCTCCCAGGCCGAGATCGAACCCGCCCGCAGGGGCACAACGGCCACCTCGTTCACCTGTGCGCCCACCGGCTGCATGATGAAGTAGGTCAGGAACAGGGCCAGCCCCACGAGCGTTTGGTTAGTCGGGGTGCTCTGCGTCCCCAGCGCCTGGCGGAGAAAGTGAAAGACCACCAGGATGCGCACGAACGGCGTCATGGCCAGCAGGATGGCCGGAAGCAGGGTGAGCAGCGTGAGAACGACGACGATGGTCCACGGCAGGTTGTTGGCCCCGCCGCTGGGCGCGGGGATCGGCAGCCCGATGGACGGGGGAGGCGACGCAGCGCCCCCGACCGAAGCGGCCACCGCGGCCAGCACCAACGCGCCAATAACCGCTTGAGTTTTCATGCCAGGTCCTTCCACGAAGCTTCCGCTGCCGAACTGAGGCGGGTGAGGACGGAGACGGAGTGTCCCGCGCCGCCCACCAGAAACTTCTCGCCTTCCACCACAATCAGCGACACGAAGCGGCCCGCGCCGAGCGGCAGCGTCTCGACCAGCCTCATGCGCCGGGCGCGCCGTTCCTCGAGCCGCATTGCCAGCCAGCGCTGCGAACCCGCGGTCATCTTCCGGATAGTCATCGCCACTTGGGCGGCAATTGTCATCGTTTCGCCCCTGCCCGGGTTTAACTCAGTTCGAGAATGCGGACCGCCAGCTGCATCCCCATCACTTCAAATTCACCGCGCGCGATGATCTGGCCGTTGGCGCGGAGCGGAAGCATGGATCCCTCCGCAACCTCGGTCTGGACAATTCCGCCCGGCTCGAGCCGAAGCAGTTCCCGCACGGTGAAGGCGGGCACGGAAACTTCGACGCTCAGCCGGCAGCGCAGACGCTTGGCCAGCGACCAAGCTGCTCCCGAGTTGCCGAGCGACTTTGGTTCGTGGATGGGAACAGCCGTTTCCATGCGTTAGAGTTGAACCAGAAAATCGGTGAAGTAGATTTCCACGACGCCCAGGTGGGGCGCTTTCTGCTGGAGTTCCTTGAGCAACTGCTCTTTCAGTCGCATCTTGCCGTCCGGCGCGAGCAGATCGCTCGATTTCCATAAGGTGAGCACGCCCAGAATGCTGTCGCGCACCTGCGGGATAGACGCCGATGCGCCGGGCCCCTCGCCCTTTTCCGGTTCATTCTTCAGGCCCAGATCCACTCCCAGTCGCAGGAACCGGTTCTCCTCGGAATCTGCGAGGTTCACCAGAAATCCTTCGAGGTGCAGAACGGCCTTCACTTTCGGCTTCACCCCGGCGGGCTCTTCCGCTGCTGCGACGCGTGAACGCATCACCAGGTAGACGCCGCCGCCCGCCGCGCCGGCAACGAACAACAACGCAACGGCCATCGTTATCCATCTCCCGGCGCCGGATCGGGGCGTGGCCTCGGTGGGGGAAGGTCCATTGGAGGGCACTGAAGTTGTGGCGGCCATAGCGAAATAGCGGAAGCAAGGCGAATTCCAAAACGCCCGCGGCAACCTGCCGCCGGTGGTAAGGAAGTGAGCAGTCTCGTGCCTTGAAAATTCAGCAGATGCGGGGCTTTGACAGATTCACAGCCGCAGGGGCATTGTCGCTCTCATTGGACGCACCACCTGGTGGGACAAATCTCATTAGGTGGAACTAAGACGGCGGGCTCCGCTCCCCGCGCTGCGCACGGGGAGCGGAGTGAAAGGAGGGACTGAGGGAATCCTTTACCGTTTGAGATTGATGGCCTCTTGCGTCACCTCGTCGAGGGTGGTGATGGCGCGCGCATTGGCCTGGAAGCCGCGCTGAGCCAGGATCAACTGGGCAAACTCGCGCGAGATGTCCACATTCGAGCGCTCCAGCGCCCCGCCCGCCAGCGTGCCGCGCCCACCCGTGCCCGGAACGCCGGAATTGGGCAACCCGGATGAAAGGCTGGCGAGGAAACTGTTGGCGCCGTTGCGCAACAACCCCTGCGAATTGGGGAAAGTCGCCAGCACGATCTGGCCAAGCGGGAGCGTCTGGCCGTTACTGAAGATGCCTTGAATCATGCCGTCGCCGGAAATCACGAAATTCAGAAGCGTGCCGCTGGCGTAACCGTCCTGCCAGGTGGTGGAAGTGGCGGAAGGTCCCGCGACCTGGGTGACGGTGGGCTGGCCGGAGTTACTGAAAAGTCTCCAGGTGAAGGTCAGAGGATCCGCGCCATCGGCCAGTGAACTGATCGTAATCCCTCCCACGTCGGCGCCGGGCGACGTCAGTACGCCGGTCCCGTCGAACGTCAGGCTCCCGCTCTTCAGCACGGCAGGGCTTCCCGTTGCGCCCACGTCCGCCGCCGGAATCGTGATCTGGTAATCCCAGGCGTTGGCCGCCGCTTTGGTGAAGTTGTAGGTCAGCACATGGCTGGCGCCGAGCGCGTCATTCACGGCTACGGCCGTGCTGAAGGTGGCGCCCACTTCCGCCGAGGCATCCAGATTCATGGCCAGTTGAACGGTTGAAGTGGGCTTGGGCGGGCTGATCTGGCCTCCCGCCACGGCCAAGGCTTCGGGCGTCTGGCTCGGACCAATGACGCCGTTCGTGGCGGGCAAACCCAGCACCCGCGCGCCGTCTTCGTTGACCAGATAACCGTCTGCATTCACGCTGAAATTGCCAGCGCGCGTGTAGAGTGTCAGGCCGTCTTTTTGAAGCTGAAAGAAGCCCTCGCCCTGGATGGCGACATCGGTCGGCACGCCGCTCGATTCAATGCTGCCCTGCGTGAAGAGGCTGGCGATGGACCCCATCACCGTCCCCACGCCGACCTGGAGCGGATTACCGGCCCCGCTCGATCCCACCTGCTGGTAGAAGAGATCACGGAAGTTCGGCGTCATGCCTTTGTAGGCGACGGTATTCAAGTTAGCGAGATTGTTGGCAATTACGGAAAGCGCCATTGAGTTGGCGTTCAGTCCGGAAAGCGAAGTCGAGAATGACGGCATGGAAGTTCCTCCTCTGAATTAACTGGCTTGCCTGCCGGCGGCCTCCTGAGATTCGAGCGCCAGCCGGATGCGTATGGTCTGATCGAGCATGTTGAATTGCACGAGCTGATTGACGAATTCCATCGGGTCCATTGGATCGAACGGATTCTGACTTCGAAGCTGCGCGACCAGCAGCGTCAGGAATGCTTCCCCGCCAAGTTGCGCGTTGGGACTGGTCTCCTTCTCGGCTTTGGCGGCAGAGGCTGCGACAGGGCTGACCCGCATCATCCACTTCCTTTCAATGTTGCTCAGACCACAAGGTTGAGCCGGCCGTACCGGCCCGGTTCGTAGACGGACGGACGGGATTCCGCGATCGCCCGTTCCACCGGGACGGAGGAATGAACCGGTCCGGGCTCCGCCGGCAAGGAACGCAGGACGCCCGGGTCATGGTGGCGACCATGATCGCCCGCCCCGGCGCCCGTCGAACCGGCATAGAACTCCATGCGGTCGAGCCGGACATCGCGCGCGGCCAGGCTCTGTTCCAGTCGCGGCCATTCGGCCATCAGGACGGATTGCGCTTCTTGCCCTTCCACCCCGATGGCCGCCCCGAGGTGGTTCTCGCTCAGGACGGCGCGAATCGAAACCGTACCCCAAGCTTCCGTCCGGAGCTCGACGCGCATCTCGCTGCGCCCCGCATGCTCGGCCAGCCGCGCGGTTTCCACCAACCGGCCCGGATGTGCATCAAAATCCAGTCCCGGGCGGGATGGCCATGCCCTTGCTGGCGCATTCTCCCCCGAGCCATCGGAGGCGGCCTCCGAGGTTGCGGCGTGCGAGGGGCCGGACGGAACGGCGCTGGCATCGCACGGCTGCATCGGCGACGAGGTGACCTTGGCCCAGGGAGAGTGCGGTACATCGCGGCGGCGAGAAACCGTATTCGCCGCCTCGTCTGAAGTCTGGGCGTTGAGGGGCTGGACAGATCGTCGTTCGTCACCCGTTACGCGCGGCTCGCCGGACGTAGTGTCCTTCCCCGCAGGGTCGCGTGGCACTGCGCTCGGCTTCCCCTTTGCCCGAGGCTGAACTTCTTGCGGCAGGATTAGAGGCGAAGAGGTTGGATCGGATGCCGGCGGGACTGTACCCAGGCTATGCAATGAATGATCAGAGCCGCCACGTCCTCCAGTGACAGCCAGGAATGGAGGCCGTTTCCCCAAGCCTTGCGTTTCGTCGCCCCTGCCCAGGGGTAAACCCGTGAGCTCAGCCCCCCGAAGCACGGGCGCGGGATCTGCCACCATCTCGATCGGAGCCTCGGCGGTAAATGCCACGACCTTCTCTACCAACGCGTCTCTCCTGGCTGCGGGACGGGCGATGACGCTCCAAGCAGCTGGGGCGGGTTCGTCGTTGCGACTGACCTGCGAAGCTTGTTGACGATCGCCTTCATTCCGCTCGACGAGATTTTCAACGCCGTTGTTCGCAGGGTCCCACGGCAGCATTGCCGCGCGCATCGCGGCGCGCGGGCTCTCCGAGATCGCCTCGCGTGGCTCGGCGGGCATGTGGGGTAATTCGGCTGGATCAACGGGAGGCGCGCAGGGTCTTTCCTCCGCTGGGGTTGAATCTCCTTCCCGTTGCAGGTTCAAGCGTTCCTTTACAACCGAGGCCTCCGCGCGCTCAGTCGCCGGGACCGTGAATCCCCCGACTTCGGCCGCTGCGAAAAGAGGATGGCCATTCGGGCGGGGCGTATCCCAAGACCGCGGTGCCGGTTCTACCTGCTCTCGGCAAAGCGCCGGAGCCGCCGGCAGTGCGGGTTCAGGGGGCCCGGACGTGAACGCCAAGCCAGCTTCCACTGCCATTGAAATCTCCCCCTTGATCGCCGCCCATCCGACAGGCACACGGGGTTGCGGATCGGCAACATTTGACGGCTCCTCATTCATGCTGGGGTGCATAGCTAAAGGAAAACCGGGCGGCAGAGGCGGAGTTGGGAGCGTCCCAGAAAAGGTGCTGGGCAGCGGCCCAGCCGATGGAGACATTGCGGCTTCTGTGGCGACGAATGGTCCGGTTTTCGATCCGCTCTTGCTCTCCGCCGTCTTGCTTTTTGTTGCACCCCAAAGTTCGGAAACCCACTCATCCCCGTCGCTTTCGATTTCAATCCTGGCGGGCTCGCCGGCGCCCTGTTCATCGGCGAGTGTGGTGCGTCTGAAATGGCTTTCCGTGTGTCGGGGCGAGCCTTGCGGTCGCCCCAAGGCAAGCACAAGGCCTGCCCCTGGCACAGCGCCTGCCTTCGCGGTTGTCGAGGTTTCTGAGACGCAACACACAGGCGACGGCACTCCCTCGACCGATACCGTTATGGGCCGTTGACCAAGCACTACGCTGGGCTGAGTCGGGGCGTTCAACATCTCACCGAGTAAATTCAGGAATGACTCCGCCGGTCCCGCTGTGCGCGTCGGCGTAAATGGAATCGCCGTTCCCTGACCCTCGACTTGTGCCGGCCCTGCGGTTACCTGCACTTCGATTCCTCCGCTGCGGAGGGAGCATCTTGACCACCAACAAGCGCGCGACGCTTCCACTCTCTGTCAGGAAGCTAACCTTCTGAAAAGACACCAGTTGTGTTCCATCAGGGAGAATCCGCACCTTGGCAGAAGGAAGGAATGGAGGTGAACCCCAGGAAAGCTTTGCCGGGTGGCTGGGCAGCAATTAACGGGCCTGGCCGTGGGATCTGGTTTGGAGGAACATGTCATCGAGCCATTGCTGTTCACGGCGGCGCTCGGCCGCCAGGTGAAGATTGTAGGCGCGCTGGCGCAGCCGCTGGAGGATTTCGTGCTCCCGCCGGGCCCGCGCATAGGCGACCTGCTGCGCCTGCGCGTGGCGCTCCGCTTCTCGGGCCTCACGGTGCAAACCCTCCCGCTGCAACTCGCGCGCCTGAGCCTGCATGGCATGGAAAAGCATTTCCCCGCCGCGCAGACCCATAGCCAGCCGGTTCTCAAGCTCCTCCTGTGCAGCGCGCCGCTCGGCATCCAAATGCGAAATCTGCTGCTGGATTTCCGCCAGACGGGCTGTAAACAGCATCAGTCGCAGCTTTTCGCGGCGCTCGAAGCTGGCGCGAATCCGTTCGATGGCGGCCAAGCGGAACCTGAATCGCATCTCTGCAACCCGTGCCCCAATGATGAGAACCGGCAGTCATGGACCGCCGCTACAGCGCGTGGCCAGCGCCTCTCGGGCGTGAGCACGGTGGCAGCGGGGAGGTTGCCACCACCGTTGCGGGTCACCGTCCCGCCCTACAAGGGAATGGCCAGCAGCGCCGCAATATTCTTGTCGAGCGGTGCGCGTTCGCCCACCTGCTGCTGAAGATACGCATTCAGCTCCGGCATCACCGCGATTGCCTGGTCGAGCGTCGGGTCGAGCCCCTTCTGATACGCCCCCACTCGGATCAAGTCCTCCGCGTTGACGTAGGCCGCCAGCAGGCGCCGCAACTTCTGCGCCTTGTCCAGGTGGGACGGCTGGCAAACCGCACTCGCGAGCCGGCTCAGGCTGTCCAGAATGGCGATGGCGGGATAATGGTTTCGCTCCGCCAGCCGCCGGTCAAGCATGACGTGTCCGTCGAGCAGCGACCGGGCGGCGTCCACCAGCGGGTCTTGCTGGTCATCTGCCTCCATCAGGACGGTATAAAACGCCGTGATGCTGCCGTTCTGGAGTCTCCCGGCGCGCTCGATCAATTTCGCCAGCAGCGCGAAGACCGAGGGCGTATAGCCTTTGGCCGTGGGCGGTTCGCCCGCTGCCAATCCGACTTCACGCTGCGCCATGGCAAAGCGGGTGAGCGAGTCCACCACCAGCAGCACGTGGCGTCCCTGCTCGCGGAAATATTCCGCCACCGTCGTCGCCGCCAGCGCCGCACGGATCCGCAGCAGAGGCGACTGGTCGGAGGTTGAAACGATCACCACCGACCGCTTGATTCCCTCCGCCCCCAGCGCTTTTTCGAGGTAATCACGAACTTCGCGGCCGCGCTCGCCTACCAGCGCCAGCACGGTCAGGTCGGCTTCGCTCTCGCGGGCCATCATGCCGATCAGCAGGCTTTTCCCCACGCCGCTGCCGCCGAAAATACCCAGCCGCTGGCCGCGCCCACAGGTGAGAAACCCGTCGATCGCTCGAATGCCGCAGCCGAGCGGCTCCTGAATCTGAAACCGTTCCAGAGGTTTGGGCGGCGGCGCATGGAGCGAGCGGCGCTGGCGCGCGCGGTAAGGCGGGCCGCCGTCCAGCGGTTCGCCCGTGGCGTCGACCACCCGCCCCAACAACTCCTCACCCACCCGAAACGTGGGGCGCGCCCCCCAAGTGGTAATGCGATCGCCGAAATGGACGCCGCTCGCGCGCTCGAGCAGCATGGAGAGCACCGTCGAGCCACGAAAACCAATGACTTCCCCGCTGAATCGATCGTCCGGCCCGGCGAAGATTTCGCAGCACTCGCCCGGTGCGCAAAAGGGCCCCTCGGATTCGATCAATTGCCCGCTGGCGCGCGTCACCCGCCCCCACCAGCGCAGCGGCGAACGCTCCTCGAGCTGGCGCTGGCAGGCTTCGAGCAGCGCGCCCTCGTTCATGACGCGCCGCCCGGCCTCTGCGCCAGCAGGTCGAAGAATCCCTGCTCGATTTCCTTGAGCTGCGCCTCCAGTCCCACCTCCGTCGAGCCCATTTGCGTTTCGAGGACACATTGGCCGGGAGCGAGGGCGTTTTCCGCGATGATTTCAACGGGCGCGGCGTCTTTCAGCCCGCTGCCCAGCGCCTCCTGCCAGAGGCGCTCCTGGCCCGGCGGAACGCGCAACCGGACGGTGGTCGCTGCCTCGAATTTCTCCATGGCCACGCGCACGATGCCCGCGAGCAGCGCCGGATCCATCTGCGACTCGCGGTGCAGAATTTTCCGCGCAATCGAGAGCGCCAGGCGCACCACCTCAGCCTCGACGCGCTGGAAGTATGCTTCGCGCTCGGCGCGAAAGGCCTGCAGGGCTTCGGCGACCCCGGCACGAATCGCTGCGGCGGTCCGGTCCAGCTCCTTTTGCGCCAGCAGTCGGCCCTCCTCGCGTCCCTGAGCACGCGCCTTCTCTTCGCGCGCCTGAACCTCTTCCTCCGGAATTCCGGCTGGTCCGGGCTCGAGCGCCGACCCCCAGAACGCGCCCGGATGGGCGCTGTCGGCTTTCGGCGGTCCATTTTTCGTCCAGCTTTGTGCCGCAGGGTATACGAAGCGTTCCGCGGGCACACGGGGAAGCATTTCCGGCAGTCCCGGCCTAGACGATGTACGCATCCTCACCCTCGCTTTTCAACGAAATTTTCCCGTCCGCCTCCAAGCGCCGCGCCAGGGCCACCACCTCCTGCTGGGCCGCCAGCACCTCGCGCGAACGGACAGGGCCCAGCGCCTCCATGTCCTCTTTCAGCATTTCGACGGCGCGCGACGACATCGTTTTGAAGACGTGGTTCTTGATCTCGTCCGGAGTTCCCTTCAGCGCCATGGCGAGCGTTTTCTTATCCAGTTGCCCGAGCAGGACGCGAATCCCGGTTTCCGGCACGGTGACCAGGTCTTCAAACGTAAACATCAGATTGCGAATTTCCGCTGCCTGCTTGGCGTCCTCGGATTCGATGTTTTCCAAAATGGACGTGCCCAGGGCTGGATCCAGGCGATTCAGCATCTCCGCCACCGCCTGCGCCCCGCCGTAAGCCCGCCGCCGCTGCTCGCCCAGCGCCTGAAGCTTCTGGTGCAAGACGATGGAGATCTTCTGCACCATCTCGGGCGAGAACTGTTGCATTTTGGCCAGGCGCCGCGCCGCTTCGCCGCGCGTCTTCTCCGGCAGCAGCGTCAGCACCGCCGCGCCCTGCCGGGCCCCCAGGTGCGCCAGGATCAGCGCCACCGTCTGCGGGTGCTCGCCTTCGACAAACTTCGCCAGGCGCTGCGGATCGGCCTTCTGAAGCGAATCGAGATTCGCCGCCGTGGCTTCCTGAAAGCGCATCACTTCGTCCAGCAGCGCCTTCGCCCCCTCTTCGCCGAAGGCCTTGACCAGCAGCCTCGTCGCGTAGTCCGTGCCCCCCTGCGACAGGTAATCCTGCGTCAGGCTCAGCCGGTAATATTCCTGCAGGACGTTGGCAGCGACTTCCGGGCTGATCGAGCCGAGCTCGGCAATCTCCTGCGTCAGGCGCGAGACGTCAGCCTGGCCCAGATGGCGGTAGATGCGCGTCGCCGCCTCCTCCCCCAGCAGCACCAGCAACACCGCCGCCTTGCGCAGGCCCGAAAGGCTATTGGCAACCGCCGGAGGCGCCGTGCCCGTCATCCCACTCCTCCGCTCTGCCGAATCCAGTTCTGAATCAACCGCCCTGCCGCTTCCGGCTCCTTCTGAATCTTATCGGCCAGTCTTCGCTTCAGGATCAGCGTTTGCTTGACTTCGCTGCTCGCTTCCGCCAGTTCGTTGGGCAAGGCAACATCCATTTCCGCGAGCACCGGCTCGCCCAGTTTGAGGCCCTCCGCCCCGCCCGCAACCGGCCGACTGTTGCTCGCTCCCGAGGCCAGTTGGCGGAGGGCCGCGACAATCTGCCTTTGGATCGGACGCAGGAAGATCAGATAGACGACGCCAAAGAGGGCGGCCAGCGCCAGGTAGCGGATCAGCCAGATCCAGCGCTCGGCCTGAGGCAGCAGGCGCTCGGCCACGGAGAGCGGGGCGGGCGTTTCGGGGGAATTAGCGAAAAACGAGATGTTTTCCACTGCCAGCTGGTCCCCGCGATTCGCATCCATCCCAATCGCTGCCGCGGCCAGTTGCTGAATCTGTTTCATCTCGTCGGCGGTGCGCTTGCGTCGCGACTCGGAGCGCTGCCCGTTCTCTTCCCTGACCTCCACCGGATCGTCCACCAGCACCGCCGCGTGCAGGCGCCGCACGCCGCCCGCCGGCATCACCACATGCTTGATGGTTTTGCTGACCGCGAAGGTTTTGCTTTCCGTCCGCTGGCTCTGCGCGTCGCCGAATTCGTCAACCTCGGGAACCGCGCCGCCTTTCGTGGGGTCGGGCACATTGCTGGCGGCGCCCGGCACGCCTTCCGTGCCCGTGGCGCCGCTGCGGTCTTCGGTGATCTGCGAAGTCAGGACCACCGCGCCGTTCGGGTCGTAGGTTTCCTGCGTGCTCTCCGAGGTGCCTTCTTCGACCTCCACTGTCACGCTGGCTTTGACCTTGTCTTCTCCCACTATCGGACGGAGCGTCGCCACCAACTTCTCCGCCAGTTCCTTCTCCAGTGCGGTCGACCCGGCACCGCCGCGCGCCTGCCCTGCGCGCCGCCCGAGCAACGGGACGTGGCCGTTCACGTCCACCACCGTCACATTTTCGGGTGGCATCCGGTCCACGGCGCTCGCGACCAGGTGGGTAATCGCCAGGAAGGACTCCTCGCCGAGCCCCGCCCCCCGCAGCTTGACCAGCACCGACGCCTTGGCCGGGCGTTCGCGCTCGGTGAACAGCGATTCCTGCGGCAGCACCAAATGCACCCGCACCGCCTCAATGTCGGCGAGCGTCTGGATCGTCCGCTCGAGTTCGCCTTCGAGGGCGCGCTGGTAATTCACACGCTCCGCAAAATCGCTTCCCGCCCAGTTGGGTTTGTCAAAGAGCTCGAAGCCCAGCCGCCCGCTCTGCGGCAGCCCTTGCGCCGCCATCTCGAGGCGCACCTTGTTGATCTGATCGGCGGGAATGCGCAGGCTGCGGCCGTCGGAAGTCAATTCATACGGAATCCGCTTCTCTTCCAGTTTTGCGGCAATAGCCCGCGCCTCGCCCGGTGCCAGGTCGGAATAGAGCGGCCTGTAATCCGCCTTGCCAATCAGCGCCACGAAAAGCCACAGCGTCGCACCCGCGGCCAGGGCTCCACCCGCTATCGTCAGTTGCTGCCGGCGGCTCAGACCCTGGGCCAGGGCGCGGAGGTGAGCGAGTGATGTTTCCGGCGCGGCTCCCATGCGTCATCCCTCAAAACGGCATGCGCGCGATATCCTGATACGCCTGCACGATCTTGTTGCGCACTTGCATCATCAACTGGAACGACAGATCAGCTTTCTCCACTGCCAGCAAGGCCGAGTGGAGGTCCTCGCCATGGCCGGCCAAGACATTCGCCACCTGCCGTTCCGCATCCGCTTGCAACTCCGCTGCCTGCCCGAGGGTCTTCTTGAGCGTATCGAGGAAGTCCGCGCGCGGCGGCGAGGGCGACGCGCGCTCGATCCTGACTTGGTCCCAGTTGATGCGCGGGAGTCCGGAAATCGTGTTGCCCATAATTCCCCCCTGGGAGCGCGGGCATTCTGCCTGCTTTCGCGTTCCATTTGCCGGCGGGCGAGACGGCCGCGCCCCCACCTACCTCAGCAGATCCAACGTTTGCACAATCATGGACTTGGTCGCCTGCGCCGCCGCCACGTTCAACTCATAGGCCCTCGCCGAACCCATCAGGTCCACCATCTCCTCGACTGGATTAATGGCCGGAAAGCTCACGTAGCCCTGCGGGTCGGCGTCGGGATGGCCGGGATCGTAACGCCGGAGGGGCGGGGCGGGATCGGAAGTGACGCGGCTCACGCGCACGCCACGCGCATGCAAACCTGCGGCGCCGTCCAGAACTTCCCGGAAGCGCGCCACGCGCGTGGCTCGAAACCAGACGCGCTGCCGGCGGTACGGCTCGCCCTGCGCGGTCCGCGTGGTCTCGGCGTTGGCCAAGTTGGCAGCCACCACTTCGGCCCGAGCGCGCTCGGCGCGCATCGCCGAACCGTGGATTTCGAGAATGCCGAATAGGTTCATGCTCATCTCCCTTCCTGGATCGCCGCTAGCAAGCGGCGGAACTCGACCCTCAGCAGTTGCACGCTGAGGCGGTAGCGCAACTGCACGTCCGCCAGGCTCAGCCCTTCCCGTTCCAAGCTGACGTTGTTCCCATCAGGCCGCTCGATCAGGCCGCGGACCTCGCGGACCCGCGGCTCCGCGGCTGGGAATCCCTGCGCCGCGCGGCGCAGTTCGCGCGCAAAATCCACGTCGCGCGTGCGGTATCCGGGCGTGTCAATATTGGCCAGGTTGCTCGACACCATCGCGTGGCGCCGGGCGGCCAGGTCGAGGGCGCGCGACGCCAGCTCTATCATCCGTGTCTCCATGCCGCTCATGCCACCCCCTTGCGCGGCAGTCCGTACTGCCGGATCTTGTTGCGCACGGTGCGCAGGCTGATGCCCATCATCTCGGCGGCGCGCGTCCGATTGCCGCCCGTTGCCTCGAGGGTGCGGCGCAACAATTCACGCTCCGCCTCCTCGAGCGAAAGTCCCGCATCCAGCGTGCCCGGGCGCAAGCCCTGAGGGGCCACGACCATCTCACCTAGCAGTTCCAGGCCCGCC
>CAZHKT010000045.1:0-26078 GCA_964533045.1 uncultured Acidobacteriota bacterium | reverse complement strand
CCGGTCAAACCGTGCCGGGGCCTGGTTGCCTGATCGACAGCGGGGCGCTCCGCTATCGAGGCTCGCTGCTCTTCGACCAGTTCAAGCAGCTGATGGCTTACGGTACCTGGCCGTCCCGCGACGCGGCTACCTTCAGGTCGCAACCTCTTTTTCGGCCTGATGTCAGGCGCGACAGCGGCGGCGATTTGAGTGCATCGGACTCTGGCCGGCAATTCCTGCAGGCGAGACGCCTGCGGTCCCAGGTGGCGCTAGGCGGCGAGTTCCGCCAGAATCTTCTTGCGCACCGAGGCGGCCTGGCGCGGCCCGGGCGTGGCGATGAACACCGTGTCGTCACCGGCCACCGTGCCCACGACTTCTTCCCATCGGCCCGCGTCGAGCGCCACGCCCACCGAGTGCGCATTGCCGGGACTGGTCTTGACCACCACCAGTGCCGCCGCCTGCAGAACCTCGCGCACGAATTCTTTCAGAATGACGTTGGCGGCGGGCTGGGCGGGCGGCGGCGCGGCCGCCGCCGTTGCCGTCGCCGGGATCTGGTAGCCCGCCCGCGTCTTGATCAATCCGAGTTCCTCGATGTCGCGCGAAATGGTGGCCTGCGTCACCACGATGCCGCGCCGCGCGAGCTTGCGGAGCAGCGCCTCCTGGGTGCGAACGGGCTCACTGCGGAGAATCTCGAGAATCTGGTTGCGCCGGTAAAGGTGGTCCATGCAACTTTATGCAGACAATGTATAAATACACTACCGCGCGAAATTTGGCAAGGGAAATGAGGAAAGAAGCTCCGGACTGGAAATGGGAAACGCGTCCTCAGAATGGGACAATCGAAAAACGACAAACAGGGCTAGGAAGTGCGGGCATTTCTGCTGCTGGCAGCCGAGGCGGCGCAGTCCCAGCGCTGCGCCCCTGACCCGGAGAGGCAGGAAGGGCGGCCACAGGGGCCGCCGCTACGGCGGGAGCCCTGATCATTCTCCGTGGGCGCTATAGGCTAGCATACGCTTCTTCTTGAATTCCTCCCAGCGCGCCGGCTGGTATTCCGCTTTGGGAACGAATTCCTTGACGGCGAAGGCAATGCCCAGCGTGGCTTCGTCCACCGTGGCACCTTTTTGCGGGAGGTAATCGAAATTGCTGCGATTCATGCCGTAATAGGCGCAGAGCCAGACGCCGTCCCCGGCGTCAATCGCGTAAAGGCCGCAAACCAGTGGCAGCGGGCGGGTGGCGTCCACGCTCGACTTGGTTACGGCTTCGATAATCGTCCCGCGAATCGCGGCAGGGGCGCTGGTGGGGGGCATCCCGGCAACCTCGTTCAAGAATTTCGAAGTGAAAACATACAACGCCATCCCGCCTGGCGTCAATTCCCGCTTTCCCCGGGCGGAGCTGGGACACGGCGGCAACTCTCACTGACGATTTCCGGGGGGCAGATTGAAATCGTGCATCGAAAGCTATCTTGTGGCGCTCCAGCAACTTAGTTGACTTCGGTCAATTCTTGCGCTAGGCTTCGCCTGAACCCGGTGTAGGTCGTGGCGCCCCTAGGGCGCAGGGAAGCGAGGGAGCGAGGGCGGCCGGAGAGCAGTGCGGTAGACGCAGAGCGCTGCACGCCGGCGGCTTGAGGCGGAATTGAGCGTTCCATTGACCAGGGCGGGACGGTATCAGATCGTGTCGGAACTGGGCCGCGGCTCGATGGGCGTGGTGTACGAAGGTTTTGATCCGGTGATCGGCCGCACGGTGGCTATTAAGACCATGCTGACCGCGAGCCTTCCGCCCTCCGAGTTTGCGGACTTCAAAGCGCGTTTCCAGCGCGAAGCGCAGGCCGCCGGCATCCTGAATCATCCCAATATCGTCACCGTGTACGATTTCGGCGAGGACAACGGGGTCCTCTACCTGGCGATGGAATTCCTGGAGGGTAGTTCGCTCGAAGACATCATCAAGGCGGAAGGCTCCCTCCCCATTGAGCGCATTATTCCGATCTTCGAGCAGGTCTGCGCGGCGCTCGACCACGCGCACAGCTACAACATCATCCATCGCGACGTGAAGCCCGCCAACATCATGGTGCTGCGCTCCGGCCTGGTGAAGGTTACCGACTTCGGCATCGCCAAGATGATGTCCATGGGTATGACGCAGGCGGGGCAGATCCTGGGAACGCCGAATTACATGTCGCCCGAGCAGGTGCGCGGCCGGCAAATTGACGGAAGGTCCGATCTATTTTCTCTGGGCATCATCCTTTACGAATTGGTGACCCGGGAAAAGCCCTTCGGCGGACAGAACCTGACCACGATTATCTACCGCATCATCAACGAGAATCCCATTCCGCCGCGCGAGCTGGACGCCACCATTCATCCGGGGCTGAGCTACGTCATTCAGAAGGCACTGGCCAAGGACCCGAACGATCGTTATCAGACCTGTCACGAACTGGCGGAAGACTTGAAGAATTATCGGAACCTGGGGGAAGCGGTGGCCCCGAGCGCCACGCTGGTCACGCGCGTGCCGCCCATTGCGCAGGCGGCGCCTGCGGCGCGGCCTCCTGCGCCGCCCCCCCGGCCGGCGCCCGCGACTCCGCCCCCGCGGCCGAGTGCGCGCGCCGCTCCCCCCGCGCCCACCGTGACGCCTCCCCCGCCGCCCATCGCCGAAACGCCCATGGCACGCCCGGCGCCGCAAATCACGGTGATTCCACCGGCTACGACCGTGCCGCCGCGCGGCTCGATGGTTCCGTGGATCTTGTTCTTCGTGTTGCTGGCGGTGGGCGTGGCGGGCGGATATTACTTCATGGTCATCAAGCCGCGCGCGACCCGGTCCGCAGTCGTCGTACAACCGCCGGTGGCTCCGGCGGTTGTGCCGGCTGCCACACCAGCCGCCGCGGACGCTGCCAGTGCGCCCGCGCCGGATGCGACGGCGCCGGCGACGGAGGCGGGAACCGCCGCGGCCGCTACGCCCCCGGAGACTCCGTCGGCCGCACCGGCCTCGCCCAAACCAGCTGCCGACGCCGCGGCAGGCCATCGCGAGCCCAAGCCGCCAGCGGGCGGGACGCGACCCGCCGCTTCCCAGACGGGCAGTGTGGCGATCAGCAGCAACATTCCGGGCGCCCAGGTAACGCTGGATGGACGGTCCGATCCCGGCTGGCTAACACCGGTCACGATTCCGGGGCTGGCCGCGGGTGCGCACTCGGTGGTGATTACGAAGGACGGATTCGCCGCCGTGCAGCGCAGCGTTGTCATCGATCCCGGCGGCACTGCTACGGTGTCGGTGGAACTCTCCGCGCCGGTGGGAGAAATCAACATTATTACCACGCCGCCCGGGCTGGACGTGTGGATTGACGGTGAGCCGGTCGGGAAGTCGCCGGTGCAGAGGTCGGCCAAGATCGGCAAGCATAGCTTCACGGTTCAGGGGCCCGGCATGGAGCCCTATACGAGCAGCTTTGAAATTCGGTCGGACGGCGCGGTGGTCACCAAGAAAATTGATATTTCCAGGTAGGTTTCAGCCACGGAAGCGCCCGCCGACGGCCAGCTCACATTCAACGAAAGGCACACGCCCCAGTCGCGCAGCACGGGCCCGGCATCTCAACTCACTATGGCACGATTTCTGATCACCGATCCTTCCGGGGCAAACCAGGTTTTTGAAATTACCGGCACCACGGTCAATATTGGCCGCGTGGAGACCAATGATCTGCACCTGCCCCACCCCAGCGTCAGCCGTCACCATGCCCGCGTAACGGTGCTTCCCGGGGATACCACGCTGATCAACGACCTGGGCAGCCTGAACGGTGTTTATGTCAACGGTCAGCTGGTGCGCGAGCACAGCCTGAATGACCAGGACCGCGTGATGATCGGCATGTACGAGCTCCGCTACGAAGTGGGGCGAAGCGAGACCGTTCACCTGGAGCCCGGGACGCAGGAGGCCGGCGAAATCGGCGACCTGACCTCGCGCGAGAGCCTGACCTCGGCGCTGCGCGTTCAGGTGAAGCCCGGCGCGATTCCGGAGTCGATTCAGGACCGCGTGCGCAAGCTGGAGCGCGAGAACAAGCTTCTCAAGCTCCTGCTCGGCGTGGGCAAGACGCTCTCCTCCGTTCTGACGCCCGACGAGATCATGCACCGCGTGATGGAACTCGTGTTCCAGATGGAGAACGTGGAGCGCGGCTTTGTCATGCTGCGCGACGAGCGCCGCGGCTTCCGCCCCGCCGTCATCCTTTACAAGGACGAGAAGCTGAAGCGCGAGGCGCGCAGCCTGGCGCTGAGCAAAACGGTCATCGACCGCGTGACCACGGAGCGCCTGCCCTTGCTGATTCACGACGTGGCGGCGGACGAACGCTTCAGCGCCAGCGAAAGCCTCCGCATGTCCGGCATTCGCTCGGCGATGTGCGCGCCGCTGATTTACAAGGACCGCGTTTTCGGCCTTTTCTACGTGGATTGCCTGACCAAGCCGTACGCCTTCTCCAAGGAGGAACTGAGCATCTTCTCGGTCGTGGCGGCGGAAGCGGCCATCAGTTTTGACAGCGCCAAGGCGCACGAAGACCTGGCGCAGCGCATGGTGGAGCGCAAGGCGCTGGAGCGCTACTTGAGTTCGGCCATCGTCGAACGGGTGCTGGCCAACCCGGATCAAATTCACCTGGGCGGTGAGAATCAGATCGCCACGGTGATGTTCACGGATATTCGCAGCTTCACGCCCATGTCGGAAAACATGGAACCGCATCAGGTGGTGGAACTACTCAACGAGTACTTCACCGCCATGACCGACTTGATCTTCGAAAACGGGGGGACGCTCGACAAATATCTGGGCGATGGCATTATGGCTATTTTCGGCGCCCCCCTGGCCCGGCCTGACGACGCCGATCGCGCCGTCAAGACGGCGATGGAGATGCAGCGGGCGCTGGTGCGGCTGAACGAAGCCTGGGTGGGGCGCGGGCAGCGACCCATCCAGGTCGGCATGGGCATCAATACCGGCCAGGTGACGGCGGGCAATATCGGCTCGACCAAACGCATGGATTACACGGTAATCGGCGATACCGTGAACACTGCCTCGCGACTCTGCTCGAATGCTGCGGGCGGGCAGATTCTGGTGTCGGATTCCACCTATGCCGCGCTGGTCCGGCCCATGCCGGCGACCAAGTTGAGTCCCATCAAAGTAAAGGGGAAAGAGGCCCCGGTGGAAGTTTTCGATATCTATTGGGGCGATTAGGGCAGGCGGTGGCATGAATCGAATTCCCCAGAGTGCCTTGGCATGCTGGCTGGCTTGCGTTCTGGCATCGCCCGGCGCGATGGCCCAGGATGATCAGAAGGAGCCGCCGCAGCTTCCGGACGAGCTGCGCGGCGCGAAAGTCTACAAGCTGCCGGAAGAGGGCAAGAAGGGCGCGCCGCCGGACAACCCTGTCATCTACCGCAAGCTAGCCTACCAGGATCTGAACACCCAGCGGCTGGCGCTGAACCTGTGGGTGGCGCTCAAGCCATTCGAAAAATCCGTCACCATTACCCGTATCTACTTCCAGGACATGCGTGCCAACGGCATCCCGGTTCGGGTGCAGCCCTTTGCCACGGAGTTCAAGACCTCCAAGAAGGATGCGGTGGAGCTGCCCGCCCCGCTCCAGTGCACCATTACGTTTTCCGACCTGGATTCCGTGCTTCCCATCAAGGAAATGATTGAGGCGGACAAGATCAGCGTCACGGGGCAGAGCTTTATCGAAGTGAAGCTGGGCACGTTTCAGAAGATTGCCGTTCGCGCCAAACGTCTGGTCCTGCCCGTGCCGGTGAAGGAGGAGATTCCGCTCGAGATGTTCGCCGGACGGCCCCTGCTGCGCATGGCGGCCAGCGGCATCCTGGCCGCGCTGGCCGACCCGCAGAGCGCCGCCGCCATCGCGCTGGCCAAAGAGCACGTCGCCAGGATGGCGGGAGCCAAGACGTTGGAGCAGAAGGGGGCGGAATCGCTCTATCTGATTTATACCGAGTACGCGCTGCGCGACCCGGCCTCGGGCGCTTCGGAGAAATTCTCGACCGCAGGGACAGGATTCCTGATTTCCGCCGATGGCAAACTGGCCACCGCCAAGCGCGTGATCGAACCCTGGAAATTCGATCCTCAGATAGTGCTGCTGATGACGCGCGACAAACTGGAAGTGGATCCGAAGAGTGTTCG
The DNA here is from genome assembly GCA_964533045.1 of uncultured Acidobacteriota bacterium. GTDB lineage: Bacteria > Acidobacteriota > Terriglobia > UBA7540 > UBA7540 > JACQNR01. The sequence continues at coordinate 19,970 of CAZHKT010000045.1, read as the reverse complement.
CGTCGCGGCCTGGCCCGCAGGTGCGGCGCTGCTGGGCGGGGACGGGACGCCGGACCTGGCGGCGGGCCTGAGCACCGAGAAGCATACCCTTCAGGTTCTCCAGACATCTCCCGACACGTTTGTAAAGTCCGAGTACCAGGACCCGGATTCGAACGAGAAGGCGAATCTGGATCTTCACGCGGGCGGCGAGAGCGATTGGGCCATTCTGAAGCTCACCGGCGAGAAGTTCCAGCCGCTGGAACTTGCGGCCGACGCAACCGTCGGCGAGGGCGCGAAACTTTCGCTGCTGGGTTTCCCTTACGGACTCAGCCAGCCGAAAGCGTCGCCCAAGCCGGAGGAAGTGGAAGTGGGCAAGGGGGAAGGAAGCATCTCACTGACGCGTTCCCTTCATCCTGGCCAGGCCGGCGCGCCGCTGGTGACGCCGGAAGGCAAGGCGGTGGCCCTCTGTTCCGAACCTGCCCTCTGTATTTCTGTCTCAATCCTCGCTAAACTTGCTCCCTGATGCCCGCCCGCTCTCAGCTTCTGCGCCTTCTCCTCCTCATGGTCGCGGCGCTTCTCCTGGCCCCTCTGCGCGTCGCCGTGGCACAGACGGATTTTGAGAACATCAAGGAAACCTTGTCTCGCACCGGCGTGTTCTTCCGTGCCGACGCGCCCTATGTCTTGCGGAACGCGAAGGACCCGAATCTGCCGATTCACTTGCAGATCATCAACGGTGTCGAGAAGACGGGCAAAAGCGCCATTACCCGGCTGGCGCCCTACGTGACGCGAGAACCGCTGGAGCTGGAAGGCGTCAACCTCTATGCCAAGCCACCGGGGGCCAGGAGGCAGTTCCCCGAAAAGCCTCTTTTGCTGGATGAAAAATCCACCTGGACCCTGGTGAGCCAGCCCGGCGGAGAACCGCTGGAAATCAAGGACCGATGGGAGCACACCCTCCAGATCCCACGCGAGAAAATTCTCAGCTATTTGCGGAAGAACTTCCTCGGCGCATTGCCCGAGGTCGCGGACCTGATGGTGGCGATCCGTGTGGCGGGCTGGCCGAGCCAGAATACTTACCTGCGGGTGAGGCTGAAGGCCGGGCCGCTGCCGCAGATCACCGGATGGTACCGCGGCGACATGCACTACCACTCGTCGTTTACCGACAACGCCGCCGAACGGGGACATCCGCTGGAGGTGACGCGCCAGGCGGCGCTGCACACCGGGCTTCATTGGGTGGTGCTCGCCGATCATTCCACGGATTTGAATCCGGAGCGTTTCGCGCAAGAGCTGGAAGAAGTCAGGAAATTGCGTGACGACCAGGTGCAGTTCATTCGCGGCGAGGAACTGACGACCACTTCGGGCAAGGACACGTTGCTGAACTCTCTGCACCTGGTGGCGCTGCCATCACCCGACGATCCCGACAGGGGCTTTTCAGCGGGCGAGGGAGGGGACGCGGTGATCACCACGGGCGACGGTTCGCCGGCCAGTCCGGCGATGCCGCTGCGGGCGGCGCTCGAGCGCGTGGCGGCAGCGGGAGGCTTTGCCTACGCCGCCCATCCTTTCGATCCCGTCAGCCCGGTCCTGCGCGGCGGTGAATGGGATCTGGCGATTGACTTTCTCGCGCCCGACGGCAGGAGTCTGGCGCCCGCGCTGGTGGGACTCGAGCCGTGGAACCGCGCCACCACGGTCACGGCCGGCGACGCGCGCGATCCTTACTGCCTTCGCCGCGGCGCCGATCCTGCCCATTGTTTTCAGCCGGACGATCAGGCGAATCACTTCATGCGCCTCGAGCGCGGCATCGAACGCGGCTGGCGGCCGCTCCTGGCCAGAGGACTGGGTGGCGGGGAATCGGCAGCCTCACCCCTTTTCAAGGTCTTCATCGCCGCCGGTTCCGACGCGCACGGCGACTTCAATTACGAAGCCACGATGGACTCGGTGGACTTTCTCTCCAAGCCTTCGCGCGGCTTGGCCGGTTATGCTGAGGACAACGCATTGGGCAAACTGACAACGGTGGTTTACTGTCCGCAGGGCATGGGCGCGCGCGGCGAAAACGTGCTGCGGGCGCTGCGCGCTGGGCAGAGCGTGATTTCCAACGGCCCGCTTCTCGTTGCGGCCATTGATGCGGACGGCGACGGCAAACCGGACATTCTGCCCGGTGGTGAAGGAACGATTGACAAAGGGCATCAACCTTCCGTACAAATTCAGTGGGCGAGCACGCCGGAACTGGGTCCGGTGGTTTCGCTTCGCCTGATTCGGGGCACAAGCGAGGGGGAGACGACACCCCACGACCTGCCGCTTCCTTCCGGCCAGGAACTGACGAGCCAAGGCTGGGTTTCCATGGGATGGCCCTCGGGCGCGGCCCAGGCGGGTTCCGGATGGTCCTATCTGCGTTTCGAATTGCGCACACGGAATAGTGGCGGGGAAGAATTTCGCTGTTATACTAACCCGCTGTGGGTACGCGAAGGCCACCCCTAGCCTGAAGATCTTCAATCGAGGACGAGTCCATGCCTGAGGATAATACGGAACAAGGAACGATAAGGTATATCCGCTGTCCGTCCTGCGGGACGCCGAACCCGGCGTCTGCGGCTACCTGTGCGCGCTGCGGCAAGCCGATGCAGGCTCAAGCGGCGGCCGCCCAGCCCGCCCGGCCTGCCGCTCCCACGCCGGCGGGTCAGGTCGCGTGTCCGCGCTGCCGCAAGATGCTGCCGGCCACCAGCCGCTTCTGCGGCTATTGCGGTTCGCCGATCACGCCCGCTGCGCCCCCTCCCGCTCCCGCGGCTCGTCCCGCGGATATCCCGACGCAAGCCATGCCACCGGTGCGTCCTGCGGCAGCACGGCCTCCGCTGCGACCTCTCGCTCCGCAGGCACCATCTGCCGCGGCACCGCCACCGCCGCCGCGACCCGCCGTGGCGGCTCCCCGGCCTGCCGTGCCGCCTCCGGCACCTGCGGCTCCTCCGCCGGCCCCCGTCGCGCCGCCTCCGGCTCCTGTGCCGCAGGCCGCGCCTCCCCCGCCCCCTTCAGCGCCCGTCGCGCCACCGCCAGTTCCTAAGGCGGCTGGGCCAGCTATCGAAGAGCTGGGCGTGGGCGAGGGGACGGCAGTTTTCACGGGCTTCCATCTCCCCAAGGCGGAAGCTTCCCTTGTGGAACTGAAGCAGGATGGTTCCACGGGCAAGGTGATGCGCATTACCAAGGAGACCCTGATCGGCCAGGGCGATTGTGACTTGAGTTACCCCAATGATACGTTGCTCTCCGCGCGACACGCTTCGGTCGCGGTGCGCGGCGACAAGGTCGTTCTGAAAGATTTGGGCAGTAAGAACGGCACCTTCGTCAAGCAGCGCAAAGACACGCCGCTCCATTCCGGCGACGTCTTTCTGGTGGGGCGGCAGCTGTTTCGATTCACCATCGAGTTGCCCGATCAGGACACCGGCCCCATCGAGGGCACGCGCGTGGTGATGGGAATGGCCCCGGGCACCGGCGCGGCGCCCAGGGGCAAGCTCGAGCGCATTCACCTGTCGGGAGAGCCCATTGAAACTTTCAAGATCGAGAAGCCGGAAACCACCCTCGGCCGCACCCGGGGCGACCTGACATTCAAGACCGATCCCTACATGTCGGGCGAGCACGCCAAGATCGTGGCGCAGGGCGGCGGCTTCACCCTCTGCGACATGAAGAGCCGCAACGGTGTCTACCGGCGGATTCGGGGCGAAGCGGAACTCGGCCACGGCGATGAGTTCTTCCTCGGCGAGCAGATCTTCCGTACCGAAGTGAAGATGGTCTGACGATTTGACGCCGTTTCGGACTCGCAAAGCAGCGCCGCGCTTGCGCATGGCGAAGTGCTTTACGCGGTCGCGCAGCCCACCTCCATTCCATGAAATTCGGCGTCAACATGATGGTGTGGACGACGCGCGTGGGGCGCGCGCACGAGGCGCTGTTTGCCCGCATCCGCGAGTGGGGTTTTGACGGCGTCGAGCCATTTCTTTCCCCCCACATTCCAGAGGATCTCCCGCGCCTGCGCGCCGTGCTCGACCAGCACGGGCTGGGGCGCACGACCTGCGTCGTGCTGCCACGCGAGGCGAACCTGGTGAGCAAGGATGCCATGACGCGGGCGCGTGGCGTGGACTTCCTCAAGAAGTGCGTGGACCGCACGGCGGAACTGGGCGGGCGCGTGATGTGCGGACCGCTCTACGCGGCGCTGGGCGTGATGACCGGCTTGCGCCGCACCGAGGATGAATGGCAGTGGTCGGTGGAGGGCATGCAGAAGGCCGCCGAGCACGCCCGCCGGCAGAACGTGGTGCTTTGCCCCGAGCCGCTCAACCGCTTCGAGACCTACTTCCTCAACACGCTGGCAGACGCGGCGCGCTACGTGCGCGACGTGGGCGCGCCCAACGTCAAGATTCATTTCGATACCTTCCACTCCAACATCGAGGAGCCGCACCCGGTCGCGTCGCTCCGCAACGTGATTCGTGATGTCGGCCACGTGCACCTCTCCGAAAACGACCGCGGCATTCCCGGCACGGGCCATTGCGACTGGCGCGGGGTGCTGGAGGTGCTGAAGCAGAGCGGCTACTCGGGCTGGCTGACCATCGAGTCGTTCGCCCAGCCGGAGCCCGACCTCGCCGCCGCCGCCGCCATCTGGCGCGACCTGGCGCCCACCGGCGACGACCTGGCGCGTCAGGGACTCGGATTCATCAGGAACCTCGCGCACGAAATGGGAATTGCGTGACTGTCGGTGCGGCGTCCTCGCCGCCGGAGCGCGGGCCGGCGACCTGCGACGTAGCGACGACCTTCAGGTCGCCAGAAAGTGGCGGGCTGAAGCCCGCCGCTACTACTGTCGCGGCGGCGTCCTCGCCGCCGCTATGACGCACCTGCTCTCGGCGACGACCATGAAACTTCTCCTGCTTTCGTCCTGCATTTTCATCCTTTGGATGCTTCCGGCGGGCGCGCCGGCGGCGGGCGGCGACGAGGTCCCATTTGAAAAGCACACGATCGATCTCGGCCCGTGCGAGACGGTGACGGTCGCGGACATCAACCGCGATCATCTCCTGGATATCGTTTCCGGCGACTATTGGTACGAGCAGTCGCCGCAGGGCGGGCGGAACGTGCCGCCGGCGTGGACGCGGCACCGCTTCCGCGACCTCGGATATAGCGGCGGGTACTTCCAGGATCTCAGCGACCTGGCCATTGACGTCAACGGCGACGGCTGGTTGGACATCGTCAGCGCCTCGTATTGGGACAAACCGCTCTCTTGGTGGGAGAATCCCGGGAAATCTGGCAAGCCGTGGGCCGAGCACCAAATCACCAAGGCTTCGCCCGTCGAATTTGCATTCCTGGTGGACCTGCTCAACACCGGCAAGGCCGACACGCTGCTGCCGCAGTTTGGCGATATCCGCACACCGACCACCTGGTATGAACTCGATCCGAAGCGTGGCTGGATCGCGCATCCAGTGAGTCCGCGCAGCTACGGCCATGGCATCGGCGCCGGCGACGTGAACGGCGACGGGCGCACCGATATCGTCACGCCGCACGGCTGGTTGGAAGCCCCCGCCGACCCGCGCATGCCAAATTGGGAATTTCATCCCGAATTCGCCCTGGGCGATACCGGGTTCATCTATACGCTGGACGTGAATGGCGACGGCCTGGCCGATCTCATCGCCAGCATGGGACATGACTACGGTATCTTTTGGATGGAGCAGAAGCGCAACGAGGCGGGACTGCGCTATTGGGAGAAGCACTGGATTGAAAAGGCGTGGTCGCAGGCGCACGCCCTCACCCTGGCCGACGTGAACGGCGACGGGCGGCTCGACATCGTCAGCGGCAAGCGCCTCTGGGCGCACGAAACCGATCCCGGCGCCAATGAGCCGCTGGGCATTTATTGGTACGAGCAGTACCGGACCGGTGACCGGATCCAGTTCCGGCGCCACATCATTGACTACGCCTCGCGCGCCGGCGGCGGTATGCAGATCCCCGTCGTCGACCTCGACGGCGACGGCGATCTCGATATCCTCGTCGCGGGGAAATCGGGACTCTTCCTTTTCGAAAACCTCACTCGTTGATCTGGGATCGCGCTTCTTGCGGATCAGTCTTGGTGTCGGAAGATCGCCCAGACGTGGCAATCGGCGTGAGGCTCTTGCGGGTAGTGGCGCCGCAGCGCGGCCTGAACCTCCACGGCGCGGGCGTGCGAAGCGAGCAGTCCCTTCGACGTCAGCTCTTCATTCGAAAACGCGTGCGGGAAGCCGCCGCAGTTGCTCAGCGCGCTGGCGGAGTGTTGTACATCCACCAAGTCGTATCCCAAGAACCCGAAGCGGAGCGGCCCGGCGGGCGGAGGGGGTTGCGTGGGCGGATTGCGAAAAACGCAGAGCTGGTTGAAGTTTTCTCGCCCGGCCACTTGCTTTAGGAGAAACTCCAGATCAGTAAAGAAGTTCAGCATGAAGTCTTCATTTACGATATGCGGCCAGAAATCCGGACGGATTTCCTGGAAAAGCGTCTTGCCCATGATCGGGCAGAGTGTGACCAATTCATCGAGTTGAGTCAGCCCGGAGAACTTGAGGTATCGGAGCCAGTTATCGCCAGCGGCGGGTCCGAACTTCTCGGTCGCAATGTACCACGGCGTCATGGTGGCGATGCTGACGCTACTTTGGGATCTGGCCTTTGATCTTTTCCTTCACGTCGTCGGGGATCATGGGCTGGATTTTGCCGGCGCGCTGGGCGATGTAGCGGTCCATCATGGCGGGGAGTTCTTTGTTCATGCGGATGACGAAATCGTCCTGAGCCTTCTGCATCTTGGCGTCGATGCCCGAAGCGCTCCGGTCGAGCGCTTCCATCTTCTTCTGCATTTCTTCGGCTTTTTCGAGCGCCGAGCCCATCATCTGCTTCTGCAGCAGCAGGCGCAGACTGGCCAGTTCCTGGCTGTTGCGGTCGAGCTGGGACACCAGATAGAAATTCGATCCCACGGCTAGCAGTGCCAGGACCAGAACGACATAGAGCAGTGTTTTCACGCCAGAGTTGCCGGAATCCATATTTCCTCCTTGGAGCGCAACGCTCGCTTTCCAGCGGGGCGGTGCTTCAACGCCCCCGCGGAAAATGCCGCAGGGCGGAATGACGTGCCCGGCGCTACCCCTATGCCACGTCCTTGCGCTTCATGAGCAGCAGGACGGCGAGCGTGGTCAGCAGTATGTGCGCGGTCAAGATACCGAGGTACGGCGCTTTATCCTTCCAGAAATCCGAGGGCAGCGGGAAACTGGCCGATTCCGCAAACGCCTCGGCCGGCTTCTCCAAGCCTTCCTTGAGCTTGTCCACGTCGTCCGGGTGCATGGAGATATGGACCGTATTGATAATCTTGTAGGCGTAATCCTGGATGGAGTGCGGTCCGTGGATGCACACGTCCGAGAGCGCCTCCAGGCCCCAACGCGAGACCGCCAGCATCGACAGCATGCGCACGAAAGTCGGCATGCCCGCCACGGGGGCGGGCGTGTACTTGTGGAAGACCTTCTGCGTGGCCTCGGAGGGCTGGATGGCGCCCGCCACCTGATGCGCTCCGGCGGTTGAGCGCGCCGCTTCGGCCTCCGCGCTCATCAGGTCGGCGGCCTCCTTCTTGGCTTCCGGCTGGGCGAACATTCTGCCTTCGAAGAGCTGCTCGACCGTGATCGGAATGATGGTCTGAATGGGCTTCACCGGTAGGAAGAGCCCGGAAAGGAGCAGTTCCGGAATCAGCACCAAGGGGAACAGCGAGAGCGCTTTTTCGGGAGTGTTGACCAGGCTGGAGATGACCAGTCCGATCAGCGTGCCGTTCACCGCCACCAGGAACATGATAAGGATCGTACCCAGTATTTCTCCCGCGCTCAGCACCAGGGCGCGCCGAACAAACAGCAGGATGACGACCACCGACGTGCACTGCACCAGTGCGATAAAGGCCAGGACGAAGAGCTTGGAGAAGACGTAAGAGGGGATTTTCAGTCCCGTCTGGCGCTCGCGTTTGTAAATGGTCTGCTCGTCCACGATTTCGCGCACGGCGTTGGAGCAGCCGAACCACAGCGCCGCGAACATGGCCATGAAGATGGTCTGGATCTGGTTCGGCTCGCCGGCCATCAGGCTGACGAGCAGGGCGATGAGGGGGGCCTGCAAAAAGAGCAGCGCGGTCTGGCCGCGGTCGCCGAACTTGAGTTCCCAGTTGCGCCGCGTCAGGACGCGGAACTGGTGAATCATCGAACCCTTTTCGGTGGTTTTCTTCTTCCCTGGCGCGGCGGCGGGCCGGGCGGCGGGCACCGCCGTCTTCATCGGCTCGACGATCTGTTCCTTGTAGAGGGAGGATTCCGAAAACCGCTTCTTTAATTCCAGCGCATAGGGAACGGTGTTGTTGTCGGTCAGGTCGTCGTAGACGTCGGCGGGGACGGGCGCCTTGAAATATTCCAGGAACTTGTTGCCCGGGCCGTAGAAAGCGAGGCGGCCCTGCACCAGCACCACCACCTTGTCCAGCACGCCGAACGAGGCCAGCAGGTGGGTGGTAATGATGATGGTTGAGCCCTGGTTGGCCAGCTGCCGGAAGAGCATCATCATCAGCGTTTCGGTGCGCGGGTCGAGGCCGGCCGTGGGTTCGTCGAGGAAGAGGACCCCGGGCTTGGGCAGCAGCTCGATGCCGATACTCACGCGTTTGCGCTGGCCGCCGCTGAGGGTAGAGACGGGATTGTCCCAGCGCTGTGGATCGAGCTTGAGAATCTCGAGCATCTCCTCAACCCGGCGGTTGAGTTCCTCTTCCGACAGATCTTCAGGCAAGCGCAGTTTGGCGGCATAGTAGAGACATCGCCGCACACTCAACTGCTTGTGCATGATGTCTTCCTGCGGCACGAACCCGATGGTGGACTTCAGGCTGTCGAGGTTTTCATAAAGCTCGGCCTGGTTATACAGCACCGCGCCCGAGGTCGGCCGGGTGAAGCCATTGAGGGCGTTCATCAGGGTAGACTTGCCCGCCCCGCTCGGACCCAGCAGTCCGATCAGTTCGCGCGGCTTGATGACCAGCGAAATATCATCGAGTAGCAGCTTGGGCTTGCCCGTGTTGCGATCGGTGACCTGGAAATTGAGGTTCTGGACGTCGAGCCGGACCACCTGCTCGTCGGGCGCGTGGGAGAGGCTGCCGCCGGCGAAGTGCAGTTCGGACGGCCCCACCACAATGCGGTCGAGCTCCTGCAATTCGTGTCGCTTGATCTTGATGCCGTTCACGTAGGTGCCGTTGGTCGAGCCCAGGTCGAGCACCACGTACTGGTCGCCCTGCTTCACGATCTCGGCATGGAACTTGGAAACCACCGGGTGGTCGATCGCGAGATCGTTGGACGGGTCGCGTCCGATGCGGATGCGGTCCTTGGTCAGGTCCAGCTTTTCCACTTTGAGCCTGGGTTCCAGCCCGGTTCGAAAGATGAGCGACTTGCCGGCGTAGCGGCCGAAGGTGATGTAATCGCCGTCGGCGAGTTCCGCCGTCTGGACGCGCTTGCCGTTGACAAAGGTGCCGTTGGTCGAACGGTCGGAGATGATGACCTTGCCTTCTTTGCTGGTGATTTCAGCGTGCAGGGCGGAGACCGAGGGATGCTCCATTACCACCTGGCAGCGTGCCGCGTCGCGACCGACCGCAAGTCCCTTCTCGCCGATCTCGATGGTCTTGACCGCGTACTTGTCCACGATCAATTCGACGTGGGCCTTGGCGGAGAGATCGGTCAGCTTGATGGCAACGGTGCCGCCCACGGCCTTTTCCGTGGCCTGCACGGCGGCGAACTCCGCGGTGGTCTGGCGTCGCAGCAGCTGGGTCTCCCCGCGGCTGGGTCCGGCGGGGTGGGGGGGCGCGGGGGCGGCTGCGGCCGGTTCGGCCGCGACCTCCGCCGCTTGGACCTGAAAGAGATGCTTCTGATCCAACCCCACCGCGACTACATCGGTGGGGCGGAGCACGCGCTCCTGGATGCGAACCTGATTGACGTAAGTGCCGTTGGCGGACTTGCGGTCGCGCACGATGACCTGCCCGGTCTCATCGAAACCAATCCAGGCGTGAATACGGGAGATTTCATCGTCGGCGACCACCACCTGGCAATTGGCCGGGTCGCGGCCGATCAGCAGCCCCTGGGGCCCGATGGTGAAGGTTCGGCCGGAGAGCAGCCCACCCGTCGCAATCAGTTTGTAAACAGGCACAGGCGCTGCCGGGAGAGGGGCGGGCTCGGGTGGCGCCACCGGATGGGCCGCGGATTCTTCGGCGAGAAGGGAAGGCTCCTTGGCGCGGGCGCTCACGACGGCGATGAGTGGCGCCTCCTCCTCAGGTCCGGAGATGGTGGCCCCGCAGTTGCCGCAGAACTGGAAATTGGCTTCGACGGGTTCTCCGCACGAGGGGCATCTCATACTGGTTCCGATATATTCGGAAAAGCCGGGCCTCAGGCCGGGTCACTCCGTCTGCTCAGGCCTGCGGCTGGAAATCTTCCTCACGAAACTCGCGCAGTTCCACCGAGGCGGCCGCATCCGGCGGGGCCAGCCCCGGGCCCTGGACTCGGGCGACAATCACCGTGATGTTGTCCGCGCCGCCATTGGCATTGGCGTGGCCGATCAGCGTCCGGCAGATTTCAGGCAGCGGGCCGTCGTGGGTCAGCGCGCCTAACAATTCCGGTGCCTTGACCATGTTGTAGAGGCCGTCGCTGCACACCAGGATCGAATCGCCCTGCCGCACCTTGGTGTAGGTTACCTTGACGTCCACCGACTCGCTGCTGCCGACGGCCTGGGTCAGAATGCTGCGCCGGCTGTCCTTCTCCGGATCCTCCGGCACTTCCGCACCGATGTCGGCGAGGTAATTGAGATAGGTTTGATCCCGGGTCAGTTGCACCAATTGCCCGTTGCGGACCAGGTAGGCACGCGAGTCGCCCACTTGCGCGACGAACAGGTGCGGGCCCAGCAGTGCCGCCGCCGTCGCCGTGCAGCCCATGCCGCGAGTGGCCGCGTCACCCTGCGCTTTCTGAAAAATGATCTGGTTGGCGAACTCCACGGCTTCGCGCAGCAGGAGGACGAAATTGGTCTCACGAATGACCGGCACCGATTTCAGATTCTCGTAGAGGCGTTTGGGAACGGTGGTGACACAGATCTGGCTGGCCACTTCGCCGGAAGCTTCGCCCCCCATGCCGTCGGCCACCAGGAGAAGCGTCCCGCGCGAACCCAGCTCATGAGAGCAAAGCGCCGGGGTCAGCGCTGCCTCCCCGGTCGTCAAGTTGCAAACGACGAAATTGTCTTCGTTGTTTTTCCGGACGCGCCCGACGTCCGACATGCCGTAAACCCCCACTTGAATCGGGCTGGGGTTGCTGATTAAACTTTGGCCCACGCTGTCTCTATCCCTTCTGAGGGAATCCTCCGGCCGCGTCGGCGGCCAGTCTCGTCCCGGGCGGTGGCTCACGCCGGGGGCGGGGAGATCGAGGCGAAGCGGCGACCCTGGCGCCCGGGCGTTCCATCAACCGCCATTCATTGCCCTGTTCGTTCAACCTTCAAAAATGCTATTTGATACCGCAACTTCTTATCACAGCCGGAGCGCGCTGGCAAGCGCTTCGCTGCGGAATGCACCTCCGGCCCGTCTACTGGCTCGCTTCCTTCTCCAGCTCCTCCACGATTTGACGCGCCACTTTTCGTCCGGATTCAAGATCCCCAGGGGGCAGGGAAATGGCGGCGACCTTGGCGTGCCCGCCGCCGCCGAAGCGCTCGCAGATGCTGGCCAGGTTGGCGTTCTTGGGCGCCGGGTTCCACGGATTGCTGCCCACCGCGATCTTGGTCCGCTCACGGGAGTGGCTGAGCGCCACGCTGTAAACCGCCCCCGGAAAGAGGTAGTAGGGAATGAATTTGTTAAAGCCTTCCGATTCCTGGTCCGACAAGTCGAAGTAGATCACGCCGTCGTTCAGCCGGGCCCGGCTCCGGATCAAATCCATGGTGCGCTCGTGCTGTTCGAACAGCGCACGGAAAGCGTCCGCGATCACGGGCATCGCCGCAATTTCCGCCAGCGTCCGGGCAGTGAGATGCGGGATCAGGTCCGCCACAAAGCCCTTGGTGCGCGTGGCCTCGATCACCAGCGTGATCTGCATGGCGGGATGCTTCATCTCCACCGCCGTCTGCGGATCGGGGTATTGCGCCCCATCAATGATGTCGGCCCAGTGAATCAGCTCGTCCAGGTCGGTGCCCTGGAAGCCGAACCGGTCGCGCGCCACGTGCGCAATGAACTTGGTGCACGATTTGAAATTGGGATCGTAGAACTTCCGGCCGCTGCGGTCCTGGCGGAAGTGGGCCGCGTCCGCCTCGGTCAGGAAAGCGCTTTGATGGTGATCGAACCACCACGTCAGGCGGTCGCTCGAGGAGTACTTGAAATCCACGATGACGTTTTCTTCCGAGTCGAAGATGTCAGCTTCGAAAAGCTGCCCGGCGCGGTGCATCAGGCCGCGGTAGCGCATCTCCGCCTGGGGGTTCACGCATTCGCGATAAAAGCGCGTAAACACCGCTGCCGAACAGGCGCCATCAAAACATTGATCGTGAAAACAGACACGTACCTGCATAGTCCTTGCGATCGGAAAGCCTGCCCCTTTGCGGCGGGGAACGAGGCAGTCCGAAACCTGCTAACTTGCTCTGACCGCGCCAAATTGTCAAGAGAAAAGCTGTGGGAGAGAACTCAGCGGGGACGGCCAGCCCGAGGCCGGGCCGGCGTTTGCGGATTCACGCCGGCCCGAATTGGAAGTGCGTCTGCTACTTTTCCGCCTGCTGTTCGGCCAGGTTGCCGATGAACGGCAGTTTGAACTTCTTTTCGTTGTACGCCTGGTACATCAGGAAAATCACCAGCGCTAACAAGCCCAACTGGATAACGACAATCAGGATCCACATGATGATCCCGATGATCGTTCCCACCACGGGGATGAAGTTGACGACCACCGAAACGATCAGGTAGAGAACCCCAAACACGAACATGGCCGCGGCCAGGAACAGGCACTGAAACGCGTGGAATTTGACGAAGCGGTCCTTGTTGAAGGGTTCAACCACCAGGAAGATGATCGCCGGGATGATGGTGAAATACGCCAGCGCCCCGGCCACATTGGAGGGCAATCCGCCCGAACCCGCTGCACTGGGCGTGCTGGGCGCGGCGGCGGGCGCCGCCGGGGGCGGTGCCGCCGCGGCCACCGTGGCGCCGCACGCGCCGCAGAACGCCGCGCCGGGTAAGAGCTCCGATCCGCATTTCGCACAATTTGCCATAGAGTATCTCCTTGGAGAGGGCGGCCCGTTGCTGCCGGGCGGCCTGCAAACTTTTCAAATCTGTCACGAACTCAAATCGGGATCGCTGACTTCTCCTCTTGCGAAGAGGGCTAATCCATACCACAAACATAGGGCTGAGCACAACGGATTATTCGGCCTTCCTGGGCGGTGGCCGGCGGGGCGGCCGGTCTCTCGGCCCGTTTTTTTCGCTGCTTTCCGCCGGCGAACGTTTATGCTCTTGGACTCATGACGGCCTTGAATTTCCTTATAACGGCGACGCCTCGCGAGCGCCGTGCGCTGCTGGCCAGCATGCTGGGTTGGATGCTGGACGGCATGGACGTGACCCTTTACGCCATGGTGATAAGCGAACTGATGCGCTCGCTGCGCCTGACCACGGGAGAGGCAGGTCTGCTGGCGTCGGTGACGCTGGTCTCCTCGGCGGCGGGAGGAGTCCTGTTCGGGCTTCTTGCCGATGGTTACGGCCGCCGCAGGGCGTTGATGCTGAGCATCCTGGTTTATTCCGTCTTTACCGCGGCCTGCGGATTGTCTCGGGGCCTGGGGGATCTGATTGTCTTCCGCGCTCTGCTGGGTCTCGGCATGGGCGGTGAATGGGCGACGGGCGCGGCGCTGGTGGCCGAGACCTGGCGGAGCGAGCATCGCGCCAAGGCGATGGGGCTCATGCAGAGCGGCTTCGCGGTGGGTTATGCGCTGGCGGCGCTGATCGCGGCGGTGGTGCTGCCGCGCTGGGGTTGGCGCGCGGTGTTCTTCGCCGGGATTCTTCCCGCGCTGCTCACGCTCTGGATCCGCCGTGGCGTGGAGGAATCGCCGGTTTGGCTTGACCAGCCATCGGTCAGAGTTCATCCCGGCGCGTCGCCCTCTCCCCAGGCCGCGCCCGCCCGCATCGGGCGTCCCCTGCTGCTTGCCCTGCTCATGAACTCCGCCGCGCTATTTGGCTGGTGGGGCCTGTTCACGTGGATCCCGTCGTTTCTGGCGCTTCCGGCCGGACAGGGAGGCCGGGGACTGACCGTGGCCGCCTCGTCCCTGTGGATCGTCGTCATGCAGGCGGGGATGTGGCTGGGCTACGTGACATTCGGGTTCCTGAGCGACGCGCTGGGGAGAAGGCGAACCTACATCGGCTACCTGTTGCTGGCGGCGCTTCTGGTCCCCCTCTACGCGCGCGCCGACGCACGCTGGCTGCTGCTGCTCGGTCCCGTCCTTGCTTTCTTCGGGACCGGCCACTTCACCGGCTTCGGCATCATCTCCGCCGAATTATTTCCCACCGCCGTCCGGGCTTCAGCAATGGGGCTTGCCTACAACTTCGGACGGATCTTCAGTGCCGCCGCGCCCTGGCTGCTGGGCGTGCTGGCCGGCCGCGCCGGACTGGATTCGTCGTTCTGGATTTGCGGGCTGGCCTTTGCCGTGGCTGCGACGCTCGCCCTGGCCCTGCCCGAAACGAAAGGCCGATCACTCTCCTGATCCGACCCGGGAAAGAAAAGAGGAGGTTGCACGGCATGGGACCGGCAACCTCCTCGGTAAAACGCGACCCCGGCGGTCAGCGACTACTTCATGCGCGGCGGCTTCTCGCCCAGCAATTCCGGAGCGTCGGGCGAGTCATAGGGGAAGAATCGCGCCGATTGCTGGCCGGTGGTGCTGAGTGATATGTCCACGCGACGGTTGTTGGCCAGGATGAACTGCTTGATCTTGGCCCGCGCCGCCTTGCGGCTCTTCTCGGACAGGTTGGGGTTCTTGTCGATCAGATCCCGAACCGAGGCTTCATCCAACTGGTATTCCGCTCCCAGTCCGCGCATCTCGATGGCGGATTCGGAGATGCCCTTCGCCACCAGGTAGTTCTTTACGCTGGCGGTGCGGCGTTCGGAGAGTTCCTGGTTGGAATTCTTGGAGCCGCGAACGTCGGCGTGCCCCTGCAAAATGAGCCGGGCCTTGGGCTGGAATTCGAGGTACTTTTTGAAGTCCTCGGCGAGCTGGTCCAAGCGTTGCTGCTGGCTCAGCACCAGGCCGCTCCCCTTCTGACTCTTGCGTGGGATGGCGGTGGGGAAATAGATGCTGTTGATGGCCAGCCGAGTCTCGAGCGTTTCTTCCACCACGCTCTTGCCAAGCTTCTCGGCCGTTCCCACCAGACGCACAGCCACCGTCCGGGTCTCCGAACCGCCGCATTTGTTCGTAGCCGTCAGCTTGTAATTGACGGTTTGGTCCAGGTCCCCCGCCCCCGTCCAGCTCGGCATGGGCTGGACGGTCTTGGTGCCGCTTGCACCCAGGCCCCCCTGGCCATCGAGCGAAACCTCGCCGGCATTCTTGGCCGACCAGGTCAGGGTGGCGGAATTCTCCGCGACGACCTGGCCGCCCTGCTTCCGGTAACGGATCTCCAGGGGCGAGGCCGAAAACGAAAGACTAATCCCGCTTTCCACATTCACCGTGGCGGTGGATTTTTGAACACCACCGGGGCCCGCCGCCGTGAAGGTATAAGTGGTCGTGCTGGTGGGGCTGACCTCCTGGCTGCCCGCCGGAGCGACCTCTCCGATGCCGCTGATATTGCCCGCTGCGGCACCGGCCGAAGTCCAGTTCAGGCGGGTGGATTCACCGCAGCCGATGGAGGTGGAGACGGCGGAGATCTGGCCCGTGACCGGCGCCACCGCGACGGTGGCGCTGGCAATCCCGGCGCTGAAGCGCGGCAGATTGCTCAGGGTTGCCCCCCGCGGCCAGTCCACCGTGGTCTGATTGCCCGAGCCGACGTTGACAATCGTGCGCTTATTAGCCTCCACGTTGACCGTTCCCGACCAAACGGTCTGATTTTCATGAACCAGCGTGATCGCGTGTGTTCCGGGGGGAACGAGAAGTTCCTGTTTCCATCCGATGTCGTTGTTGAAGTCGTCGGCCTCGCCCACGTAGAAGTCGGGCGTCTTGCCGTTCATGAGCACGGCGGAATGGCCGCCACGTTCAAACTGCAGCCTGCCCCACGGGCCTGAGAGGGTCCCTGGGATGGGCTCCATGGTGATGTCGAGCTTGACGGTTTCTCCTTCCGCAACGTTGACCTTGCGAATGACGGGAACGTACCCATAGTTGTAAATCGAGACCGTGTGCTCCCCGGGGGACACACGGGTCAGGATAAGTCGACTGAAACCGGACATGCTGGCGTCCCCTTTCGCGGCGCCATCAACGAAGACATATGCCTGACTGGGTTCTACGCGAATCCGGAGTTTTCCGGTGCGCGCGCTCAACGGGCTGGCGAGACCCAGAACCAAGATCAATAGAAAGGTTACAGCACCCCACTTGAACCGTTTCATCATATTGGTCATCCTCTCTTCATGAGTTGACACAAAGTCGCACCACTTTCGGTTCCTTTGCGTGTTTTTAGGTCTGTCTTATCGCTGATAGCATACAACCTCTCTGGACTGTTGACGCATGTTTTTTCACTGTGGGCAGATCGACCGTGCACCCCAACTCGAGGCCGTAGGATACGGCTGAGAACCCCACGAACACAGCATGGGCCTTGACTGGCCGCCCAAGTGTCGTGTATTCTGCTGCATGACTTCATTACCGCTAGATTCAAATTCGGGCCTTTGGAACATCCAGACTTGACCTCAAGTATCAGTGGATCGAGGTGAGAACCCGTGTTGCCCTCTAGGAAGTTTTGCCGGATTCTGTTCGCCATTTTTCTGGCTGCGTTGCTGTTCCATGGGGTGACCGGGGCGTCCGCCCAGTCGGGCGCACCCCCTGCCCCCCCGGCGCCAGACACCGGCCAGGGGGATTCTCCCGATGCCATCCCGGAAGGGGAAGAACTCCCCGACATGCCGGAACCGGCCGGTGCGTCCAGCCCGGAGGCCGCTCCGCTTGTTTCCCGCGACATGAAGCCGGGCAGCGATTACATCATCGGGCCCGAGGATGTTCTTGAAATCGAAGTTTTCAACGTGCCGGAACTGAAGCGAACGGCCCGCGTGTCGAACGATGGCATGATTGGACTGGCCTTGATTGGCCGGGTGATGGCGGCCGGCCTGACCGTGGACCAGTTGAGAGAGCAGTTGGAAGCCAAGTACGGAGAGACCTATCTCCAGGACCCTCAAATCTCGGTATTTGTGAGGGACTATCGCGCCCAATCCGTGTCGGTGATCGGCGCGGTCGAGAAACCTGGCATTTACCAGCTGACAGCTCCGCGTACGCTGATCGAACTGTTGTCAATGGCGGGCGGACTGTCGAAGCGAGGTTCGGGGCCCGCCGGCCGTACGCTGGTGATTACTCGCAAAGGGGGCTTCGCCGACGTTCCGCTGGTGGAGGGCATGCGCCTGCTGGCCGATGACAAGCTGGAGATCGAGATCCGCAAGTTGCTTTACTCCCAGGAAGCGGGGCTGAATATCGCCATTAAGCCGCTCGACACCATCAGCGTCACCAAGGCGGACCTCGTTTATGTTGTGGGGGACGTCAAGAAGCCGGCGGGAATTGTCCTGGAGGATCGTGAAGACCTCACCGTGCTTCAGGCCCTGGCCGTGGCCGAGGGCCTCAATCGCACCGCATCGAAGAATAAAGCCAGGATCTTTCGCAAGACCGAGGACGGAAGCAAAATTGAGATTCCTGTCCGGGTGGGGGATATTCTGGCGGGCAAGGCTCCGGATACGCCCCTGGCCGCCAACGACGTGCTCTTTATCCCCGATAGCAAAGGCAGAATGATGCTGCAACGCGGGTTTGAGGCGACCATCGCCACCATCAGCGGCGTGATCATCTGGAGTTCCCGCTAATCGCGGGCCATTTCTGAGGAACGGCGGAATGCATGGACGATCTTGAGCTTCGACAGTCGAACCCCTCGACCAGCCTGAGTCGGCCTGACCCGCAGGCGGTCGCGGATCCCGGCATCCTGGAGATCGCGCCGGAAGAGTTTCGGCATCTTCACGATTATGTTCAGGTCATCCTGAAGCGCCGCTGGGTCGTCCTGACCTGCCTGCTGGTCGTCTTCTCCACCGTCACCATCGCAACCCTGAAGAAGGATCCGGTGTATGAAGGGCAGGTTCTGGTGGAAATCAACCCGGAGCAGCCGAACGTCCTGAACTTCCAGGAAGTCCTCCAGATCGGCACCGCCGACGTGGAGAGCTACCGGGAAACCCAGTACCGGGTGCTTTCCAGCCGCTCGCTGGCCGAGCGGGTCGTGCAGGGTCTTCAGCTTTACCGGCTGCCGGAGTTTTATCGCAACCGGGGGCTGTTTGGTTTGTACAGCCGGGATCCCGAAATCCTGCCTTCAAACGCGGTGACGCCGCCCCCGGGAACCACCGCCGAGTACTACCGCAACTCGATTGAGCACTTCATCGATTCGGTGGGCGTCAGTCCGGTGCGGCGGAGCAACCTGGTCACGATCAGCTTCGCTTCGGAGGACCCCAAGCTGGCGGCTCGCATCGCCAATCAATTGGCCAATGATTACATCGAGCAGAACCTGCAAGTGAAGTGGGACGAAACCATCAAGGCCTCCAACTGGTTGCAGGGACAGATCGCCAATCTGAAAGCCAAGCTGGAAAAAGACGAGGACGCCCTTCAGGCTTACGCACAGGCCAATTCCATCGTCTTCATCGAAGAGCGCAAGAATCTCACCAATGAGCGCCTCATGCAACTCCAGGCCGAGTACACCAAGGCTCAGGCCGAGCGCTTCCAAAAAGAATCGCAATACGGGCTGGTGAAGGCCGGGTTGGTCCAGGACCTTCCTGGGTTCAATGATAACCGCCTGATTCAGGAACTTTCCTTGAATCTGGCGACGCTCGAACGGGATTACTCCGACTTGACGTCCACCGTCAAGCCCGATTACCCCAAGGCTGTTGCTCTCAAGAAACAGATCGATGCGGTGCGGGAAGCCCTCGAGCAGAAGAAACTGGCCGTCGCCCAGAATATCGTGGACCAGTATCAGTCGGCTGTGGCCAATGAGAAAGCCCTGGCCAATGCCGTCGAGATGCAAAAGAAAGAGGTCAACGAGATTGCCGAGAAAACGATCCAGTACACCATCCTGAAGCGCGAAGTGGACACTAGCCGGCAACTCTACGACGGACTGCTGCAGCGGCTGAAGGAAGCTCAGGTGTCGGCCGGTTTGAAAGCCAGCAACATTCGCATTGTGGACCCGGCGGAAGTGCCGGAAGTTCCGGTGCGGCCCCGCGTGATGCTCAACCTGGCCTTGGGATTCATCTTTGGGCTGGGTCTCGGTGTCGGCCTGGCATTCTTCCAGGAATATCTGGACAGCACCATCAAATCCCCCGATCAGATCGAGCGCCTCCTGCGTCTCCCCACCCTTGGGGTGCTTCCATCCTTCACCAAGAGCCTGACGAGCCGCGGGGGCGGGACCGAGGCTTTGGCGGTTTCCAGCGCCAAGCAAGAGGGACGAATGGCGCCGGGGGTGCAAACCACCGCGGCCTTTAAGGAAGCTTTCCGGTCGCTGCGCACTTCCATCCTGCTTTCGGCTAATCCGGTGCCCCGCGTGCTTCTGGTTACCAGTGCCATGCCTGGCGAAGGGAAGACCACGACGGCGGTCAACTTGGGCGCCACGCTGGCCAGCCTGGGCCACAAGGTTGCCATCGTCGATTGTGATATGCGGCGTCCCGCGTGCCATCGCTCGACGGGAGTTCCGAACAAACCCGGATTTGTCCAGTGCCTGACGGGCCACGCGACGCTGGAGGAAGCGCTGCTTCCCGTCCCGGGCGTTCCCGATTTGATGGTGATCCCTTGCGGGCCGATCCCTCCCAACCCGGCGGAGATCCTCTCCTCTCCGATTACCCTGG
>CAZHKT010000044.1:0-26749 GCA_964533045.1 uncultured Acidobacteriota bacterium | reverse complement strand
CGCCACCCGCGCCATTTCGATGTCCGCGCCGCGCTCGAAGCGGTGCGAGGCTTCCGTGTGCATGCCGTGCGCCTTCGAGGTGCGGCGGATGGAAATGGGATCAAACCAGGCGCTTTCGAGCAGCACGTTTCTCGTCGCCGGAGAAATCTCAGATTCCTCGCCCCCCATCACGCCCGCCAGCGCCACGGGGTGCGTTGCGTCGGCAATGACCAGTTGCTCCGCCGTCAGGGTGCGCGTCTGGCCGTCGAGGGTCCGGAGGGGCTCCCCTTGCCGGGCGCGGCGAACGATGATCGTTCGCCCGCGCAGGCGGTCGAGATCGAAGGCGTGCAGCGGATGCCCGAGTTCCATCAAGACGTAGTTCGTGGCGTCCGCCACGTTGTTGATGGGACGCTGGCCGATGGCTTCCAGCCGCTTCGCCAGCCAGGCGGGCGACGGCGCCACCTCGACGTGTTCCAACACGCGACCGCAGTAGCGCGCGCACAGATCCGGATCGGCGATTTCAACCGAGACTCGGCTGGCTGTGGCAGGGTCCGTTTCTTTGACAAGAAATTTGAGCTGCTTGAGCGAACTGCGATAGAACGTGGCGATTTCGCGCGCCAGGCCGTAGTGGCTCAGGCAGTCGGGGCGGTTGGTCGTGACTTCAACGTCGAGGATCCAATCGTCTCCCGCCTGAACGCACGACTCGGTGTTGAGCCCGAGCATGGTAAGGTCGCGGCGCAGTTCGAGTGGCGAAACCGGAACGTCCACGAATTCCTTCAGCCAGTTCAGCGAAACTTTCATCTTAAAATTGCTCTAAGAAGCGCACATCACTTTGATAAAAGAGCTGGATGTCGTTAATTCCATACTTCATCATGGCGTAGCGCTCGACGCCCAGGCCGAAGGCCCAGCCCGTGAACTGCTCAGGATCGATGCCGCCGTGCCGCAGGACCTCGGGATGCACCATGCCGCAGCCCATCACCTCCACCCAGCCGCTCTCCTTGCAGGTGCGGCACCCCTGGCCGTCGCAGATGACGCAACTGATATCCACCTGGCCGGAAGGCTCGGTGAAGGGGAAATAGCTGGGCGAAAAGCGGGTGCGAATCCGCTCGCCGAAGAATCTTCGCGCGAAGAAATCGAGGGCCCCTTTGAGATCGGCGAAAGTGATGTCGCGGTCCACCGCCAGACCTTCGACCTGATGGAACATGGGCGAATGGCTGGAGTCCGGGTTGTCGTGCCGGTAGACCTTGCCGGGGGCGATGAGGTAAAGCGGCGCGCCGTACTTTTCCATGGCGCGGATCTGCACCGGCGACGTGTGCGTGCGCAGCAGCGTGCGCTCATCGATATAGATGGTATCGAAGTCATCCCGTGCCGGGTGGTTTTCGGGAATATTGAGCGCATCGAAATTATAATAAACGGATTCGACTTCCGGCCCCGTCTCGATACGGAAACCGAGGCCGAGAAAGATGTCTTCAATCTCGCGCATCACTTGCGTGATGGGATGAAGCGAACCCAGGGGGCGGCGATAGCCGGGAAGGGTGAGGTCCTTTGGCGATTCTCTTACCACCCGCGTGACTATTAACTCCGCCTCACCTCCAGAGAACTTGGAAGCATCTGGCTTAGCCTCGAGGACAAAATGCCTTGGACGAACTTCGCTGCGAAGTGAGTCCATTTCCATCACAGCGGCGACCTTCCTCAGGTCGTTGAACTGCCGCCCGACGACAGGCTTCAATTCCTTCGAAGCTTTCTTGAGCCAGTTCTCGTCGATGAGCGAGACGAGTCCGCCCTTGCGCGCCAGCCAGCGGTCGCGGAGCGCCTTGCACTTCTGGTCGCGATCCTTCTCGTCCGCCGCGCCACCGGAAACGAGCGCCTGCCGCTCGGCTTCCATGGCGGCGCGCACTTCGGCGAACAGAAACTCCACCGCTTGGGCGTCGGCGGCGCCCAGTTCGGCCAGTGTCTTAGCGATTTTGTCTTCGATGGACATGGTGACAGGGGCGACCCTCGTGGTCGCCCCGGGCGGGCACAAGGCCCGCCCCTACATTGCCGTATCGAGACCAGCCAGGAGGGCGGAACCCTCCCTACGGCCAACGACTGCCGACGGCTGACGGCTAACCGGCGACTGCCGTTTTCACCCTGGCTGCCAGGTCGGCAAAACCGGAGGCGTCGCGGATGGCCATTTCGGAAAGCATCTTCCGGTCGAGGGCCACGCCCAGCTTCTTCAGGCCGTTGATGAACTGGCTGTAAGTCAATCCGTGCAGGCGCGACGCGGCGCCGATGCGGATGATCCACAGGCGGCGGAAGTCGCGTTTCTTGCGGCGACGGTCGCGATAGGCAAAGCGCCCGGCGCGGTCCGCCGCCTCCTTCATCGCCCGGTAAAGTTTGCTCTTAGTGAGGAAGTAGCCTTTGGTCTTCTTGGCGAGCTTCTTCCGTGCAGCGCGGCGCACGGTGCCGCGTTTAACTCGGGGCATGGGTTTGCTCCTTTCGAGTGGACTTTTCGGGGCGGCATCGCGGCGAACATCTTTGTTTTGCGCGAAGATCAGTCCGTCGCAAGACGAACCGAAGGAAGGCACCCAGCCGTTTGGCCTTCCCGCACCCTTGCAGAACAGGTGTCAGGTTCCCGGCGTTAGCTGCCGGAAGAACATTCGTGTCGAATAGCCCCTGATACCTGCCTTAGGAACCGTAAGGCAGCATGGCGTGGACGCGTGCCGCGTCCGCGTCAGAAACCGTTCGTTGTTGCGCCAGCCGGCGCTTGCGCTTGGCCTTCTTGGAGGTCAGAATGTGCCGCGCATAGGCGTGGCGAGAGACCACTTTACCGCTGCCGGTAATTTTGAAGCGCTTCTTCGCGCCCTTATGCGTTTTGAGCTTGAGGGTTGCCAAAATCTTATCCTCCCGAAGATTCCTGCGGCGGGGCAGGGGCGGCTGGAACCGCGGATTTCGCTGCCGCTTTGGGCGCGCTGCCTTTGCCTCCGGGCGCCTTCTTCGGCCCGAAAATGACGTGCAGGAAACGCCCTTCCTGCCGGGCGCGCGCTTCCGCCACGCCCACCTCGCTGAGTTCCTGAATCAAGCGGTCCAGCATGGCGTAACCGAGGTCCCGATGCGCCATCTCGCGCCCGCGAAACTCGATCGTCGCCTTGACCTTGTTCCCTTCCTGCAGGAACTCCGCGATGTGATCTTTCTTGAACTGAAAATCGTGCTCGGAAGTCCGCGGCCGGAACTTGACTTCCTTCAGCTCGATCGATTTCTGATGCTTGCGCGCCTCGTGCTGCCGCTTGCTTTGCTGGTAGAGATACTTGCCGTAATTGATAATGCGGCAAACCGGCGGATTCGCGGTGGGCGCGACCTCGACCAGGTCCAGTCCCTGATTCCGCGCCATCTTGAGCGCCTCGAAGGGAGGCATGATGCCCAGCTGGTTGCCCTCCTCGTCGATGACGCGGATCTCTCGGGCACGGATTCTTTCATTAATCCGAATGAATCGGTCAGCGATAAATCAATCCTCCGGGCCCCCTCGGGCCGATACCCCATTCGCCTTGGAGTGCTTGGAACTCAAGGCTTGCAGGTGCGCTGTAGCGGCGCTCTCTGAGCGCCGCAGATCGTCCACAAACCAGACCGGCGGTCGGAGACCGCCGCTACAGGGACACTTGCCCGTGCTCCACAGCTTACCATTTTGCGGCGCGGCTGTCGATAAGCTGGCGAAGGTAGGGAATGAACTCCGCCAGGGGCTTGGAGCCCGCGTCGCCCGTGTCGCGCCGCCGCACGGAAACCGACTTCGACTGCACCTCGCGGTCGCCCGCCACCAGCATGAAGGGCACCTTCTGTAACTGCGCGTCGCGAATGCGCGCGTTCAGCTTTTCGTTGCGGTCGTCCACCTGGGCGCGGATGCCGGCGGCGCGCATCTGGCCCGCCACCTCGCGGGCGTACTCCGTGTGGCGCTCGCTGATGGGCAGCACCACGGCCTGCACCGGACACAGCCACACCGGAAACGCACCGGCGTAATGCTCGATCAGCACCCCGAAGAAGCGCTCGATCGAGCCCAGCAGCGCCCGGTGCACCATGAGGGGCTGATGGGTCTGGCCGTCCGCCCCCACGTATTCCAGCCCGAAGCGCTGCGGCAGGAAGAAATCGAATTGCACGGTGGTGAGCTGCCAGGGGCGGCCGATGGCATCCACCAGCTTCACGTCAATCTTGGGCCCGTAGAATGCCGCCTCGCCCGCCATGCGCTGGTGCGGAATGCCGCGCTTGGAGAGGGCCGCCTCCAGCGACCGCTCCGCCAGCTCCCACTGCGCCGCTTCGCCCGAGTACTTGGTGCGGTCGTTCGGGTCCCAGGTGGACAGGTCCACTTCGAAGCGGTCGAACCCGAAGGTCTTCATCACCAGCAGAGCGAAATCCACACACGCGCCCACTTCGCTCTCCACCGCTTCCGGCGTCGAGAAGATGTGGGCGTCGTCCTGGGTGAAGCCGCGCACGCGCAGCAGCCCGTGCATCACCCCCGAGCGCTCGTAGCGGTAAACCGTGCCGAACTCGGCGAAGCGCAGCGGCAGCTCGCGATAACTGCGCCGCGCGTTCTTGTAGATCAGAATGTGGAACGGGCAGTTCATCGGCTTCAGCTGGTAGTCCGCGTCGTCCAGTTGGATCGGCGAGAACATGTTCTCGCTGTAAAAATTCAGGTGACCGCTCGTCTTCCACAGATCGAGGCGCGCCACGTGCGGCGTGTGCACCAGGTCGTAACCCTGCCGCAGGAGTTCCGTGCGCAGGAAGTCCTCGATCTCTTTGCGAATCAGCCCGCCTTTGGGATGCCAGAAGACCAGGCCGGGCCCCGCCTCGTCCTGAATGCTGAAGAGGTCGAGTTCCTTGCCCAGGCGACGGTGGTCGCGCTTCTTCGCCTCTTCCAGCCGGTGGAGGAATTCCTCCAGGTCCTTGGAGCTGAAGAACGCCGTGCCGTAGATGCGCTGCATGGGATGCGACTTCTCGTCGCCCTTCCAGTGCGCCCCCGCCACGCTCAGCACCCTGAAAGCTTTAATGCGACCGGTGGAAGGAATGTGCGGCCCGCGGCAGAAGTCCAGAAACTTGCCGGTGCGATAGGCGGAGAAGACCGGCTCGGCCTTTTCCTCGATGAGCTCGCACTTGAGGAATTCGCCCATCTGCTCGAAGAGTTTCTTGCCTTCTTCCTTCGGGAAATGGATGCGCTCGTAAGGAATATCGGCTTGCTGAAGCTCGGCCATCTTGGCTTCGATTTTGGCCAGATCCTCTTCCGTGAACGGCTTTTCGCGATAGAAATCGTAGTAGAAACCCGTGTCGGTGGGCGGACCAATCCCGGGATGGGCGTCGGGAAAAAGCTCAGTGACGGCCGCGGCCAGCAGATGAGCGGTCGAGTGGCGATAGACCTCCAGCCCTTCCGGCGACGACGGCGTGATGAATTGAATGGCGCCGCTCGATTCCATCGGCGTGTTCAGATCGATCAGGTTCTCGCCCAGACGCGCCACCAGCGCCTCGGCGGCCAGCCGCGGCCCGATGGACTTCGCCACCTCCAGCGGCGTCACGCCCTGAGGGAATTCCCGGCTCGTCCCGTCCGGAAAGGTCAGTTGAATGGTCGCCATGCTTCCCTTGCCTTACACCTTCATCCCCGGTCACCCTGGGGCGCCCCCATGCCGCCGGAACTCAGAATGACAGGCTTCGCGCCCCCGTCGGCCTAACCTCTTGCCGCAAATGCAGATTTCTAACTTAGCAAATCCCCGGGCGAGCGGTCAAACTTCCCCCCGCCCCCCTGCCTTTTCCACCCGCTGCCCCAAGGCGTCGGGGTGTGGTTACCGTCCGGTCGGTAGGTGCCCGCGCTTCTCTCCAGTGAAAAGAATGGCCTCCCTGCCGCTGATGGCACACTTTCGGCGGCCTGCGGCTGGGTTCAGTGCGGGGCAGGGCGGCGGGTTTCCTGCCAGGTATAGACCATGCGGTGAATGACGGTGAGGGTGGAGAGCACGGCGATGACCCAAAGGACAGGAGCCATGCGGTCGAACATGGCGCCGATGATGAGCAGCACGGTGCGCTCCGGGCGCTCGAGGAAGCCGACGCGGCAGGAGGGGATCAGGTTTTCGGCGCGGGCGCGCGCGTAGCTCACCATCACTGAGCCGATCATGACGATCGCTACCAGCGTGACGTACCAGAAGCGGTTGATGCGGCCGTAGAAGACCAGCAGGCCGATCATCAGGCAGAGGTCGGAGTAGCGGTCGAGGACGGAATCGAAGAAGCCGCCGAAGGGCGTGACGCGATTCGACAGGCGCGCCACGCGGCCGTCGAGCATATCAAACAGACCGGCGGCGATCATCATCACGCCCGCCCAGCGGAAATAGCCATAGGCGAAGAAATACGCGCCGAGCAGGCTCAGCAAGAATCCGAACACGGTCAGGGCGTTGGGATTGATGTGCAGGGCGGCGAAGGCGCGCACGATGGCGTCCAGCAGGTAACTGCAGGCGCGACCGATGGCTCTCGTGAGCATGGGTTAAGCTTCGTCGTCGTACAGCGTAACGAGGGAGCGCACTTCAAACTCGCGCGCGCCGTTGGGCGTCACGACCTTTACCGTATCGCCGACCTGCTTACCCATCAGGCTGCGGCCAATGGGGGAGGTCGTCGAGATGAGCCCCTTGGCCACGTCGGCTTCCTCGCTGGTCACCAGTTTATACTCGACATTGGTCCCGCGGTCCACATCGTAGAGGACGACGCGGGAGCCGAAGGCAATCCGGTCGGTGGGGATATTGTTCAGATTCACCAGCGACAGATTCGCCAGGCGCTTGCGGAGCTGGCCCAGCCGCGCGGCGACGATGTCCTGCCGCTGCTTGGCCATGATGTACTCGGCGTTCTCGCTCAGGTCGCCCATGGCGCGCGCCCGCTTTAACTCCTGCGGCAGCTCGTTGTTGAGCTCGTACTCCAAGGCCTGAATCTCCTCCTGGAGTTTCTTGACGATATGAGCGGGCATAAGCCGTTACTGCTCCTCAACGTAGGGGGTCATCCGATTATAGGGAATCGGCTTGCCGGGCGCAACCTGGGCCAGCAAGCGACGGTTGACTGTCAGGTCCGCCGCCGCCCCCCCCGGCCTGCTCTTCACCAACCCTATGAATTTCAAGGGTTTGTATTAAGATGATAACACGAAGGGGCGGGTGAATTCGTTGACTTGAAATCCCGTGGTGTGTTAGCGTAGCGTGTTTGTGCATCAACTTGGGGCCGGTGCGGGAGCCTGTGAATGGCTTTTAACAAAGCCAAAGCGCTGCAGGATGCGGAGAAACTTGTCGCCCAGCGAAAGACGGCGGAGGCGATCAAGCAGTACCTCCTTATTGTGGATAAGGATCCGACCGAAATCGCGCTGCTCAACACGGTCGGTGACCTCTATTTCCGCGAGAACAATAAGGCCGAGGCGCTGAAGTGCTTCCAACGGCTGGCTGACGCCTTTACCAAAGATGGCTTCACCGTCAAAGCCATCGCCATCCTGAAGAAGATCGTCAAGATTGACCCCACCAGTGTCGATCCGATTCTGAAGATTGCCGAGCTTTACGTGGTGCAAGGGTTGACCCGCGAGGCGCGGGAACAATACCTGCAGGCTGTCGATTTCTTCAAGAAGAAGAAACAGAACGACAAGGCCTTGGAAGCCTATCAGAAAATCGTAGCTCTCGACCCCGAGAACCGGACGATCCGCCAGAAGTTTGCCGACTTTGCCGAGCAGATAGGCCGCAAGGACGAGGCGGCGCGCGCTTATGCCGAGGCGGCCGAGGGGGCCCTGCGGGCCGGCGATGTAGCCGCGGCAGAAGCCTCGCTAAAGAAGGCGGTAGCACTGAGCCCGGGCAGTAAAGAGGTGCAACTATTACAGGTCCGGATCGCTGTCCACCAGAAGCGCTTCCAGGATGCGCTCAGGATCCTGGAGGCTGATTCCTCTTTGAAATCCGCTCCCGGCGGCTTCCAGGCACTGGTGGAGGCGTACCTGGCCACGGACCGCGCCGACGAAGCGGCGAAAATGGTGGTGGAAGCTTATCAGGGAAGGCCTGCGGAATTCGGGCCGCTCGGCCTTTTTGCCAGGCTCTGTCTCGAGCACGAAATGCCGGAGGCGGCGGCGAAGGCACTGGGTCGGACCGCCGATTCCGTCATCCAGCACAAGCAGTCGGGTCCTCTCATGGACGTCCTGCGGCAACTCTGGTCGCGGCATGGGGAGAACCGGGCCATCCTGGAACTGGTCTTGAGCGTGGCCGACAAGACGGGCGACGAGGCCACGGCTGCGGAAGCCATGGATGTGCTCGCGAGGTGCTACGAGCAGGCGGAAGAGTACCTGAAAGCGGAAGGACTCCTGCGGAAAATGGCGAAGCGGGAGCCCAATAACGAACAACTCCGAAGCCGGCTGAATGCCGTGTTGGCCAAGCAGGGCAAAGAAGTTCTTGAGGCACCTCCTTCTTTGGCTGGGGTGGCGGTGGAGATTCCCGGAGAAGAGCCTGCCCCCTCGGCTCTCCCAACGCCGGAGCCGGCCGCTGATGAGCAGGCCATCATGGTGAAGGAGGCGCTTGAAAACAGTGATCTCTTTTCCCGCTATGGACTTGTTGAAAAGGCGGTAGCGGAACTGGAAAAGGTTCTTGCTGTTTATCCGGAGCAGGTGGACATTCACCGCCGGATTTTCGAGGTCTGCCAGCGCACCCTTCCCGACCGCGCCAGAAAGGCAGCCGAGGCTCTGGCGGGCATTTTCCGGAGCCGGGGCGACTTGGCCAAAGCCAAGACTTACGAGCGGGCTGCGGAAGGCGCCCCTGTTAAGGCAGAGGAGCCTCCCTGGCCCCCGCCGTCGGCAGCGGCCGCTCCGACGGCACCCCCGGTCAGCACTGAGATTGACCTATCCGACGTATTTGCCGCACCAGTTCAAGAGGGTGAGGCTCCTCCCCCGCCGACAGTTGAGATACCGATTGATCTGACCCCGACCGAAGCAGTGCCACCGCCCGCCCCAGCAGAACAGGAACTGGATCTCTCCATGGATTTAGACGCCTTCGCGGCCGGGACCGCGCCGCCCGCCGAGATGACTCCGGAGCCGCCGGCCGTCGAGGAACCCGCTGCGATCCCTGTCGCTCCGGCGGAAGCTTTCAATTTCGAAGAGGCAAGAAACGAAGTCGAGTTCTATCTCTCCCAGGGTTTTGTGGACGAGGCCCGTTCTTCGGTGGCCGCGATGGAGGAGAAATTCCCGGGAGATTCGCGCCTCGAAGAACTGCGCAAACTGGTTGAGGCGAAGGCAGCGCCGCTCGTCGCCGAGGCAGCCATCGAAGCCGTTTCGGTCCCCCTCGAAGAATCCGTGGTTTCAGTGCCCGTGGCCGAGGCTGAAGCCCCTCCGGCCTCCGTCATCGAAACCCCCACGGAGCCGCCCCCCAGCCCGCCGCCGGTCGCAGAGCCCCCGCCTGCCGCAGGCGGCGATTTGCTCGGCGACCTCGCCGGAGATCTTGCAGCTGGATTGGAAGGTTTCGGCGAGGCGGCGCCCCCCCAGCCTCCGGCTGCGGGTCCGGTGCCCGAGACGCCGGCGGCGGGCGCTCCCGCCGAGGCCTCGATGCTGAGCGGGTTGCTCGATGAACTGGGTGAAACGGGGCCGGCCGCCGCGCAGGACGATCCGGAGACCCACTACAACCTCGGCGTGGCGTTCCGGGAGATGGGGCTACTGGACGAAGCCATCGGGGAGTTCCAGAAGGTTGTGAAAGGCGCTTCCAAGGGGCATTACCCGGAGAATTTCCTCCAGGCCTGCACGCTGCTGGCGGTCAGTTTCGTCGACAAGGGCATGCCCCAGATTGCCGCCAAGTGGTATCAGCGCGCCCTGGAAGCACCGAACCTGGATGAGGAGTCAACGCTGGCGGTCCTCTACGACTTGGGCAGCGCTTACGAACAGGCCGGCGACACGCGGAGCGCGCTGGAGAAGTTCTCCGAAGTTTACAGCCAGAATATCGACTATCGGGACGTTGCCGAAAAGATCCGCACCCTGCAGCAGAAGGCTCGCTGATGACGCGCCCCGCGCAGTTCATGCAGCGAGGCGGCGCTGGATAGCCCAAACCTCCCCATGCACCGAGCCCTTCTCATCCTTTACGTTCTCCTGTGCTTCGAGCTGGGAGTGTTCCTGCTCGTCTTGCCGTGGGTTCCCATCTGGTCCCATAATCATTTCGTGACGGCGGGCGGCTGGTTCTCCGTCTTCGCCCTGAATCATTACGTGCGTGGCGCTGTCTCGGGACTCGGGCTGGCCGACATCTGGCTCGCCATCCACGAACTCTGGCGCCTGCGCTACGAAATCGGCCTGGTGCGCGAACGCCCCGCACGCCCACTGTAGCGGCGGTGTCGTCACCGCCGCCCCGGTTCTCGAGTGACTTCGGCGGTCAGGACACCGCCGCTACAGACATGTCCTCCGCATTCCGCCTTTGCTATATCACGGACCGCCAAGCCCTCCCGCCCGGCGAGCTCCCGCGGCGCATCCGCGAGGCGATTTCCGCCGGCGTTGATCTCATCCAGATCCGCGAAAAAGATCTCGCCACGCGCGACCTCGTGACGCTGGTGCAAATGGCAGTGGAAGCGGCCCGCGGATCTTCGACGCGCATCGTGGTGAATGACCGTCTCGATATTGCGCTGGCGCTGGGCGCGGCCGGCGTGCACCTCGGCACACAGTCCCTTCCGGCTGACGCCGCGCGGCGCATCGCTCCGCAGGGGTTCCTGATCGGTGTCTCCTGCCACTCGCTTGCCGAGGTTGAGACCGCGCAGGCCGCGCGCGCCGACTATGTCGTCTTCGGTCCTGTCTTCGAAACCGCATCCAAACTGCAATATGGCCCGCCCGTCGGCTTGGAAGAACTGCGCAAAGCGGCGGTCCAAGCTTCCATCCCCGTCTTGGCCCTGGGTGGCCTGACGCTCGACCGCGTCCAGTCCTGCCTCGACGCAGGCGCCGCCGGGGTTGCCGGGATCTCGATCTTCCAGTCCTGTCCGTCCGTTGAAGTGCGCGTGCGCGAGCTACGAAGCCGGTTCCTGCCGTAGCGGCGGCCTTCAGGCCGCCATCGCCAGGACTTGGATCCCCAGTCGCGTTCTCCGCGACTCACCGCTTCCCCGACCCTGTTATACTGGAACTCTTGCTGATGGTTGAAAGCTGACAGCGGATAGCTTGAGGTTGTTTGTGAGTCCAGAAGAAATCACCCGGATGCTGCGGCAAGTACGCCGTGGAAAATTGAGCGTGGAGGAGGCGGTCGACCGCCTGCGCACGCTCCCCTACGAAGACCTGGGCTACGCCAAGATTGACCATCACCGCTCGCTGCGCCAGGGCTTTCCGGAAGTGATCTTCGCGCGCGGCAAGGCGCCCGAGCACGTGGAAGGCATCGTGCGCGGCATGCTCGCCAACAAGCACAACATCCTCATCACCCGCGGTGACGAGGCGCTTTACCAGCGCGTGACCAAGATCGAAAAGTCGGCGGAGTTCTTCGCGCTCTCCGGCGCCATTGTCATCCGCCGCGACCGCAAGATTCGCGGCAAGGGCAAGGTCGCCGTGGTCTGCGCGGGCACCTCCGATATTCCCGTGGCCGAAGAGGCCGCCGTCACTGCTGACATCATGGGCAACCGCGTGACGCCGCTCTATGACGTGGGTGTGGCGGGCATTCATCGCCTGCTTTCGCACAGCCGCGAATTGCGCGAGGCGCGCGTCATCGTCTGCGTCGCCGGCATGGAAGGCGCGCTGCCCAGCGTCGTGGCGGGCCTGGTGAGCGCTCCGGTGATCGCCGTGCCCTCAAGCGTCGGCTACGGCGCAAGCTTCCGCGGCCTCGCCGCCTTGCTGGGCATGCTCAATAGCTGCTCGCCCAATGTCTGCGTGGTCAATATCGATAACGGCTTCGGCGCCGGGTACCTCGCCAGCGTGATGAACCGAATGTAGCGGCGGGCCGGCCTGCCGTCGGGCAGGTTTCAGCCCGCCAGGCGACATGCCAAGGTGGCGATCTGAAGGTCGCCGCTACTTTTGAGGGCTGTCCGGAAACTTGATTCTCACTTCAAACTTGATCCAGTGAATCTCTCCATACTTGGGGGGATGGGTGCTCTTGTCCCCCGGGGTGTATTTAGTGTCCCGGATCCAGAGGCGGCCCCTGCCTTGACGAATCGTTCCCCGTCTGGCTAGATCGGCGTCCACCTCTTCTTCTGAGTACTTGTAAGCCGAGAAGTAGCGTTCCAGCAGTTCGCGTTCGGCTCGATAGTCCATACAATTCAGCACAAAGTTGAATTCCCGAGGCGACATTTGGACCGCCTCCTGCGCCGTAAAACCATAGGCCGTGCTCAGGAAGCGCGCATTCATGAAGCGAAAGGGCGGCGTGACTACCCACACATAATCCGCGCACTCAGGATGAGGCGGCTTCCCGTGAGGTGCGACCTGTATCGTCCATCCCGTGATGCCGCTCCCCATCGTTTCCGGCGACAAAACAAAGTCCAGCCCGCGGCCAATGCTCTTTCGAAACATCAAGCCCTGAGCCACTTCGCCCCAAAGGCGAACGGTGCGATTCTTCGGCTCACCGGAAAGGCAGGGCAGCGCAACAACGAGCAGCACCACGCCCAAGCCAGACTTTGCCTTCGAGTTCATCTGACTTCCAGGTAGTCCTTTTCCGGCAATTTCGGGAAGGGCGCGTGGGGTTCGGTCTGGTACCAGAAGGCCGTGGATGCAATATCGTCCTGGAGCGGCAGGTAGCGGCCGCCCGAGCGCCAGCCGAGCGCCTGAATCGTGACCTTCAAATCCTGGTCGAAGCGAATCGGGTCCATGATGTGCCAGCGGTAGAGGCCGAAGCGCTGCTGCGATTCGTAGAGGCCGTCCGGACGCAGGACCTGGGCGAGGCCGGAATAGGGCGTGGTGAACTCCTGGTATTGCTTGGTTTCTTTATTCTCAAAATTGTATGACCCGCAAAAGTAATCCTCAGTCCCCGTGCCCACGATGGTGGCGAACTTGTCGTCGCCGTCGAGATAGAACTTGATCTCGCCTTCGCCCCACCATCCGGTGTTGTTGACGCCCCAGGCCAGGTAGGTGCCGACGTAGTGCCCCCAGCCTTTCACCCCGTCGAGGATGGTGTAAACCGATTTGTAGGGCAGCGGATTGGTGCGCCGGAACTGGGCGTGGAAGTAGGCGGCGTCGGCGGGCACGTCCGTGAGCGTGTAATCAATCTGGTAATAGAGCGTCATCTTCTCTTCGTCCAGATTCTCCATGGTGATCTTCGCCGACTTTCGGAACGGCATCTCCCAGTAGCAATTGAACGCGCTGCCCGGATTGACGCAGACAGCGAGCGATGAGATTTGCGCGTACTTGCCCCAGCCGCAGGCGAAGAAGTCTCCGACGGGCGCTTCGACCGAAGGGGTAGCTTCGCCATCCCAGTAGATTCTCAGGATGGAATAACGAAAGTGTCCGGTGGGCGTCATCCAGATGTGCTGGATGGCGCCGGGCCCCTGGATCTCCGCCAGGGTGAATGTTTGTTTGGGCTCGATGCGGACCGATGGGGAGACCTTCCACCCCTGGCCCAGGTCGCGCGCGGCCTGGGCGCCCGTACCTTCGGTCGCCATCCCGCCCTTGCCCTTTTCTCCCGTGAAGTTCTCCGGGCTGATGGAACGTGATTTCGCACGCGACAGGCGAGACAGGTTCCCCATGCCAAGATGCAGCCCGTTGTAACTGGATTTTTGCTCCTGCGCTTCGTGGATGGCAGCGCCTGCCATGAACAGACCGATTGCCATGCAGATGGCTCGTTTCATCAGCATACCCCCGTCGTTGGGGCGCCGCTCGTGGGTGCCCCCTACATGGGCAGGCACCAGGCCTGCCCTTACGACCCAAACACGCGCGCGAACATGGCATCCACGTGGCCGAGGTACCGCTCGACGTTGAACACCGCGGCGATTTCTTCTGGCGTCAGATACTTGCGAATGTCCTCGTCCTGTTCGACGAGCGCCTTGAAGTCCTGCCGCGTCTCCCAGACCTTCATGGCGTTGCGCTGCACCCAGCGGTAAGCATCCTCGCGCGCCGCGCCCTTATTGACGATGTCGAGCAGCAATTGCCCCGAATAGATTAATCCCTTCATCTGATTCAGATTCTCGATCATGCGATCCGGATAGACGAACATCGTCTCGACCAAACGCGTCGTCTTATCGAGCAGGTAATCGACCAGGATCGTCGAATCCGGCAGAATGACGCGCTCGACGGAGGAGTGCGAGATGTCGCGCTCGTGCCAGAGCGCCACGTTTTCGAGCGCCGCCTGGGCGTTGGACCGGACGACACGCGCCAGTCCGCAGATCTGCTCGGAGGTCACCGGGTTGCGCTTGTGCGGCATGGCCGAAGAACCCTTCTGCTCCGCGGAGAAGTATTCCTCCACCTCGCGGACCTCCGTGCGTTGCAGGCCGCGCACTTCGAGCGCGATCTTCTCGAGCGACGCCGCGATCACCGCCAGCGTGCAGAGATAGAAGGCGTGCCGGTCGCGCTGGATGACCTGGCTCGAAATGGGCGCGGGCGCCAGGCCGAGCTTCGCGCAGATGCGCTCTTCCAGCGCGGGCGTCGAGTGACCGTACATGCCCACGGCGCCGGAAATCTTGCCCACGCGTAACTGTTCGGCGGCGTATTTCAGGCGCTCCAGGTTGCGCTGGCACTCGGCGTACCAGATGGCGATTTTGCAGCCAAAGGTGATGGGCTCGGCGTGGATGCCGTGCGTGCGGCCCATCATGGGCGTGTGCTTAAACTCGTGGGCGCGCTTCTTGAGCGCCGCCGCGAGCTTTTCCAGGCCTTCGACGAGAATCTTCGACGCTTCGCGGATCTGCAGCGCCTGCGCGGTATCCACCACGTCGTTCGAAGTGAGCCCGTAATGGAGATAACGCGCCTCGGCGCCTACGCTCTCCGCCACGTCAGTGGTGAACGCGATCACGTCGTGCTTTACCCGGGCTTCGATTTCGAGAATGCGCTCGACCGAGAACGAGCCCTTCTCGCGGATGGCGCGAGCCGCCTCGGCCGGGATCATACCGATTTCCGCCTCCGCCTCGGCCGTCGCGATTTCGACCTCCAGCCATTTCTGGAATTTGTTCTGGTCGCTCCAGATGCGGCCCATTTCCTGGCGTGTATAACGGGGGATCATGGCGATCTTGGATTTTCGATTTTGGATTTTGGATTGGCCACGGGTCCAATCCAAGCCGCCATCGTACCACAAGAGGGAAGCGGTCTTAAGCCGGCGAGCGAGCCAGGCAAGACGAAGCGGAGAATTCCATCAGAACCGGAAAATGGGGGAGGGAACCGACTGGCTGGCGAGGTGCATTTGCGGCCGGACGTGGCGGCCGGCGAGAGCCTCCTGGGCGCTCAGACGCACGAGTTCGGGGTGGTTGTTGTTTTCGCTCAGATGCGCGAGCACCAGCACCTGAGCCGTGCCGTCGAAGTCATGGCGCAGAAATTCCGCCGTGGCCAGATTGGAGAGATGGCCGTGCCGGCTCATCACTCGTTGCTTGACGTGCCAAGGGTAGGGCCCCACCTTGAGCATTTCCAGATCATGATTGGATTCCAGAATGAGACAGTGGCAGCCGGCGACGTGATGCTTCACGTGTTGGGGAACGTAGCCAAGGTCGGTGACGATCCCGATGCGGATCCCCTGCGTCTCCACACGAAAGGCGACGGGGTCCGCCGCGTCGTGGGGAATGGTGAAGGGCGTGATTTCGAGATCGCCGACAGAGAATCGCTCCCCCGGCGTGATGGTTTCGAACCGCTTGGCGCGGCCGTTCCACGCCAGGGTGTCCCGGGTGATGGCCGAAATGTAGATGGGCGCCGCGGAATCGGCGGCCAGCGTTTCGAGGCCCTTCACATGATCAATGTGTTCGTGCGAAACCAGGATGGCGTCAAAGGCACCGCTGGATTCGCCGATGGATTCGAGGCGGGCGTAGGTTTCTCGTTTGCTGAAGCCGGCGTCCACCAGCAGGCGAGTCGTCTCGGTGGCAATCAAGGTGGAGTTGCCCCGGCTGCCGCTCCCCAGCACGCAGATTCGAACGCTCAACGCGGATTCCTCTCGCCGGAAAATGTATGGCGCGCTTGCTCGGGAGCGAAGACTGGGCTCCGGTCCCGTCTTGTTCTGGAATGACAATCCCCTCGAACGGGAATTATAAGCGATGTTTGGGAAGGAAGAGAACGGGAAGTCCAGGCAAGAATCGTTCAGGATCGCGCAGGGGCTCTCGCGCCGGTGACGGTCATTTCGTTCAAGGAGCGGATCAGGTGCTCCAGGCGTGTCGCTGCTTTCTCCGACATGCGCGTGAAATTCAGCCCCGCGACGTTCCCGGGTAGGGTATAGCGGACGATGCCGCGCACCACGATGTCCCCTTCCGCGCTGCTCAGGACCAAAAGGAAATCCTGGTCCGGAAACAGAGGAAGAGAAACGATGACGGATGCGCCCTCCAGGCTCAGATCGGTGACTTGGGCGGTGGCGACGCTGGGCCCTTCGGGGGTCTTGAGGACCGCCAGGCCCGAGTAGACATAGCGCGGCGATTTGCGCCGGTCCTGGTAGATCATCGTCTTCATGGATTTTTGCATCGGATGGATCACCCTCGCCCCGCGCCAGGGGACTGAAATCAAGGCGCGCAATCTATAATCATCATCGCCTGTTCTGCCGGAAATCCAAAATACTTTCTTGGCTCTTGCCTGGGAGATCACCCTTCTCGCAGTTGCCGGGAGGCCCTCAGTCGGGCCAGGAATGCCTCCGGCTCCTTGACCCGCAGGAGTTTTGCAGCGAGGGCCGTCACCGCAAAGCCGGCCAGACTGGCGATCACCAGCACTGCCAGCGCGTTGGCCGCGTCATGCCATCCGAGGCGCGGTTCCAACCAGTCCACCAGTTGCCAGGTAATGGCTGCGCCGAGGGCCGAAGCGGCGCATAGTTTGAGAAAGAAGACCACCAGGGCTCCCGCGTCCTCGTTCTGGGTGCGCCGCACCAGGAGCACAAACAGGACCGCCATATAGATGATGATGCCCACCGAGCTGGCCAGCGCCAGACCAAGGTGTTGCATCGGGCGGACGAGCAGCCAGTAAACCGGCAGGTTGCAGATCATTAATAGGGTGCCGGAGACGGCGGGCGTCAGGGTGTCGTGCGTGGCGTAGAAGCCGCGCGCCAGGATGTTCTGCACCCCCCAGGCGAACATCGCGATGGAGAAGCAGACCAGCGTCGCCCCGGTAGCGTCCAGGTCGGCCGCGGTCAGGCGCGTGTGGGAAAAAATCAAATGGACAAGGGGCTGGCTGATGGCCATGGTGATGGCGCCAATGGGAACGAGCAGCAGGATGGTGCCCTTGAGGGTTGAATTCAGGGCCGCGTTCAACTCACCCAGTTTCCTCTCAGAATAAAGCTGGGCGAGCACCGGGAACGAGGCTACTCCGATCGCCTGGCCGACCACCCCCAGCGGCACGCGCATCAGCGTCTTGGCGTAGCTCATCCAGGTGATGGACGCGGGCTGGAGGTAGGAACCGAACCAGCGCAGGATCCAGTCGTCGGCAAAGACCAGCGAGAGAGCCAGCATGATGGGCAGTGATAGCTTGACGAAGAGCTGGAAGCCCTCGTGAAGGACGTCCAGGTTGGGAGAGAACCTTGCTCCCGCCCGCGACGCGCCGTAGATCTGCAACAGGAGATTCCCCATCAGGGCTCCCGCCAGAACCCCGATGGAGAAGCCGGTAATGCCCAGTCGCGGAGAAAGCAGGAGGCCGCCGAAGATGATGCCGAGGTTATAAATGATGGGTGCGAGGGAGGGCACGACGAACTGGCCCTTGGCGTACTGCACGGCGCTCAGGATGCTGCCCAAGTAGAAGCAGATTTGAGCGGGTAGCATCAGACGAGTCAGAAACACGACTTGCTCTTTCTGCCCGGGATCGAATCCGGGGGCCATCCAGGGGACGAGGCGCGGAGCGAAAACCTCGGCCAGCAAAACCAGGGCGGCGAGGATTAAGCCCATGACCGTGATGACGGTGGAGAAGACTTTCCAGCCCTCCTCCTCCCGCTTTTCCGCCGCGTATTTGGAGAAGACGGGAATGAACGTCAGGCTCAGAGAGCCTCCCGCAACCAGGTAATTCAGGAAATCAGGGAGCGTGAAGGCGGCGTAGTAAGCGTCGGTAGCGGCATTCGAACCGATCTGGCGGGCAACGGTCCAATCGCGCAGAAAGCCGAGGATGCGGCTCGCCAGCACGCTGGCCATCACAATGCCCGCGGACTGAAGGATTCGGCGATGGGCGCTCGCGGCCATCCGCGAAGGTGTACCACGTTTGCCGGTCATTTGACTAGGTGCGGCGTGCCGGAGCGGAGGAAGGGGGCTGCGTCGAACGGTTCTTTACCATGGCGGATGCCCTTGGTGGTTTCGGCCGAGGGGGACGTAGTGTCGCCCTTCAGGGCGACAGGCGGGGGTGGCGGCCTGAAGGCCGCCGCTACGTGGTGCCCCGCGATGGAATCGTTATCTGCGACGCACCACACTAGCGCGGCGAATCAATGGGTCGCGGACGGGGGTAACGGGTTCGGCAGGCGCGACACCGAACCATCGGGCCACGAAAGATCATGTGCTCCCAGAAGGTCCGACGCGAGCGCCGGAAATCCACTTTGCCGCACTTCGGGCAGGCGCCGATGAGGGGCCGCGGTGCAGGAGCACCGGGCGGAGGTTTCTGGCCGGAGTGTTTCGAAGAATGCCGCGGCAGAAGCCTCAGTCGGTGACAGCGGGAGCACATCCGGAGACGGTAGCCGAAGGCTCGTGCGGCGGCGTAGAGAAGGCCGTGGTGGACGTCTTCCGTCTTCTCCGCACCGCATTTCTTGCAGGGAGTCGCCATATTCAGATATCAGAGAATATCGGAACCCTCCGGCCCGTGCAAGCGCGGGCAAAAATCATTGAGCGTTTGATTATTCGAAGGTAGAATCCTCATCGTCCTTTGGGGCTTCCTGGCGTCCGAAAGGCACGGTTTCAATCGAAATTGGTGGCTCAGCCATGAAGGGCGGGCTGGGACAAGGATGGGATATGGATTTTTCGGGTAAGGTGGCGGTGGTCACCGGCGGCGCCAATGGGATTGGCAAGGCCACGGCGCGTTTGTTCGCCGCACGGCACGCCGCAGTGGCGATCGTGGACCGGGACCAAGAAGCCGGCGCTGCTGCCGAGGCGGAGATTCGCGCCGCGGGCGGCAATGTTCACTTTTTCCCGTGTGATGTAGGCAGCCGGGCCGAAGTCGAAAAGTTGATTCCCGCTATCGTCGGCAGGTTCAGCGGCATAGACATTCTGATTAATAATGCCGGCATCCAGCGCTACGGTTCTGTACTTTCCACCTCGGAGGAGCTCTGGGACGAAGTCATGGCCGCGAACCTCAAGAGCGCTTATCTGATGTCGAGATCGGCCGTTCCCGAGATTCGCAAGCGCGGCGGCGGCTCGATTGTCATGACGGGTTCAGTGCAAAGCGTCGGCGCCGTCGTCAATTCCGTTGCCTACGTAGTGTCGAAGCACGGGCTGCTCGGCCTGGTCCGCGCGATGGCGCTCGATCACGCCAAACACAACATTCGGGTCAACCTGGTGTGCCCCGGCGCCACCGATACTCCTCTGGTGCGGAACGTCGCCGCCGCCAGCGATAATCCGCAGCGCGTGCTCGACGCTTGCGCCAGCATGCATGCCATCAAACGAATGATCCGGCCGGAAGAAGTTGCCAGCGTGATTGTCTTCCTGGCGAGCGACGAAGCGTCCTTCGTGACGGGCGATGCCGTTATGGTGGACGGCGGAATGATGATTGCCTGCGGCGGCATGGCCTTCCAGGAATCGGGTACCGGCGCGGGAAAGGACTAGGATTCCAGCGCAGCGCCGCCCTTCAGGGCAGCACCGAGTCGAAATCCTGCGGTGCCGGGCTGAAGCTCGGCACTCCGAAAGACGAGGTCGTGATGAGCGGAATTGTTCTGGGAGTCATTATGACGCTGGTGGCCGGCGTGCTGAACGGCAGTTTCGCAGCGCCCACCAAATATGCGGGCAAGTGGAAGTGGGAGAACATCTGGGCCGTCTGGGCCGTCTTTGCGCTGTTTATCACCATCTGGCCGACGGCCATCGTAACCGTGCCCGACCTGTTTTCTCTGTATGGCCTGGCGGGAACAGGCCCCCTTCTGCTGGTGATTGCTTTCGGCTTGGGCAATGGTGTGGCACAGATCTTCTTCGGCCTCGGTGTGGCGGCCATCGGACTTTCACTCGGGTTTGCCATTGCCATTGGCATTTCGACGGCGCTCGGCTCGCTCGGACCTCTGATCCTGCAGCATCCCGAACTTCTGGGCACTCCGAAAGGGCTCACCATTCTGGCAGGCGTGACGGTAATCCTGGCGGGCATTGCCGTTTGCGCCATCGCGGGAAAAGCGAAGGAGAGAGCCATGCGCGCCGGCGCTCCGGCCGGAGATGGCCCCTCGAAGCCCATCTGGGCGGGCTTGATGCTCTCCGTGGTGGCTGGAATTCTCTCGCCCACCACCAACTTCGCCGTGGCTTTCGGCGGCCCCTTGCTCAAGCAGGCCGCCGAGCATGGCGCGAGCGAGGCCTTTCGCGCCAACGTCCTTTGGCCACCCTTCCTCACTGCCACGCTCATCCCCTACATGACGTATTGCGTGCTCCTGTGGAAAAAGAACGGCAGCTTCCGCTACTTTTTCGAACCGGGCACCGGCCACTACTTCGGCCTGGGGGCCATCATGGGGCTGCTGTGGACGAGCAGCCTGGTGATGTTCGGCGCCGTGACCACTTACATGGGCACGCTCGGCCCCGTGCTGGGCTGGCCGCTCTTTATGTCGGTGATCATCATTACCTCCAACGTCTGGGGCTTCGCCACGGGGGAGTGGAAACAGGCGGGCGGTAAGCCGGTGCGGATCATGCTTGCCGGGATCGCCTGCCTGATTGTTGGATTTTGTACGCTGGCCTATGCATCATCGCTGGCGTAGCGGCGGTCTTCAGAGTCTGTGTGATAGCTGCTTGTCGTAGCGGCGGGCTTCAGCCCGCCACATTCCTGTCGTAGGGGCGTGCTTCAGCCCGCCCCATTCATCATCCGCATGATGGCGACCTGAAGGTCGCCGCTACGCAGCCTTGCCGTGAGTTATCATACAGACTCTTCCAGCCGCCACTCTTAGCTGGAAATGTCGCCCTGAAGGCCGACGAAGGGGAACGTCTTTCCTTGCGGAGGTCGGTTTGAAATCCATTACCTCTCGATGTGCAGCCTTAGCCCTGCTGTGTATTGCAAGCGCTTACGCGCAGAGCCAGCCTTATTACCAATCGGACTTTCCCCCGGAGGAGTTTCGCGCGCGGTGGGAGAAGCTGTTTGCCCGGATGGGACCGGACGCGGTGGCCGTGCTGCAGGGCGCGCCGCAAGCGAGCGGCTTCGTCATGCCGCGGCAGGACAACAATTTCTACTATCTCTCCGGCATCGAGACGCCGCACGCTTATCTGCTGCTGGATGGCCGATCTCGCAAGGTCACGCTGTATCTGCCGCCGCGTAACCCGCGGCTGGAAAGTGCCGAGGGGAGGGTGCTTTCGGCGGAGGACGCTGAACTCGTTCGCCGCCTCACGGGCGCGGACGCCGTGCGGAGCACCGATGAAACGCGCGGGGACTGGCTTGGCAGCCTGGAAGGCGGAACACCCAAGATCGTCTTCACACCCTTCAGCCCCGCCGAACACAACGCGGAAAGCCGCCACGAAATTGTCAGCGCCAACGCTGGCATTGCTTCGGACTATTGGGATGGCCGCCTGCCGCGTGAAACCGTCTTCGTGAACTTGCTCAAGACGCGGTATCCCCGATTGGAGGTGAAGGACCTCACGCCCGCGCTCGACGAATTGCGCAGCGTCAAGAGCCCGCGCGAAATAGCTTTGATTCGCCGCGCCTCGCAACTGGCCGGTCTGGGCCTGATGGAAGCAATGCGCAGCACGCGACCCGGACTTTACGAATATCAGCTCGACGCCGCGGCGCGGTACGTGTTTCTGGTGAATGGTGCGCGCCTGGAAGGGTACCGCTCGATCACGGCGGCCGGGACCGAGAACATCAACAACATGCATTACTACCGGAATCTCAGCGAGCTGAAGGATGGTGACCTGGTGCTGATGGATTATGCGCCGGACTATCACTATTACGTCAGCGATGTCGGCCGCATGTGGCCCGTCAACGGAAAATACAGCCCGGTGCAGCGAGAATTGGTCGGCTTCGTTCTTGAATTTCACAAGGCGGTGATGAGCCGCGTGCGGCCGGGCGTGACCGCGGAGCAAATCATGGAGGAAGCCCGCAAAGCGATGGTGCCCGTCTTCGCCCGCTGGAAATTCTCGAAGCCCCTATACGAACAGGCGGCGCGCCGGCTGGTGGAAACGGGCGGAGGCGCCTTCTCCCACCCCGTGGGTATGGCCGTGCACGATGTGGGAACCTACCGTAACGCCCCCCTCAAGCCTGGCCAAGTCTTTTCTCTCGATCCTCAATTGCGTGTTCCCGAAGAGAACCTTTACATTCGCTACGAGGACACGATCGTAGTCACCGAGACGGGGTACGAGAACTTCACCGCCTTCCTGCCCTCGGAGCCTGGCGACATCGAGAATCTGATGTGCGAACAGGGCGTGGTTCAGAAAGTTCCGCCTGCTGCGGCTGCGACGCGATAGAATTCTTCTGTCCTTCAATGATGGGACGCAATATCCGAAATCCCGGGAGGTTATCATCTATGACCAGGACGCACCCGCGATCCAATGCTGTCTCCAGCCGGAGATTCCTATACTCCGTTGCAGCCGTACTCTTTGCGCTGATCGCTTTGGCCTGTACTTCATCGGACAAGGCGGGCCCGGCGGCGGTGAAGGCGGAACTTCCGCCCACGGCGGTCTATTGGAACAAGGCCCCCCTCCAGCCGAACGCCTACGCGCCGCTGCCCCTCGGCTCGATCAAACCGCGCGGCTGGCTGAAGCGCCAACTGGAAATCCAGGCCAACGGCCTCTCCGGCCATGTGGACGAGTTCTGGCCGGACCTCAAGAACAGCGGCTGGATTGGCGGCACGGGCGAGAGCTGGGAGCGCGCGCCTTACTTCCTCGACGGGTTGGTCCCACTGGCCTACACGTTGGGCGACCAGCGTCTGATCGAGAAGGCGAAGAAATGGGTGAACTGGACGATTGAACACCAGCGCGCCGACGGGCGCCTGGGGCCCGAACTGGGCAAGGGTAAATACGCCACCCACTGGCAGGAGAGCGACGAATGGTGGCCCAACATGATCGTTCTGAAATTCCTGGCACAGTACCAGGAAGCCACTGGCGACCCGCGCGTCATTCCGGTCATGGACAAGTACTTCGACTACCAGATGAAACTTCTCGACAAATCGCCGCTCAAGGAATGGGCCGCGCATCGCTGGGCCGATCAGGTGCTGGCGCTGATCTGGTATTACAACCGCACCGGTAATCCCAAAGCGCTCGAACTGGCTCGCAAGCTCCATTCGCAGTCCTACGACTGGAAGGCCCATTTCGCCGATCTCAAGTA
This sequence comes from uncultured Acidobacteriota bacterium, assembly GCA_964533045.1. GTDB lineage: Bacteria > Acidobacteriota > Terriglobia > UBA7540 > UBA7540 > JACQNR01. The sequence goes on along the minus strand of CAZHKT010000044.1, from coordinate 3,312 downwards.
CAAGCAGAAGGTTACCAGGAAGGAAGCCAATCTGAACTCGCACGTGGTCAACAACTCCATGGCCTACAAGACCTCGGCCGTGTGGTGGCAGATTTCGGGGGACGAGAGCGACCGCCAGGCCATCTACCAGCTTCTCAGCCAGATTGACCGCTACCACGGACAGGCCCAGGGCATGCACAGCGGCGACGAGCACTACGCCGGACTCGATCCCTCGCAGGGCACGGAACTCTGCGCGGTGGTCGAAGCCATGTTCTCATTGGAGCAGTTGACGGCAATCCTGGGCGACCCGAAATTTGGCGACCGGCTCGAAAAGATCACCTTCAACGCCCTACCTGCAACCTTTAAGAAAGATATGTGGGCGCACCAGTACGACCAGCAGGTGAACCAGGTGATGTGCAGCATCCTGCCGGGACGGAACTGGACGACCAACGGGCCGGACTCGAACATCTTCGGGCTGGAGCCGAATTTCGGCTGCTGCCTGGCCAACATGCACCAGGGCTGGCCTAAGTTTGCGACGCATCTCTGGATGGCGACGCGCGAGGGAGGCCTGGTCGCCACGGCCTATGCGCCGAGCCAGGTCAGCGCCAAGGTGGCGAATGGGGTGGATGTCGCGATCGTAGAAGACACGGAGTATCCCTTCCGCAACACCGTGAAGCTGACCGTGCATCCCGCTTCACCGGTGAAATTCCCGCTGGTGCTGCGCGTGCCCGCCTGGACAGAGGGAGCGACGATTACCGTTGGCGGGCAGGCTCAGCCGGGCGTGAAAGCTGGATCGTTCCATACGGTGGAACGCGAGTGGAAATCCGGGGACACGGTCGAACTGACGTTCCCGATGCCGCTCAATGTGACTCAATGGTATCGCGACGGCGTGGCCATTCATCGCGGGCCACTGGTCTTCTCGCTGGCGATGGGCGAAGAATGGAAACCGGTGAGGGATTGGACCAAGATCAAGCCCGATCCTCCCAACCAGGACTGGGAGGTCTATCCCAAGACGCCCTGGAACTATGCGCTGGTGCTCGATCCGGCCAATCCCTCCGCCTCACTGATGGTGGAGGAGCGGCCTCTCGGAGAGTCGCCTTTTTCGCCCGAAGGCGCGCCGCTGCGCATGACCGCCCGGGGGCGCAGGGTTCCGGAGTGGACGCTGGTCAAGGGTTCCGCCGGGCCGCTGCCTCAAAGCCCGGTGAAGACGACTGAACCGGAGGAGGATTTGACGCTGATTCCTTACGGTTGCACGAACCTGCGCGTGACTGTCTTTCCGCTGGCCGGGAAGCCGTAGCAAGGGGCTTCAGGCCGGCGCCATATCCCGGCCGTCATCGGCCCCCGCGACAAGTTCTGCCCCACGCCGGGCGCCTCAGTCCGTCACGCGGAAATAGATCCCGTAGGGCTGATACGTGACCTGGTAGAGGGGCACGAACTGTACCAGCGGGTTGGGCGATTTGGTTTTGAATGTGAGCGCGATGCGCTCGCGACGCAGCCCCACTTCGTAACTCGGGTGCGAGACTTCATCGGGAAGGGAATCCCCGTACTTGGCGACGCGATCGCTCCGGGCGAGTTCCGTTCCCGAGGCGGGTTCCAGCCACATCGCAACGTTCTGCTTGTCGCCTTTGAACGCGGTGTCGTTGAAAACCAGTCCTGCCATCACCATCGGTCCGTACATCACCGCGACCAGGTTCGGATCGTCGTTGATCGGCTCGGCGTAGAGGCTCATGGGCATGGCAATTTCCACGACGTCGCCGTCTTTCCACTTTCTTTCAAGCGCCAGGTAAGTTCCCGGCGCGGCGCTTGCTTCCACCTTTGCCTGATTGATTTTCACTTCCGCCCCCTTCGTGGCCCACCACGGCAGGCGCACCTTGAGGGCAAAATTCGCGCCCGCGGCGGACCTCACCGTCAGCCGTGTGGAGGACTTCTGCGGGTAGGCCGTCTCCTGCGTGACTCGGACGGTTCCATCCGGCCTCTTCCAGGTCACCTCCGAAGGGATGAAAAGGTTGACGTAGAGATGCTGTGCGTCATGGAAATAGATGCTGCTCGCAAAATCCGAGAAGGCCTGCACCCCCGTGCCATAGCAGCACCAGAAAGATTCCAAGGGTGTGCCAAATTCCTTGATGGCGCCCGCCTTCATGGGCGTGAAGTAGCAGAACTGGCCGTCGCCGGGACGCTGGGCGCTCAGGATGCCATTAATGAGGTTCCGCTCGTAGTAGTCGCCGTACGTCGCATCACCCGTCCATTGAATGAGGAAGCGCGTCAGCCACATCATGTTGTAGGTCGTGCAGGTTTCCTGGTTGGCTTCGCCCAGGGTTTCGCTCAATTGGTTGGGGCGCTCCCACATTTCGCGCACGTTGCTGCCGCCCGTCGCGTAGGTGCGCGTGCGCGTCACTATATTCCAGAAGTTCTGGACAATGTCGCGATAGCGCGGATTGCCGGTCAGTTCGTAAGCGCGCGCCGCGCCGTAGATCTTGGGGATGTTGGTGTTGGCGTGGAGGTGCGTCAGATTGTCGCGGCCCTCGGCCAGGGGGTCCAAGAAGCGCGCCTGCTCGAAGCGCCGGCCCAGGTCGCGATATTTCTCCTCGCCCGTTGCCGCGTAGAGATCATACAGCGCCTCGGACATTCCACCGTATTCGACCTCCAAGATGCGGGCTACACGCTCGTCGGAGAGCCGGTCCATCCGGCCCTTGATGTAGTCGGCAAACCCCTTCGCCACTTCCAGAGCTTGCGCGTTACCTGCATATTTATACATCTCGTAGAGGCCCATCAGCGTCTTGTGATGGACGTACCAGGGGGCCCAGACCTCCGACTCGTGCCCGTTTTCGAGCCGGTCCAGAATCTTCTCGCTGATGGATCCCACATAGCCGTTGCCGTTGGCGCGCTGGCACTTGGCCAGCTCCGACACGATGTGGTCGGCCTTGGCCTTGATCTCGCCGTCGCCCGTGGTGGCGTAAATCCGGGCGCAGGCTGAGAGGAAATGTCCCATGAAATGGCCGCGCACGTCCACCGACATGGCTTCCCATCCGCCCAGCGGACGGCTGCCGGCGCGCACCTTGATGGCCGATTCCTTGTAGAACGGGTAAAGCAGCGATTCGCTGGGAAGGCTCAGCAGATACTTGCGGTTGGTATCGAAGCGGCTCTTGAATTCGCCGGGCAGTAATCTGACGTCGCCGTAGTCAAAGGCCTCGACTTTGTGCGCGACCTTGGGGGCGACGTCCCCTCCGGAAAGGGCGGACGCCAGCAGAAGGAGCGAAGCGAGAAGGGCGGCGATTCTGTATTTCATGTTGATTTCCTCTTCGTGCATTTCAACGGAACGGCGACCTTCATCGC
>CAZHKT010000043.1:0-26814 GCA_964533045.1 uncultured Acidobacteriota bacterium | reverse complement strand
CGGCCGAAACCACGAAGGACATCCGCCATTGTAAAGAACCGTTAGACGCACCACACTAAGAAGGCGGTTTCTCCCCGGGCTTCAGGAAGGTGATCTTCTTCCGCGACACGCCGGACATGAAGAATCTCCCCGTGCGGCCGACGACCTTGTCCGTCTCGCCTCTTTCCGTGCCAATCACCACGGGATACCATCCGTTCTCGTACTTGGTGCGCGAAACCAGCGCGCCCGCCATGGTCCGCGTGATTTCCGGTCGGTCCATCACCATCTGAGGCTTGCTCCAGCCCGTGGGATCGCCCACGTTGCGGTTGAAGCTGATGTAGATGCCCCCCTGCCTGAGCCGCGTGTCAATGGCGTGATTCAGGAACATGACGTAGGTTTGCAGGTACGTGTTCCAATGAATCGCCGGCCCCCAAAACATGGAGCCGTCAGGGCGGTGGTAATCAATGCTGCTGGGGAACACCGGCGTGAGGTGGCCCCAGAGGGCGGGCTCGTTCCAGCCGCCTTGGTACCACTTCATCACTTTTCCGGAAGGATTCTTACGGTCGGCGTAGCGCATGCGCGCCGCCCAGACGCCCTGCTCGGCCATCTCGGAGTCGTAACTCGTCCCGTAGAAATAGAAATACTCCTTCTTCTGGTCCAGGTAGAAGACGAAGTCGCCGGTGCCGCCCACATCCCACGGGCTGGCGGTGTCGCAGCGCACGGCGCAAGGCCGCGCTTCAATGATGAAGCCGAGATCCTCCCATGTCGCTCCGTTGTCGCGCGAGCGCAGCCAGCCGATCTGGGCATGGTGGGCAGATGATCGTTCGACCGGCAGACCGCGTCCAGTTCGTAATGGTACGCTCCGTAGAGCACGCCGTCGTCCTCGTCTTTCCACGTCGCTTCAATCCAGATGTAAAGCTGATCGTTCAGGTCTCCGAGACGAGTGGGAATCCGCTTGGTCAGGCTGAACAGGTTGGGGCCGGAATTCCGGTGCGGGTGGCCGTAGGAATTGAACACGTAGAGCGTGTCGCCGTCCCAATGGGCAGGCGTATTGCAGTCCACGCCCGGAATGAAGATCTCGGGGGCGTCGCTGAAGGCCACCGAGGGCAGCGCGGGGTCCATCGCAAGCAGGTGGGGGGATCCCGCCGGAGGCGCTGCGCCCTTCTCGGCGCCCAGGAAGAGGGCCGGCGACAGGAGCGTCGCCGCCAGGACTGCCAGGAAATAAGGATGCCGGCTCATGGGTTCCTTTCCTCGCGCCGCCAGGGCGGCAGCGGAAGTGGTGCTTCTACTTTTGAAACTCAATCTCAAGCCTTGATTGCCCGTTCATGAAAAGGCGGCACGTCCGTCCGCAGCGCTTGTCGGTCTCGCCTTGCTCAGTTCCTACCACCTGGGGATACCATCCGCTCCAGGTCGTGTCAGCGATGAGCGAGCCGTCGGGAGCGGGGCGAAGCTGGCTCCCGTCAACGCCAGCAGGAATCAGCAGCCTTCCCTCCGTCGGTGTCCCGATGGCGGTGGCCTGCAGAATGCCCGCACGATCCAGGATTCTTTCCGGCCGGCTCCAGCCGGCGGGATTGGCCAGATCGCGGTTGTAACTGACATAGACGCCGTCCGTGGCCAGCGCTGAATCCGTTCCCCGGCTCAGGATCATGACGTACATCTGCAGGTACGTATTCCAGTGGATCGCAGGCCCCCAGAACATCGTGCCCCCGGGCAAGTGAAAATTCCGCTCGGGGGGGAAGACCGGCGTGACGTGGCCCCAAACACCCGGCTCGCTCCACGCGCCGCGATGCCATTTCTGGGCCTTGCCGGTGGGTTGATCGCGATCCGCGTAAGCAAGGCGCGCCGCGAAGACGCCCTGCTCGGCCAGGTCGGGATCGTAGCTTGTGCCGTAGATGTAGAAGTGCTCCTTCCTTTCATCCAGCAGGAAAGCGAAGTCGCCCGTGCCGCCCGCGTACCACGGACTCCGGGTCTGGCAATTCAAGCGGCAGGGTTCGGCAGAAACGATGAACCCGAGGTCGTCCCACGTCGCGCCGTTGTTGTAGGACCGCAACCAGCCGATGCGCGGTGCCGTCGGCAAGGGCGAATTGGAGATGCATAGCGTAACGGGTTCGTAGTGGAATGCCGCATAGAGCGTTCCGTCTTCGTCCTTCCAGGTGGACTCGAGCCACAAATTCATCTTATTGTTCTGCCAGCCGAGATCTACCGCGATGCGATTCCCCTGACGCCCCAGGTCGGGCCCCGATGTCCTCCAGGCGCGGCCCGAGCTGCCGAAAATGTAGAGGTTGTCGCCGTCCCAATGGAGGGGACTGTTGGAATTCAGACCGCGCGGGATGTCCCGGCGCGGCACGTCGGGCTCCGGCAACCGGAGGAGCGGCGCGGGACGCAGGACGGCCCTGGGGGACCCACTGGTCCCTCTTTCAGGCTCTCCCGCCGTGAGCGGTACCAGCGTGGAAGAACATACCAACGCCCAAATCAAAGTCGTGAATGGGATCCTTCGCATCAATTCGCCTCTGCTCAGAATGCTGGCGATCGTCGTCTGCACACCGCCACTAACCCGCTCCTTCCCGCGCCTTGCTACGGACCAGAGCCCAGGCAGTTTGCCCGTACGCCAAAATGAACCCCACCGAGAGGGGCCGCGTTTGCTCCATGAACTGGGGAGGCCGGCCGCTTCCCTTCGATTTCTCGGGGTTGTTCACGCCCCAGACAGCCCAGGGGTCGCCGCGACCGATCGGGTCGGCGGACTTGTTTTGATGACTCCGAATTTTCTTGAGCCCCGCCAGCACCGCATTCCGGTAACGGCTCTCGCCTGTCTTGTGCGCCAGCACGCCCAGGGCGTAAAGCGCCAGCGGTGAGACGTCGAGCGACTCGGCCACGCCCGCGGGACTATCAAGGTAATAGAAGGCACGCTGCAACGGTTCCAGACAGCGGGGATCGCCTGTCATGGCGTGAAAATCGGCGATCGCCATCATGGCGTGATCGGTGAAACCGGTGATCTCCCTCTTCTGCGGATTGCCCATGTACGCCGGCCAATTGCCCGTCTCGCGCTGGTGGTCAAGCAGCGCCTGGAGCGACACCTCGGCGGCGGCCCGGAAGCGCGCATGGCCGGTGTACTGGTAGAACTGGCACATCATGTGGAGATGCACGGAGGTGGCGCGTGTGTCGCGCCCGACCACTGCGGGCGGCAGGTCCGCCAGGTGCTCGCCGCAGCGCAGAAGCCAGTCCCATGCCGTCGCGTCGCCGCTGACGCTCGCCCAGACCAGCAGCCCCAGCAGCCAGGAGTGGTCCGGCTCGCCTCCGAATCCGGTCGTCACGTAACAGTGGCCGTAGCTGTGCGTGTACATCCCATACCAGGGATGATGACGCAAATCCAAATCAAGCAGATGCCGCGCCGTCAGGCCGGCCCGCACCCACGCCGCCGCGTCGCCGGTCCGAAAGTAATACAGCAGCATCCCCAGCAAAGGGTCTGCTTCGTTGTTGTGCCAGTATCCCTCGCGCGCCATTTCGCCCATCGCGCCCCATTTGGTGCCCGGGTGCGTCATGTAGGTCGTGGACGGCGTGAAGTACTTGAAATCGCCGAAGTCGAACTTCCCGTAGCATTTCTGAGCGTCCGTGTGGCGATTCAGCCAGCCGAAGCTCTCGTCGAACAGCGGCTCCAGCTCGGGAAATCGCTGGGCGTCGCGCGGCCTCAGGGGTCCGAGGGCCTCAGTCCCCGCCACGTAGGCCGGGTCCAGATGGGCACGCACGGGCTGGAGCGACGCGCGCCACCATTTTGCTTCGAATGCAGGAGACTCGCCCCGCCCCGCCCACGCGCTCAGCACGATCTCCTGCGTCATCGCCATTCCCTGCTACGCATCCAGCGACCGCTTCTCGGGATCGAGGAAAGCCCAGTAGGGATGCGGCAGGATGGGCCAGTATCGCGTCATGAGGTACGGCCGGTCATGCTGGGGATTGGAGGTCAGTAGAGGCTTGCTCAGGAGATGGGGAATCGCCCGTTCCGGCCACAGCCCAACACTCAACTCGCCCTGCTTCACCGCGATTTCGTTCGGGTAGGTTTCCCAGAAGTGCGGAACCCAGACCCCCAGGCAGCGCTCGCGGTTCTGAACGTAGAGCCACCCGGGCGAGTGCTCACCATTGCAGCCGCCGCTTGAAAGATGCTGAACCCGCCCGTCTGGATTGCGCGTCCTGGCCCAGTACCAGTCATGGTCTTCCTGGAGGACGTAAACCGGCCAGTCCTCGAGGAATGGTCCGTCGTAAACGCCGGTGGCGCACCCGACGACCAGCCGGTCAGGGTCGAACTCGAACGGGAAGACGATCCGGATGTCCTTCACCTGCTCGGAAGATTTCTCCGTGGCGTTCAGCCAGGTGACCTCCAGCTTGATTTCGGAACGGCTTCGAAACGCCGTGCAGCGAAGGATGTATTGAAAGAACTCGCTGCCGTCTTCCGCCTTGGTGACGCCCTGGATCCGCACCGAGGCGCGCACCGGTCCGCGTTCGTCGACAACGATGCGCCGAGTGCCGCCATCCAGCGAGCTCCTGAAAACCTTGCCGTCGTGCCGCGTGAGCACCAGGTCAGCCCCGCCACCGGATATAACGGAACGGGCCTGACCGGTGGAATCCGGCGCCGTCAGGATTTCCAGCCATTCGCCGCCCGATTTCCTGATTTGGAGGGTCATCTCGCCCGTCGCGATCAGGACGCTGTCGTCCACTTCCGTAACCAGGTCGGGCGCTTTCGGACCCTTGCCTGCCTTCAAGAAGTAGTCGCCCGCCCCGGCCGATGGTTCAATGACAACGGCCAGCCAGCGGACGCTGCCGTCCGGCCAATAGAGCGTCGGGCGGAATTGCGCCAGAACCGGAGTTCCATCCGCCGCAAAGACGGCGAAGCTCGCATCGTTCCGGATTCTCCCGCGCGCGAATGGAACACAGGTTTCGGCCGGAGCGCCGAGCGGGGCCGGACCGGCAGGTTCGCCGACACGCAAGCGAATGGCATCCGGACGGTGCGCGGCAGGAGCAACCGGGGAAGACAACTCAGCCAAGACGGGACTGACGGACAAGGCGGCCCCCGTCCGCAGCGTTCCGCGGAAGAATTCGCGGCGTGAAAGATCCTTCGGCTTTCCGGACCGTCCCATTCCACTCCCTTGGCCAATGGTCTACCGCTGCCGAATTGCGGTACGAACTGCTCATGATGGCAGCTTTGGCGCCGACACTTCAACCCGCACGCCGGGCTCCGCCCATCGGTGGGCTGGCCACGCGGCCCGCCCACCCCCTGCAGCGTTGCCAAAGATGCCAGCGGCCTACCAGCTAAACCTCAAGGAAAACTGCATGCCGCGCGGATCCGTAGCCACGTTGGTGATCTGTCCGAACGTGCAACCGAACCGGTGAACGTAGTCAATTTCGCCGTTGGGTCCGGGCGGCAGGCACCAGTTGTTGTCCGGCACGCCCAGGTTCTGGTGGTTCAGAGCATTGAAGACGTCCCAGCGGAAATTGAGGAGCTTGTTTTCGCCGATGCGGAAGTCCTTGGCTAGCGAAAAATCGGCGTTCCAGTAGCCCGGGATGCGCCCGGAAGGCGGACGCATGCCGACGTTGCCCAGTTGCCAGAATTCATCGATGGAATCCAGATCCACCGCTCCGCCACCGGGCCAGACCCCGTTATAGATGGCTGATCCCAGCGCGTCGCTGCAACCCCACGGGGCGCAAAGCGCGTTGGGGTTATACCATTGCTGCTGGCGCTCCTGGTCAGTCTTCTGGCTGCGTCCGGCTGAAAGTTCGCCCACCAGGTTGGGCCGGCAGCTGATCGTCCGGTACAGACCCGTGCAGGCAGGATAGGAGGAGAAGAACATCGGCACACCCGACTGAATGTTCCAATTCTGGGTGAACTTCCAGCCCCCGAAGATCGCCTCCGCCACGCCGCCGCCCGTCATCCAGGGCCGGCCTTTGCCGAAGGGCAGTTCATAGGTGGAAGCGAAGTTGAAAATGTGCGGCGTGTCATCGGGAGCCAGCGAATCGTAATTCCGGACGTTGTAAACATCGTCCGGCCCGGTGTGGCGGAAGCCGTCGGCAGCGCCGCCGCCCGCCGCGCCCGGAATCCACGCGATGCGTCCCACGCCGCGATTGCCCAGAGTGGAGGGGCCGAAGGTATTGGCCGCCAGAGCGCCCAGGCCCGCGCTTACGATGTTCTTGGAGAATGTGTAGGCGGCGATGAAGTTGAGGCCGTGCGTCGGACGCTTTTCCACGCGCAACTGGCCGGAGTGGTATTTGCTGATGCCGTCCGGCGTGAGCAGCGCCTGCACCGACCACCAGAACGGATAGGGCTCCAGCGCATACCAGCCGGAGCAAACCACTTCATTGGGGTCGTACCAGCGGCCGCAGTCGCCGTACAGGCCTTCGAACGAGGGATCCACCACATAGGTGTAATCATTGATGTGGGAGCGGACGCGCGCGTATTCGGACTTGGGCACCTGGTTCGTGTTGCGGAATTCGTCGGCCAGCAGGTGCGAACCGTGGCTGCCCACGTAGGCCGCACTGATGAGGACTTGGCCGGGCAGTTCGCGCTGGATGGTGAAGTTCCACTGCTGAATGTAGGGGTCCTTATTGCCCTGGATGAACCCGTAGATGTTCGCTGTCGTTCCGACGAACTGCTCCTGATTGGTCCGGTTGGCCGTCAGGTCCGGGAACTGAATGGAGGGTGCCCCACCGCTGAGCGTCCAACCGCCCATTTCCAGGTAATTCGGCCAGGGGTTGACGACCGGGGTTCCCACCGGAACATAGGAACCGAGCGTCGAGAATGCGCCGTTGCCCTGGCCAAACGCCGCCGAGAGGCTGTTGCTGTAAATCAGCCCGTAGCCGCCGCGGATCACGGTCCTGGAGCTTCCGCCAGGAGACCAGGCAAAGCCGATGCGGGGGCCAAAGCTATCCTTGTGCGCCGGGAAGAGGTTACGCTCGGGATGGCTGGGCGTTCCTGGGTAGACAATCTTGCCGAGGGCGTTCACCACCGGATTCTTCTGCGTCAGGTCGAAATTGGCCAGCATATCGTGCCGCTCGCGAATCCAGCCGTACACATCCCAGCGCACCCCCAGGCTGAGGGTGAAGTTCTTGGTGACCCGGACGTCATCCTGAATGTAGGCGGCATAGTCGTCGTTGGTCTGCCAGGGCGAGTATTGAATCGCGGAGGTGCCGCCGCCCTCCACCACTGAACCCAGCAGAAAATCCGCCAGCCCGTTCCAGTTCGGGCCGCCGTAGTAGTTGGGTTCGTCCGTGTGGTAACCGTCAAAGGTAATGTTGTAACCGGTGGCGGAGCTTCCCCACAGATTGTTGCGGCGGAAGGAAAAGCCACCCTTGATGGTGTGGCGGCCCCAGATCTTGGTCAGGCTGTCGGTAACGGTATATGCTTGCTGCCCCGTAATGACGTTCTGGTAGGCGGGCACGCCCATGGTGAAGTAACTGTTGGCTTCGTTATTCCAGAAGGAAATGGTCGGCACCGATTGAATCGGATCGAACAACCAGAAGTTCAGACCCGCCACCCGGGCCTTGATCTCACTGGTCGCCGTGACGCTGTCCGGATTCTCCTTGCCCACCAGGTTCTGCCGGCCGAAGGAGACGCGCAGTTCATTCACCAGCGAAGCGGACAGGGTCGAGGTCAGGCCCACAATCGCCAGCTGGTTCCGCGTGTTGAAAGGATTCGCGCCCACGACGCCCGTGTTGAGCTGCGCCGAAGGGCCATTCCAGGGATACCGATAATTCTCGTAGTAGCTGGGATTGAACAGCCACGAGACGAAGAGCCGGTTCCGGTCGTTGACGTGGTGGTCCACTTTCACCGAAGCGTTGTGGGTCGTCATGCTGCTGCCGACCGCACCGATGTAGTTGTTGCACAAGTTGCCGCAGGTGGCGAGAGGGTCCACAAAGTTCGGGGCCGGAATGGAATCGAGGTAGAACTTGGCAAGCGGATCGATGCGATTCGCCGGAATGATGGGCTGGGCGAAGGGGGTTCGCGAGAAGAGGCCCGTGTTGCTGTCGTAGGTTGTCGTCGCGGGATCGTACAAACAACGGGTGGGGGCGTTGACCGGGTCGCAGATCGGATCGTAGTAGGGGCTGCCGGTAAAGTCCCCGTTCTTCTCAGCCGGCAGCGGGACCGTCAAGATCCGGTTCTGACGCTGGTGAAGAAAGGACGCTTCCTCCGAAACAAAGAAGAAGGTCCGGCTCTTGCCGTTGTACAGCCCGGGAATCACCACCGGGCCGCCCAGGGTTCCGCTGAAGTTGTTCCAGTTCACCCAGGGTTGCAGAAAGGGCTCGCCCGAGGCGTCGCGCCGTGCGAAGGGATTGGTGGCGCTAAACACCGAGTTGCGGTTCACCACCGAACCCGATCCGTGCCAGTCGTTGGTGCCCGACTTGAGCACGACGTTGACCACCATGCCGCTGGTCCGGCCGTACTCCGCGGCCAGGCTATTCTGCACCACGTTGAATTCCGAGACGGCGTCGGGCGAGGGATTCACTGTCGCGGCTTCCGCCCCCACCGTCGCGTTCAACGCCCCTTCCAGGAACCAGGCGTTGGCGCCCGCTTGACCGCCGTTCGAGCTTACGCTCGAGCCCACCAGGTGCAGGGGATCGGGGAATCCGCCGTACTGGCTGTTCGAACCGAACACCGCGCCCGAGGGGCCGCTCGACTGCACAACACCGGGAAACAGTGAAACCAGCGTCTGCACGTCGCGGCCCTGAAGCGGCAGGTTTTCCAGATAGCGGGTGCTGACCCCGGCGCTGAAATTCGAGGAGGTGGTTTCCACTAATTGCGCCCGCGCCCTCACCTCCAGATGCTCGGCGGTCGCGCCGACTTTGAGTTCCGTATCCTGCGTTACCGTAGCGTTCGCGCCGACTTTGACGTCTTTCATTACCACCGGGCTAAATCCTGCCGCTTCGATTCTTACATCGTAGGTGCCCGGAACCAAGTCCGGCGCCAGGTAGAATCCCGCCGAATTGGTTTCCAACTTCACCTCGATGCCGGTTTCCACATTGCGGACCACAATCCTGGCCCCGGGTACCACCGCACCCTGGGGGTCCGTGACCGTTCCGCGAATGGCTCCGCGATCCAGCGAAGCCAGCAGGACCGTAGCCGCCGACAGCATGAGAAAACAAGCAGCCAATGCCTTTTTCATCGAAGTTCCCCTCCCTCTCCTTGACCCGAGTTTCGACCGAGAACCCGCGCACCCAGATTGGCAAGACTCCCAGGCGGCCCGAGAGAGAGCAGCCACGGGCATCTCCCCCGGTCATCGCCTCTCCATGAAACGTTTCATCATGGCGCAGCCTAGGCCAACTCTCATCAATTGTCAAGACCCTATTGTATGGAAATTTGCGGGGCGCGGCGGGGCAGGAAGCCGGACACGGAAGACGCTCGCCGCGCCGCTAAGAAGCCTTCTCCTGTGGCGCTGTTTCCTGTCCCAGGGGCCGCGTCGTGCCGCGCCGCACCAAGGTTACGGGGAGAATGACTTCCGGAATTTGTTTTTTGGACGAGGTCAGCTTGTCAATCGCCATCCTGGCCAATTGCCGGCCGATGGCGAGCTTGTCCACCCGCACCGTTGTCAGGCCCGGCACCTTGAATTGCGCCTGGTCTTCATCGTGGTAACCGATCAGGCTCACGTCGCGCGGAACGCTCAGGCCATGTTTCGTCAAAGCATCCCATGCGCCGTAGGCAATATCATCGTAGCCAGCGAAAACGGCGGACACCGGCTGGCCGCTGGCCAGAATCATCTCCATGCAGGCATAGCCGTTGGCGTAAAGGTTATTGGACAATCCCACGGTCTGCCCGCGCGGCGTCAGACGATGCTCAGCCATCGCCCGCTGATACCCCTCAAAACGCGCCCGGTACCACGGCAATGCCGTGTCGCCGATGTACCAGATATCGCGGTGCCCCAATTCGATCAGGTACTTCGTCGCATCGTAGGACCCCGACAGATCATCCCAGCCGACCTGGTCGTAAGGCGCGTGGGCCCGCGAGCCGGTAAAAGTATTCTTCAATAACACGTGGGGGACACCGAGATTCTCCACGGTCTCGAGGAAGTTCTCGTAGTTCATCCCCGCCAGAATCAGGCAGTCGGCCACCCCGTGGCTCTGGAGGACGCGGGGGAGCAGGAGGTCCTTGGGCTTGGTGTCAGGCGAGTAGTCGTAGCGCGTAAAAAGCACGAAGTAACCCTCTTCCGCGCAACTCTCCTCCACGCTTTGCAGGATATCGGTATGAAAAGGGTAAATCAGGCGGCGATTGCTCTGCACAAAAGAAATGATCGGCGTAGCGTTCTGAACAAAACTCCGCGCGCGGGCATTGGGGCGGTAATGGAGCTCTCGAATGGCCGCTTCCACGCGCTGACGAAGAGCCGGGTTCACGCCGGGGCGGTCGTTCAGGACACGGGAGACGGTTCCAACCGCCACCCGCGCCCGCCGGGCCACATCTTTAATGGTGATCGCCATGAGCTGTCCTTCCCTGCCAAACCGTTGTGGGGACCCGACTGATGAATCGTTCCATGAACGACTCTAGCCGTAACTCGGCGGGAAGTCAACCGGGATCCACGGAAGGCTTGAAACTAAAGGCTCCGTATCGGGTACTGCGCAATTCAAAAACTTTGTTGGAGGGTTTGACTTCCGGCGAGATTACTGCTATTTTCTGCCTCGTCTCATGAAACGCTTCACGCACGGGCGTGAAAACTCCAAGGAGCGGTGCGATGGTCACAGACGCGGTCGTGGTGGCAGACTTCGGGAATCTCTGTGGCGAATGCCCGGTCTGGAATCAATCCGATGGCACGATCGAATGGACCGATTGCGTGGGCAATAAGTTCTTACGCCTGAACTGGGCCTCGCGTCAGCCATCCGTGGTCACACGGAACCTTACCATCTACGGTTTCCGGCGCAACCGGCAGGGCGGTTACGTTATCACCAATCCGGATGGCATTTGGCACTGGGACGGCGCCGGGACGCCTGCCCTGATCACCGCAGAGGCCGAGGGCAGCCGCTGCCAAGTCAACGATTGCGTGGCCGACGCCCGCGGGCGCCTGCTGACCGGCTCGTTCTTCTACCAGCCGGGCGTCCCCTACGAAATGGGAAAACTGATTGGTGTGGAGACCAACGGGAGGGCGCGTGTTCTCGACGAAGGATTCCACCTTGCCAACGGCCTCGGATTCTCTCCCGAGGGGAAGACGCTCTATTTCGCGGACACGGCGGCGCGCCTCATTTATGCCTACGACTATGATTTGGACACCGGCTCGGCGAGGAACCGCCGCGTGCTGGTGCGGGTGCCCGCCGACGAGGGTCTCCCCGACGGGCTGGCCGTGGACGCCGCCGGTTTCATCTGGTCGGCCCAGTGGTACGGGAGTTGCCTCGTGCGTTACGACCCGGAGGGCAAGATCGAACGGCGCGTTCCGATTCCCGCCAAGCAGACATCGTCGCTCGCCTTCGGCGGCCCGGATTTGACCGACATCTTTGTCACGACCGCCGGACAGTCCGAGGTCATGCCGATCATGCCGCCGGGCTACGATCCTCATACGGGCCCCTTCGGAGGCCCCCTGTACCATCTCAATCTGGAGATTCCGGGAATGCTGTCCCATCGGGCAGCGATCACGCCCCCGCGGACCCAACCATGATCCAATCGCTCTCGGACGAGGAAATCCGGAGAATCGCAGCCAAGGCGGCCAACGTGCTGCTGCGCTACCCCTGGAAAGTCTGGTTCTGGGGAGACTCGATCGGACTGGAGGGGTTGCTGAACGCGACCGATCTCACCGGCGATGGACAATATCGCGGTTTCGTTTATGGTCTCTTCAAGGCCTGGATCGCGCGCGAACAGTACCGAAGCGAGTTTGACTACACGGCGGCTGGCGTGGCGCTGCTTTATCTCTACGAGCAGAATCGCGACCCCGCCCTGCTCGCCGCCGCGCGGCGCCACGCCCGCTACATGGCCGGCTTCCGCAAAACGGACGCGGGAGCGCCGATCCGGTACGAAAACGCGGCGTTCGAATTGCCGCCGGAGCTCCCGCCCGATCACCCCGAT
Organism: uncultured Acidobacteriota bacterium; assembly: GCA_964533045.1. Taxonomy (GTDB): domain Bacteria; phylum Acidobacteriota; class Terriglobia; order UBA7540; family UBA7540; genus JACQNR01. Next base: position 14,816 of record CAZHKT010000043.1, on the reverse strand, counting down.
TACCAGACCTGGCGCCAGCTCGCCGAGGGGGTGCGACACGGCGGGCCGTGCCTCTTCGTCGATTCCATGCATTTCGATGCGCCTTTCTACGCGGCGCTTTATCGCGTGACGGAAGAGGACGAGTTCCGAAGGCTCGCCACGGAGACGGCTCTCGCTCAAATCCACCTGCTCTACGATCCGAAAGACGGCCTCTTCCACCATTTCTGGATTGAGCAGACCCGCCAGCGAAATGGCGTTGCTTGGGGCCGCGGAAACGGCTGGGGACTTCTGGGACTCGCGGACACACTCGAGAATCTGCCGACGGCCGACCCGGCCACCGGTGAGATCCGGGACGTCCTTTGCCGGGTGCTGGACCGTATGGCGCAACTTCAGGATGCGGGCGGCGGCTGGCACACGGTGCTGAACGACCCGGAATCCTACGTCGAAACCTCGGTGGCTGCTTTCATGATCAATGTCATGTCGCGCGCCTTGATTCATTCGTGGGTCCGGCCCCAGAAGTTCCTGCCGGTAGTCGAGAAGGCGTGGGCCTATCTGCTCGAACACATTCGTCCCGACGGCGTGCTGGATGGAGTATCCTACGAGACGTTTCCCAGTACCCGCGTCGAGCACTACCGCCGCATGCCGCGCGGCGGCGTGGTTCCCTGGGGACAAGGGCCCCTGCTCAGCGCGCTGTGGGCGCACGTGCGGCTGACCCACACCCTGGAACTCCAGGAAAAAGCAGCCAGGCACCGGTGATGAGCCATGCGGCTGGATAACAAAGTCGTGATCGTGACGGGGGGCGCCCTGGGCATTGGCGCGGGTATCGCGCAGCGTTTTTCGGAGGCGGGCGCCGCCGTCGTCGTCTTCGATATGAACGGCGAAGCGGCGCTGAAAATCGAGCAGGCGCTCCGCAAGACAGGCCGCGCCCGAGCCATTCAAGGGGACGTCACCGAGGAGGACCAGGTGCGGTCCGCGGTCGAGCGGACGGTCTCTGAGTTCGGGAGCCTCGACATTCTGGTGAATAACGCGGGCATTGACGTCGAAAGTCCGGCCATTGAAATGTCATCGAGCGTCTGGGACCGCACGCTCGATGTCAACCTCAAGGGTGCCTTCCTCTGCTCAAAACATGCGATCCCGAAGATGCGGGGCCGGGGCGGCGCCATTGTGAACATTTCCTCGGTCCGTGCTTTTGTGTCTTACGAAGGCAATGCCGCTTATGACGCCTCGAAGGCCGGCCTGCTGGGCCTGACGCGTGCCCTGGCGCTCGAGCACGGCCGCGACGGCATCCGCGTCAACGCCATCTGCCCGGGATACATCAGCACGCCCATGACCGACGCATGGCTGGCCTCTCAACCCGACCCCCCTGCAGCGCTGAAGCAAGTTCTGAGCATTCATCCCCTGGGCCGAATGGGCACGCCGCGAGACGTCGCCGAAGCCGCCCTGTTTCTCGCATCTGATGCGGCTGCGTTCATCTCCGGGACGTTTCTAGTCGTGGACGGCGCCATGTCGGCCGCCGGGCACTGAGTTTCCCCCGGAGCGGAGGCAGAAAAGTGAAGATCCAGAAAATCGAATGTTTGCAGCTTCGCTCGCCGCAGGTCAACGCGGCCGATTGCGACGGTGCCGTGGACACGGCGGTCATTCGTGTCACCGCCGACAACGGCATGCATGGACTGGGTGAAACCGACGCGCCTCCTAACGCCATCGCGGCGCTGCTCGCCACGCCCGACGCGCATATCTGGAGCATGAGCATCCGCTCGTTGCTGCTGGGCGAGAATCCGCTGGAAGTCGAGCGGCTCTGGGACAAAGTCTACGAGGGCACGATCTACCACGCGCGCCGCGGGCTCGGGATCATGCTGATGTCAGCCATTGATAACGCGCTGCACGATTTGCGTGGGAAGATCCTCGGCGTGCCCGCCTACCAATTGTTGGGCGGCGCGGTACGCGAGAAGGTCACGCCGTACGCCACGCTGTTTCCCAGCATGCCGCAGGGCCGCGGCTGGCCGGAAATGCGAAAGGCGTGCGTTGCCTTGATGGAGAAGGCGCTGGAATACGGATTCCGCGCTTTCAAGATGGAGATGCTATTTTACGATCTCGTGGACGACCGGCAGATGGTGGCCTTCATTCACGAGTGCCGCAAGATTGCCGGCGATAATACCGAGTTCATGATCGACGTGGGCTATCGGTGGAAGAACGTGAACGATGCGCTCTGGGTGTTACGCCGCGTGGAGGATGACAAACTCTTCTTTGTGGAAACCCCTCTGCACACCGACGATCTGGACGGGCTCGCTCTCCTGGCGGATGCCACCACCACACCCGTGGCAGCCGGAGAGTTTCTCCAGACCCGCCACGAGTTCCGCGAGCTGATGGACCGGGGTCATTGCGACGTCATTCAACCGGACCTGGGCCGCGTGGGAGGATTGACGGAAGCACTGCGTTGTGCGCGAATGGCGGCAGAGCGCGGTCTCTATTGCGTTCCGCACGCCTGGAAGACGGGACTCACCGTGGCCGCCACCCGCCATTTTGCGGCGGCGGCTCCCTGCTGTCCGTACGCCGAATTCTTCCATCAGGATTTCTTCCCGTCGTTCCTCCGGCCCAAGCTGGCAGTACCGGAAGTGGAAATGAAGGACGGCCAGTGGAGCCTGCCCGAGCGCCCGGGTCTAGGCGTGGAAATGGATCCCAAGACAGTGGAAGCGGCGCTCGCGGCGCCCGTCACGGTGATTGAATAATGTCTCGCGACGCTTGCGCCCTCCGCATCCGCAAGCTGGAGCATGGTTTCCGAGCCGTCACGATGGAGAATCGGTTTCTTTCCGTCACCCTTTTGCCGGAGAAAGGCGCGGACATTTATTCTCTGGTCTACAAACCACGCCGCACCGATGTGCTGTGGAAGTCTCCCTGGGGACTAAAGAAGCCCGGGACTGGCGTGGCATCGCACGGCGCCGCGACGGAGGCTGCCTGGCTGGAACATTACCAGGGCGGTTGGCAATTGATCTTCCCCAACGGCGGCGACGAGTGCCGTTACAAGGGCGCGCTGCTGAACTTCCACGGGGAAGCCTCGGTCCTGCCGTGGGACTGCATGGTCGTGCGCGAGAGTTCGGCTTGCGTCAGCGTTGAACTCACCGTGCAACTCTGTCGCAGTCCGTTTGTGGTTCGGAGAACGGTCACCGTCGAGCGGTCTCTCGCTGCCGTGCTTCTGCATGAAACAATCGAGAATCGAGCGGAGGAGGACATGAAGTACATGTGGGGTCAGCATCCCGCTTTCGGCGCGCCGTTCGTGGCGGGCGCGTGCCGCCTGCAAATCCCGGCGCGTACCTTCACCGCCCACGACACGGAGATCAGTCCCTTCAGCCGGATCCCACCCGCTGCCAAGGGCGCCTGGCCTGTGGTTCCGGGCAAACAAGGGCCTGTCGATCTCAGCGTGCTGCCTCCCAGTTCGGAGCGGGTCACCGAGTTTGGTTACATCAGCGATCTCGACGAGGGTTGGTACACGCTCACGAATCCGTCGTTGCGATTCGGCTTCGGCCTGGCTTGGCCGAAGGTCCTTTTTCCCTATCTCTGGTTCTGGCAAGAATTGCGCGGCAGTTTCGGATTTCCGTGGTACGGCCGCTCGTACGTCATGGCCATCGAACCCTTCAGCAGCATTCCGGGTTGCGGTTTGGAACGTGCCATAGCCGCTGGAACGGCCCCGGTGCTGGCGGCGGGAGCCAAAGTGGAAGCATCCTTCGCGGCGGCGTTTTTCGAAGGCGGCGGGGCGGAATCGGTCTCCCCTGACGGGCGCGTGAAGGCCTTGGGGAAAACGTAGCGCGGCCGGGGCCGACAATGGAGGCTGCGCATTGGCAAAGAAGCGTGGAAGCATAACCCGGCGCCAATTCGTGGCCCAGTCGAGCGTGTTCGCTCTGACGCTGGCTGCTCCATTGCCGCTGTCCGGAACTCCGCTCCCGCCAGAGTCGCCACTCGACGCTCTGAAGGGGATCTTCCTCACCCCCCCGCCCAACGCTCGACCGTTAACGCGTTGGTGGTGGTTTGGCGGCGCCGTGACGCCCGAGGAGATCACGCGCGAACTCACCCTGATGCGCGACGCGGGCCTGGGCGGCGTGGAGTTAAACCCCGTATATCCCGTCGAGGTCGACGATCCTCAGCGCGGAATTCGCAATACCCGATATTTTTCACCGGAGTGGTTCGACCTGCTGCGCCACACAGTAAAGGAAACCCGCCGGCTTGGACTCCAGTTTGACTTCACGCTGGGCAGCGGCTGGCCGTACGGCGGGCCGTTCGTTCCCATCGAATGGGCAGCACGAAAACTTCAGGTAATTACGAAAGACATTATGGGGCCCGCAGACCTGACCTGGGATCTGGGCATGGAGTTTCCGGCGGCCGCGCGGCCCCTGCCCGCCGTCGCCGCGCCCATCCTCCCTTCCCAGCAAGTGGACCTCGAACGTGCCGTCATCATTGAGAAGAATCCCCCTCAAGGATGGAAGGTTCCGGCCGGCGCGTGGCGCATCATGGTTTTCGCCGACAGCCCGACACTGATGCAAGTGAAGCGCCCGACGGTCGGCTTGGAGGGGTACGTTCTGGACCATTTCCGCCGCGAATCGCTGGACCTGTTTCTAAAGGCCGCCGGTGACCGCACTCTCGACGGACTGGGGAAGCTGGACCCGCCGCCCTTCCGTTCCATCTTCTGCGACAGTTTGGAAGTCCAGGGGGCCGACTGGACGGCGGACTTCCTCCAGGAATTCCGCGCGCGGCGCGGCTACGACCTGACGCCGTATCTTCCAGCCCTGTGGCAGGACGCGGGGCCGCGCACGCCGGCGATTCGTTATGACTACCACCTGACGCTCTCCGACCTCATCCTGGACAACTTCTTTCGCCCGCTGGCCGAGTGGGGCGCCAAGCGAGGCATGACGGCGCGACTCCAGGCACACGGCGCGATGGGCGACGTCATGCGCGCTTACGGGCTCGCGGACGTCCCCGAAGGCGAGCACTACGGGCCGGCAAACGGCGCCGGGGTGGACATTTCGCATCGCCGCCTGGCCTCCTCAGCGGCTCACATCTATCAGAAGCCGGTTGTCTCCGCCGAATCTTTTACGTGGCTCAAGGCGCCGATGTTCACCGTATCCCTGGAACTGATGAAGGCCGCCACGGACGCGCAGTTCCTCGACGGCGTCAACCAGATCGTAAATCACGGTTATCCCTACTCGCCGCCGCAAGCTGGCCCGCCGGGATGGATCTTCTATGCCCCCACCGTCGTCAATCACAACAACCTCTGGTGGCGGCACTATCCGCTATTGGCGCGCTACACCCAGCGCTGCGCGGCGTTGCTCCAGCAGGGCGTGGCCGTCAACCGCGTGGCGGTGTATTTGCCCCTGGCTGACGTGTATTCCAAATTCGGCGCCGGCAGCCTGCAAATGAATGATGCCCTGGAAGCCCATATGGGCGCCGAACTCGTGACGGCCCTGCGGCGCGCCGGATACGATTTCGATTTCATCAACGATGACGCGTTGCAACGGCTCGCCCGTGTGGAGAACGGACGCCTGGTGGCCGGCACCGGCGTCTTCAGCGTCGTGATGGTGCCTCCCACGCGCTACATGCCGCCGGAATCTCTTTCCCGGTTGGCCGAGTTTGTGGAATCAGGCGGGCTGTTGCAGTTTGTATCGCGGGCGCCCGACGAGGCGCCCGGGTTGGTGGACCGGGCAGTCCGTACGAGACGGCTTCGTGAGACCCTGAACGAAATCTGGGGAGACCAAACCTCGCGCGAGAACGAAATCGTCGCTTATGGAAATGGGAAAGTGCAAGTGGCACAAGGCATATCGGAGGTTATCGCGGCGCTTCGGAGACTACTTCCACCGGACTTTGAAATCGTGGAAGCAGCGGGCAAGAGCGACGCCGCGCGACAACAGGCGGCAGAAAGCATCGGCTTCGTGCGTCGGGGCAAAGACGGGGTGGATTTTTATTTCCTCAGCAACACGTCCGCCAGCCCGCAGGACATTCGAGCGCGGTTTGCCGTCGGACACCGAACCCCGCAACTCTGGAATCCTGAATCTGGATTCGTCGATGAAACCCCCGTCTACAGGTTCGAGGAATCGAGTCACACCCGTGAGCGCGTGACGGAAGTCCAGCTTCGATTGGAAGCTCTGGAATCGTGCTTCGTGGTGTTTGGATCAGCCAGTGAGCCGCCTTGCATCGCGCGAACCAACTGGCCCGGACCGCTGAGGATCGAACGGACCGGGAAACGAATCCAAATCGAAGGACTGGCGCCACAGAACGGAGAATACTTCGCAGAAGATGCGAAGGGCCGAAGGCATCGTTTCATCGTCGAAGGCGTGCCGGCAATCTTGTCAGTGACCGGCCCGTGGCGCCTGACCTTCGAAGACGGCAAAACCCTGAGCCTGCCAGACCTGAAATCCTGGACGGAGATTCCGGAAAGAAAGAACTACAGCGGCTGGGTGACCTACGAGGCTGATATCGAGGTGAAAGATACCGGCGAGCACATCGAGTGGAGGCTCGACCTGGGCGAGGTGCGCGAGACCGCAGAGGCGATGCTTAACGGCGTTTCTCTCGGCGCTGCCTGGAAAGGTCTGCGCCGGCTGAACTGCAGCACCGCCCTCCACGCGGGTCTTAACCAACTGAGAGTGGAGGTGGCGAATCTGTGGATTAACAAAGCCGGTTCCCTCCTCCCGCGAGACCTGACGGCGCTCTCCCAAACTTACGGCGTCAGATGGAGTTCGAGCGCAACCACTCTTCCTCCCATGGTTCTGCCATCCGGGTTGATCGGACCTGTTAGACTGTTACCCTTCAAACGGTGGACGGCGAGATTCTAGGCCAATGACCTTTCCGACGTGGCGCCCAATCCTGTCGGTCCGCTTTACGTGGCGGATGCTGTCAGTCATCCTGCTGCTGATCCCCTCGGCCGCGGGAGGGTCCGCCGCTGGAGAGCAAGCAGCATTTCAAGCGCCCACATCGGGACCGTGCCGCCTGATCCCCGCCGGCACGCTCCTGCGCGTGGATACGGCCCGCCCCCTCAGGCTCTCGTCGCTCCGGGCCGGAGACCAGTTGACAGGCGTCTTGCCGCACCCTCTGTATCAAGGAGAATGTCAATCGTTACCCGCGGGGACGTCGCTGCGCTTGCAAGTCGGCAAGGTCACCCGGGTCCGAGACACCGCGGGCGGCCCGCGAACCTGGTCCTCCGCTTTGCGCAACTCACTGTTTCCCCGTCGCAAACACCTGGTTGAGTTCCGCTCCTCCGAGATCGTGCTGAACGGCGGAGCCATCGTTTCTATTCAAGCGTCACTTCTTGACGTGAGGAGGGCGAGAGCAGTTGCGCCCTCGGTCGCAGGCGGGGGCTCGCGCCAACCCCCACGGACTGGAATTGGGCCGAAGACACCCCCCTCATCGCTCGTCATTCGCGTCGAAAGTCCCGCGGTGCTCCCACTGCCCGCCAGTGGGGCCAGCTTCTTGCTCGGAGAAACACGCCCCGACGAGTGCCGGGTACGCTTGCGGCTTCTCCAGCCCCTGAGTGCCTCTCGAAACCGGAAGGGATACAGGTTCCTGGCGCGCATTCTCGAGCCTTGGCGCTGGGGTAACCAATGGGTGATACCCGAGGGGAGCACGATGGAGGGTGAGATCGTCCACTGCAAGCGGCCGCGCCGCCTGCGCCGCGCGGGCCAGATGCGGCTTGCATTTGGCAAAGTTAACCTCCCCGATGGCGGGGCCCTCGAGCTTACGGCCGCCGTCAACACACTGGAAGCACTCCGCGATTCTCGCATGACGCTGGACGCGGAAGGAACGATCCGCGCCGGGGCGGCGACGAAGAAGCGTGCGGCGCTCGATCTCGGACTCGCCTACGTCGTCGGCAAAGTCGCGGACGACGTGCTGGAAGAAGGCGTCAAAGCGGGTGCCAGCGCCGTGGCCGCAGGCTCTGTCGCCACTGTGGCGCGATACGTAGGGATCGCCGCGGGAGCCGCATTTTTCTTCGCCCATCGCGGTCCCGACGTCGCTCTGCCCGAGTACGCGGAACTGGAAATCGTCCTCACACGCCGCGAAGAAGATGTCGCCCCCCGGCAAACTCCATAATCAAGAGTTCGGCACGTCGCGCGTCGGTCGAAGCGGAAGCAAGAACTCAGTCGGCGTCTTCCTGCTGCTCCCTCATGCGGCGGCGGATGGTGCCCGGATGGTCCAGCGGTTCGGCTTCGTGCGGCGAGCCCGAGCGCATGTCGAGTCCGGTCTCGCGAACTTTTTCGGGATCGAAGATTCGTTTGTCCGAGGGGAGCGCCTTGTACGGCGTGAAGTCCGGCTTGTCAGTAAACATGTCGGAGAGATCGGTCGCCACGGCATCATATTGATTGAGCGGCGGCATGCCGAGAATCTGGAAGAAGGTCTTCAGGATGCTCGCCATGCTGGTGTGCACGTGCGAGACGCCGCGCCGCGCGTAAGGACTGATCACCAGCAGCAGGCTGCGGTGGGCATCCACGTGATCCTGGCCGTCCTGCGCGTCGTCCTCGGTGACGACAATCGCCATGTCTTTCCAGAAAGGGCTGTGCGAGAGCAGTTCAACCACCTTGCCCAGCGCCAGATCGTTGTCGGCCACGTAGGAGGCGGTGTAAGGATAACCGTCCTCCGCGCGGGGCCGCGCCGTGTGGTCGTTCGGCAGGTAGAGCACGATAAATTGCGGCAACGGTTCCTTGCCGCTGGCGAAGCGGATCTCGAATTCGCGCTGGAACTGCGCGAAGCGGTACTGGTCCGAGATGAACATGTTGAAGGTGGCGTAAGCGCGCGAGGTATTTTCGAAAAGCGCCTGCGCCATCGGGATGTTCACCGACTCTCGCACGCCCGTGGGCGCCATGCCAGGGCCCTGTTCATTGCCGGACATGGCGACGCCTTCGCCATAGTTGCGAAAATTGATCTGGTACCGCGCCAGGTGTTCCCACAGTGAACCCGCCTCCAGAAACGACTCCGGCCAGGGATTCCAGGAGAGCGATCCAACGCGGCCCGGCGCCTCGGGATCGGCGATGAAATGGAATTTCTTGCCGTAACTCGTGGGCCAGGCCGCCTCGACCAGTTCGTTAGGATAGTTCCCCACCAGCCAATGATGGCCGTCCATCGAAACGTCGCCATCGACGTAGAAGTTGTCGCTGAAGGCAAACTGCCGCGCCAGCGCATGATGATTGGGTGTCACGTTCGCGTGCTCCACCGTCGGTTGCCCTTTTTCCTTCACGGTTGCCGCTTCGCCCCAGCGCGCCAGACTCGGCTCAGCCATCACTTTTTCGCCGTGGAGTTCAGGAATATCACCCAACACCTCGTCAAAAGTGCGATTCTCCTTCACGATGAAGACCACGTGGCGGATCCCGGCCGTGGCGCCGCTAGCCGTCACACCGTATCCTTGGATACGCGAGGGGGGCTTTTCATGTGAGATAAAGCCATTGTTTTGAAGCACTTGCGCGGTATGCCTTCTTAAAGCCGGCTTATCCAAACGTGGGCCTCTCTCAGGCTCCGTCGTGTTTCCATCGAGGGTGATGGTGAAAGACAAGGGAGCGGGCACAACCGAGACAGCTCCCTTCATAATTTCACCAATGTAGGTCCCCTCCGGCCCCGGCATAAAATTCGGGCCACCGTTGGGCCCCGACCCGAAGCCTTTCGCATTCGCGACGTAGAGCCACAGGCCGCTGGGGCTCATCGCGACGCGCGCGGGAAACCAGGCCGTGGGGAGATATCCGAGTACTTTGTCTTTTCGCGCATCAATCATCGCGATGGCGTTGATGCCCGAGCACGCGACATATAGCGTTCTCTCATCAGGACTCAGCGCCATGCCGAACGGCAGCACGCCGCGCAGCCCGCGCACGGGCTCGGCGGGCTCAAGGACGATCGTCTTCTCGATCTTCTGTTTTCGCGCGTCAATGATGGTAATGCTGTCCTGGGAAGCGTTCGAGACGAAAACCTTTTTGCGGCCCGCCACCACCGCCCCCGGGCTGCTGCCGCCCACGGAACCCGCGCCGATCGGAATCCCCGTGCGAATCTTCGCGGTCACGCGCGGATTCGCAGCGTCGGCCACGTCAATCACAAAGACCGAGTTCGATTCCGGCACGTTGGGATCCCCCAGACCGGGAATTTTTCTGCCGTCGATCGTCGTGCCCTCGGTCGCCTCCTTCGAAGGAAATCCGAAGGGCGGGAAATCAAGTCCCGTTTCGCGCGGGTCCTTGGGGTCATAGCCAGGAATAAGCGAGTACTCGAACATTCCGACGTTCGAGACATAGACGCGCTTGCCATTCGGCGAAACGGCCAGGCCAAACGGCATGCGACCCACGGGAAGGCTTGACATGATCTTCTTCGAGGCCGTCTCAACCACCACCAAGCGGAAATAGGCCAGATCGAGCACGTATAGCCAGCGGCCGTCGGGCGACAGTTTGATTTCGCCGGGCAGGCTGTGCTTAAAGTTCTTCCCCTGAAACTCTCCGTTCAGGCCGATCGAGCCCAGCCGCTTCGCGGTGGTGAGATCGAAGATCCCAATTCTTCCAATTTCCCCCTCGGAGAGATAGAGCGTCCGGTTGTCCCCTGCGATGGCCACGCCGAGGAAGACGCTTTCCAGGTCTTCTCTATCGTCGCCTTCTTTCCCACCGGACTCTCCGGTCGCCGGGACCTGCACGACCTTGGGATGGTCGCTCTCAAGCTCGGTGATGACGGAAAACGAAAACGGATGCGTGCCGCTGTTGGCCGTCACGATCGTCTTGCCGTCGGGCGAAACCGCCAGGCCATACGGATGCGGCGCCACCTGGATGTGCTTTCCCAGCGGGGTAACCAGCCGGCCGTTGGGAAGCACCGTCTCCCCCTCAGGATGGATCTCGACCGGACGGTTCCCTGCGGGCGCGCGGAGTTCAACTCGCGGGCCAGCAGCTGCCGCGTGGGAGGAAAGAATCAGAAGGAGAACGAAAGCAGTCCGGGGCAATCGCATGTTCGGCACCTGTTGGCAAGCTTATCGCAGTTTGCTTTTCCTGTTACCACGAAAATGCAGGCACGTCGCCGGAAGAGTTTACATCGCGGCCCGATGGTGTGTAGACTCGCAGCCTTGAAGCCTGCCTCGTCCCGCTCTCGTTGTCACCCTGCGGGGGCGAGGGAGAACGCTGAGCAACCGGACCAGATTTGAACGACGCACTTCCAGTAAGCAGCGGCACGCAGTTGGACGACGGCGAACATCCGCTGGCGCGCGATGCCGTCTTGTTGACGGCGACAGCATTCATCGTTCTCTTCTGCACAGTGGGACTCGCGGTCTGGGGTCTTCCCTTCTACTACGATTTCCTTGTTCAACAATTTGGCTGGACGCGTTCTCAGGTAACCTCGGGAAACGCTCTGAGCAAACTGCTGGTGGGGCCCGCGCTCGGATTCTTCGCCGGGTGGATGGTGGACCGTTTCGGCCCGCGCCGGCTGATGATGGCGGGCATCACCATGGTTAGCGTGGCCCTGATCGGATTGGGAAGTATCTCGACGCTGGGGATGTTCTATTTCTTCTACCTGTTCAACGCATTGGGCTACTTGTGCGGCGGACCGCTGCCCAACCAGGTCATCCTGTCGCGCCGGTTCGTCCAGTCGCGAGGCAGGGCCATGGGAATTGCCTATCTCGGCATCGGGCTGGGAGGCGCGATGGTGCCGTGGATTTCGCACGCGCTGGTCGAGCGATTCGGCTGGCAAACGGCGCTGCAAGTCCTCGGTCTGACTGTATTTGTCGTCGCCTTCCCCATGGCCTTCGCCGTCCAGGAGCCGCCAGTGCCCCGTGCCGCGCCTGGACCGGCGCCGGATGTTCCTGCGAAGAGTTTCTTCAAATCGGCTCCGTTCTACATGCTCATCTTCGGCAGCATGTGCTCCATCGCCGCGCTGAATGGCACTCAGCAGAACCTGAAACTCTATTTGAGCCTGGACGAGCATTACACGCAGGCGATGTCAACTCGGATCCTTTCGCTGGTTCTGGCTTCGAGCATCGCCGGACGCCTGTTGATGGGATGGCTGGCAGACCGTTTCCCCAAGAAGTACGTCATGCTGCTCATCTACACGCTGATTGCCGCGGCCATCCCCCTCCTGTTCCTGGCCGAAAACCCCGGTGTGATGTATGCCTTTGCCTTGATCTTCGGAATCGGCCTGGGCGGCGAGTATATGATCATTCCGCTGATGACGGCGGAAATCTTCGGCGTCAAGGCCCTGGGAAGGTTAATGGGAACCATTCTCGCGGCGGACGGGGTGGCGGAAGCCGTCGCCCCCTGGGTGATCGGACGGATACGGGACGCCACGGGAAGTTACTCCATGGGATTCCTGGTTCTGATAGGAATGGCGGTTCTGGGCGCCGCGGTCGTAGCGGCACTACCGGCACCGCGAAGGAAGGTTTCGCCTTGAACCCAATCCGGCGCTTGGGAAATGTGCGGGACGTGGCCAGTTTCCATCAGTACGTGGAATCGCTGGGTCTGGCCATCCCCTGCGACAGTGAAGTCCTGCGGGCTCCCGAATCGCCGCTCAGCCGGCCGATCGTGGTCGGCGGGATCCGCATCAGCAACCGAATTGCTGTTCACCCCATGGAAGGGTGGGATGGAACGCCCGACGGCCATCCCACGGAGAGCACCCTGCGCCGCTGGCGAAATTTTGGGCGGAGCGGCGCCAAGTTGATCTGGGGCGGAGAGGCGGTCGCCGTGCGCCACGAAGGGCGCGCCAATCCCCATCAATTGCTGATCTCTCCGCAGACACAGAAAGGGCTGGCGCAGTTGCGGCAGTCGCTCATCGAGGAACACCGGCTGACAACGGGATCGGATGACGGGTTGCTGGTGGGACTGCAATTGACGCATTCAGGGCGGTATAGCCGCCCCCATGCCAATGATCGCGCCGAACCCCGAATTCTCTATCACCACCCCATTCTGGACCGGCGGCTGCATCTGAGCGCCGATTACCCATTGCTGACCGACGCCGAGATTCGGGAGATCATCGGGGATTTTCACCGCGCAGCACGGGTGGCCTGGGAATTGGGCTTCGATTTCGTGGATGTCAAGCATTGCCACGGGTACTTGGGCCACGAATTCTTGAGCGCACACACGCGCGAAGGCCCCTACGGCGGGAGTTTTGAAAATCGCACGCGCTTCCTGCGCGAGGTCGTTGAGGGAATCCGCTCGGTCGCTCCGGGATTGCACATTGGTGTCCGGCTTTCGGCGTTCGACACCATCCCCTACCAGCCGGACCCGTCGCGTTCATCACCGGGGAAGCCGGGCCCCGGAATCCCCGAACCGTGGCAGACCCTGGTCCCCTACCGCTGGGGATTCGGAGTGAATCCTCAAAATCCAACGGAGCCGGACTTGAGCGAGCCAGCGCGATTCCTGGAACTGCTGAGAGAGCTCGATATTCGGCTCGTGAATATTTCTGCCGGGAGTCCTTACTCCAACCCCCACATTCAGCGGCCGGCGTATTATCCGCCCTCGGATGGATATCGGCCGCCCGAAGATCCGCTGGTGGGCGTCGCGCGCCAGATGGAGGGCGTCCGCAAACTCAAAGCTCAGTTCCCCAAGCTGGTCATGGTCGGAACGGCGTACACTTACCTCCAGGATTTTCTGCCTCACGTCGCGCAGGCGGCGGTTCGCGAGGGGTGGGTGGACCTGGTGGGAATTGGAAGAATGGTGTTGTCCTACCCGGAGCTTTTGTGGGATGTTTTGCAGGGCCGGACCATTCAGCGGCAGCGAATCTGCCGGACGTTCAGCGACTGCACCACCGCGCCGCGCATGGGGCTGCCTTCGGGTTGTTACCCGCTGGATCCCTTTTACAAGCAGCGGCCGGAGGCGGAGCAACTCCGGAAGATGAAAGCAGTGCGTGCCGGAACAACCTGACCGAGAGCACGTTCAAAGGACGTCGTGGGACTGGAAGTTTGATGGAAGGTGAGAGCAACAAAGCGGTTCCTCCGGTAGCATTGGTCACCGGCGCCTCGCGCGGAATCGGGCGCGGCATCGCCATCGAACTCGCCCGCGTCGGTTACAGCGTCGCGATAAACTACGCGCGGCAAAGGGATGCCGCACTGGAAACCCAAGCCCTCTGCGAAGGCGTGACGCCCAGCGGGACGAAGGCCTGCTTTGCGGTTTTTCGAGCCGACATCTCGCGGGCGGGTGATCGCGCGCGGCTGCTGACGGCTGTCCGGCGGCAGTTCGGCTGGATCGACCTCCTCGTCAACAACGCGGGCGTTGCACCCCTGGTGCGCGCCGATATGCTGAAGGGTACCGAAAAGAGCTTTGACCACTCCCTGAACATTAATTTGCGCGGGCCATACTTTCTGACCCAGGCGGTCGCGAACTTTTGGATTGCCGGATTGAAGAGGAGGCCCGGAGGAAAACCGCGGCCCAAAATCGTCAATGTCTCATCCGTCTCCGCCTATGCACCCAGCATCCACCGCGCAGACTACTGCATGAGCAAAGCGGCGCTTTCCATGATGACGCAGTTATTTGCGGCACGCCTGGCCGATTACGGGATTTGCGTGTACGAGATCCGTCCCGGAATCATCGCGACGGACATGACCGCTCCGGTGCGGGAGAAATACGACCGGCTGATTGCGCAGGGTCTGACTCCCCTTTCCCGCTGGGGAACGCCCGAGGATGTCGCTCTTGCCGTGACCGCGATCGCACAAGACCGCTTTCCATTTTCGACCGGCGAAGTCTTGAACGTCGATGGAGGATTCCACATTCGCCGCCTCTGACCCGGGGCGATCGTGTGGGGCGGCAACCCATTTCATGTCATGATCGCCATTGACACAGAACTGACTCCAGCCCAACTGAGGCCTCGAATCGAGCGCCTGTTCGACTTGTCGGGCGTGAAAATTCGCGCGCTCCATCAGGTTT
>CAZHKT010000042.1:19107-26858 GCA_964533045.1 uncultured Acidobacteriota bacterium | reverse complement strand
GGAAACAGGCCGAATTGTTCTGATTGTCACTATATTATGTAATTCTCTTTAAGTTACCTGAAGATGCATAGGAGGCACGGGAAGGGTAGGCGACCGCCCCGAAGTGGGCACTTTCGTTCCATCCCTCTTGGCTCCTGGCGTGCACCCCTTCTGCCATGACACTCGGGGTGAATGGCCCCGTGGCTGGCGCGGCCGCCGCAAAGGAGATCGAAATCGCGAGCTGGCGCCGTCAAGTGAGAGTCACAAGTCGACCCAAAAGATGCTGATCTCTTCATCGGTTTTTCCGGTAGCTGCATTGATTTCGGCCATTTGCTGGAATGCGTAGACCGGCGCGCCCGACGGGTGCCGGCTCTGTGCCTATCCGCCGCGCTGAGCGCGGCATCAAGGATTTGAGGGGAGACTGCGATGCGCCGCAGAGTCAAGACAATTGTATTACTTTCATTGACATTGGTTTGCTTGGGATTAATTGGGCTGGCGATGCACGGCACGCTGCTGCAAGCGCCCTCGAGCGGCACCTGGGCCGTGGCCCCCGGCGCGATGGCTGAGGCGCGCGCGAACGCCGCCGCGGCGGCGCTGCCCGATGGCAGCGTGCTGGTCACGGGTGGTGACGGCCTGGCGGGCTCGCCCCTCGCCTCCGCCGAACTCTTTAGCCTCGACGGATCGTTCGCTTCCCTTGCCCCGATGTCATTCCCGCGCTCGCGGCACGTTGCCGTGGCCTTGAAAGATGGCCGCGTGCTCGTCGCGGGCGGCAACGGCGCCGACGGCAATGCCTCGAACTCGGCGGAGATCTTCGATCCCAACTCGGGGGCCTGGCAGGCGGCGGGCGCCATGCTCGAACCGCGCGCGGGCGCCACGGCCACGCGGCTTTCTGACGGCAAGGTTTTGATCGCGGGGGGCGAGAACAATGGCGCAGCCAGCATGACGCTCGAACTCTTCGACCCCGCTTCGGACTCCTTCGTTCCTGCCGGCGTTATGTCCAGTGCGCGCCAGGATCACGCCGCGGCGCTGCTGGCCGGGAACGCTACTCTGGAAACCGCGGACAAGGTTCTCTTGGCAGGCGGTTCGGACGGCACGGCGGCGCTGGCTTCGACCGAAATCTGGGACGCCGCGAGCGGCGCAGTCGTTCCCGGCCCGTCCCTTTCAGTGGCGCGCTCCGGCTTGAGCGCGACCACGCTGCTGGATGGTTCGGTATTGCTGGCGGGCGGCGCGGGCGCCTCCGGCGAACTTGGCCTGACCGAAGTGTTTGACCCTGCATCCGGATTGCTTGAGCTGGCTTCCAGCCAGTTGGGTTCGCCGCGCCAGAAGCATTTGGCGATCTTCCTGCCGCATAACTCCGCTGTGCTGTTTGTGGGCGGAACCGCTGGCGGCGCGGCGGTCTCGGCTGCAGAGCTTTATATGCCCTGGGCGGGCGGATTTGTTCCGACAGGTCAACCCGCTGCGGCTCGCGCCGACGCGGCCGCAAGCACGGCGTCTGATGGCATGCTGGTCGTCGCGGGCGGCAAGGACACCGCGGGCGCGCTCTCGAATTCCGCCGAAGTCTATGGCTTCGCCACGCTCAAGACCGATAAGGACGACTACGCGCCGGGCGAAATCGTCACCATCACCGGCGGCGGCTGGGAAGCGGGCGATGACGTCATCCTGACGCTTCACGAAATTAATCCCCCCGAGCCTCACCCCGATAGAATCTGGATCGTCACGGCGGATGCCAACGGCAATCTCTTTGATAATTCTTTCTCGCCTGAAGAGCACCACCTCGGCGTGCGGTTTTATCTGACGGCCGAAGGCGCGCGCTCTCAGGCGATGATCACTTTTACGGACTCTCAGCCCACGTCCGTAAGTTTGAGTCCGGCGAGTCAGACCGTTGCCCCGGGGGGCAGCGCTGTTTATACGACTACTGTGGTAAAAGGCGGGAACAACAACGCGTGTTCAATAACTCTTAGCGTAACCACAGCACTTCCCGCCGGTGCAGCCGCCTCGTTTGATCTTCCGAATCCTTTCACCATGACAACTGCGAACGTCGTTAAAACTTTAACTATTACGACCACACTTGCGACTCCTCCAGGAACATACCCGTTTACGGTAGCAGCAGCACGGGGAGCGGGTTGCCAAGGCAGCGGGAGTGAAACGACCGCTGGCACGCTGATTGTTGATAATACGGCTCCCACAGTGACCATCAATCAGGCAGCTGGGCAAGCCGACCCAACGAACGGCGGGACTATCAATTTCACGGCGGTATTCAGTGAGCCTGTGTCCAACTTTGCCACGGGAGACGTAATGCTGGGGGGAAGTGCAGGAGCCACCACTGCCATCGTCACAGGCGGACCGACGACCTACAACGTTGCGGTCAGCGGGATGACGACCACGGGCACGGTGACGGCATCCATTCCCGCGGGCGTTGCTCAGGACGCTGCTACAAATCTCAACACGGCCTCCACCAGCACCGACAACACGGTGACATACGACAACGCAGCGCCTGCGCCGCCCTCGACGCCCGACCTGGATGCGGCGAGCGACAGCGGGTCGTCCAACAGCGACGACATCACAAACGACACGACACCCACGTTCACGGGCACGGCAGAAGCCGGCGCCACGGTCAGAATTCTTGTGGATGGAATTGAGCGGGGCAACGGTGTGGCCACAGGTGGCGTGTACTCGATCACCACGGTTGCGCTGACGCAGGGCACGAAGAGCGTTACGGCAACGGCCACGGACTCGTCGGGCAACGTTTCCTCGCCTTCCGGGGCGCTGAGCGTGACGATTGACACGACGGCCGATGCTCCGTCCGCGCCCGATCTCGATGCGGCGAGCGACAGCGGCAGCTCGACCACGGACAACAACACCAACGACAATACACCGACCTTCAGCGGCACGGCGGAACCCAACGCTTCCGTCGAGGTCTTCCGCGCGGGAAGCATCTCCCTCGGCGCGACCACGGCGAACGGCAGCGGCAATTGGAGCCTGACGGTGGCCGGGGCGCTTGCTGACGCGACACACAGCATCACGGCCAAGCAGACCGACGTTGCGGGGAACGTTTCCGCCGCTTCCGGCGCACTGAGCCTGGTGATCGACACGGTGGCCCCCGCGCCGCCTTCCGTACCCAACCTCAACGCGGCAGATGATTCGGGGCAATCGGACAGCGACAACCTGACGAACCAGACGACCAACCTCACGTTCATGGGGACCGATACGACAGGGTCCCTGGTGGAGCTTTTTGAAGGGGCGTCCTTGCTGGGCTCGGATACAGCAGTCGGCGGGCCGGGGAATTGGAATATAAACGCCGTGGGTCCGTTCAGTGAGGGCCCGCACCTTTTCACTGCCACGGCAACCGACACGGCGGGAAACACATCGGATCCATCTGGTGCACTGACTGTCAACATCGATACGACCGCCCCAACAGTGACGATCAACCAGGCGGCGGGTCAGGCCGACCCGGCCAATGTCGGACCGATCAACTTCACGGCGATATTCAGCGAGGATGTCTTCGGGTTTGCGACGGGCGATGTGTCGCTCGCGGGCAGCACGACGGGTGGAGTCTTGGTGGGTGCGGTTTCGGGCGGCCCCAGCACGTTCAGCGTCTCGGTATCCGGCATGGCCGCGGCGGGTAACGTGGTGGCTTCCATCCCCGCTGCCGTCGCCACCGACGCCGCCGGAAACAACAACGCGGCTTCAACCAGCACGGATAACCTCGTGTACTACAACCCCGACACCGCGCCGCCGGTGGTGACGGTCACTTTTGCCGCGCCGGACGGGGCGAACGGATGGTTTGTCCACTCGCCGGTCATGGGCACGGTGTCGGCCGATGACACGACGACGGGGAACAGTAACATCTCAGCGTTCACCTGCACGGTGGATGCGATTCCGATCGAGATCGTGGGACTGTCGCTGGGCGGCCCCGTGGCGGGCGGCACGATCAGCGTATCGGGCGAGGGCGTGCACTCCGTCGCCTGCACGTCCACGGACAGCGCCGGCAATAGCAACCCTGCGCCAACCACGGCCACGGTGAAGATTGACACCGTGAAGCCCACGGCCAGCGCGGACGCAACGCCCGCGCCGAACGGCAACGGCTGGAACAACTCGGATGTGACGGTGACCTTCACGGGCTCCGACGCAACCTCCGGCCTTGCTGCTTGCGACCCGGCGGCGGTTCTTTCGAGCGAGGGGGCGGGGCAATCGGCTTCCGGCTCCTGCACCGACAATGCCGGCAACGTCAGCGACCCGTCCACGGCGAGCGGGATCAACATCGACAAGACCAAGCCGATCATCAGCGGTGATCGTGCACCCGCGGCCAATATCCACGGCTGGAATAACACGGATGTGAGCGTCAGCTTCACGTGCTCGGACGCGCTTTCCGGAGTTGATTCTGATTCGGTCGCGGGCGCGACGCTGACTGGGGAGGGCGCGGGCCAGTCCGTCACCAACACCGGCTCCTGCACGGACAAGGCAGGCAACACGGCCGACACCGCCACGGTGAGCGACATCAACATTGATAAGACCGCGCCGTCTGTGACGGGGACGCCGAGCCGTGCCGCCGACCACAACGGGTGGTACACCAGCGCGTTCTCGGTTGATTGGAACGGGACCGACGGCCTCTCGGGCACGGACACGTGCGACGCGGATTCGAACTACAGCGGACCGGATACGGCATCGGGCTCGTTGACCGGCCATTGCCAGGACAAGGCGGGGAATGACGGCTCCGCCAATTTCACCTTCAAGTTTGACGCGACCGGGCCGACGGCGGCGCTCTCCGTGACCGCCGGAACGCCGGGCACGAACGGCTGGTACACGAGCGATGTCACCGTCCATACCGCGGGCGAAGACGACGTGAGCGGACCGGTCACCTGCACGGCAGACCAGTATCAGACAACGGAAACGACGGGCGCCACGTTCAGTGGTTCCTGCACCAATGATGCGGGATTGACGACCGACGCCGACCCGCTGACCGTCAAGCTGGACAAGACCGCACCCACGGGCGTGGCTTTGTCTGTGACCGCCGGGACGTTTGGGGATAATGGCTGGTATGTCACGGATGTCACGATTCACACGGCGGGGTCGGAAGATATCAGCACCCCGATCGCGTGCACGCCGGATCAGCAACAACTGGCGGATACGACGGGGACCGACTTCAACGGGGAATGTACCAACGACGCGGGGCTGACCGCGCACGCGGATGCCTTGAGCATCAAGCGCGACGCGACGGCGCCGGTCGTGACCGCGTCACCCGACCGCGCGCCCGACAGCAACGGATGGTATAACCACCTCCTGACAGTCAGCTTCAGCGGCGACGACCCGACCTCCGGCGTCGCTTCCTGCGATCCGGATGTGCCCTACAGCGGGCCGGATACGGCCAGCCATTCGATCTCCGGACATTGCAAGGACAACGCCGGGAACGAAGGCACGGGGTCCTATGACTTCAAGTATGACGCGACGGCGCCCTCCATCAGCGCTGCTCTGGACCGGGCGGCCGCAGGGACGGGCTGGTTTAATATTGCGACCGGCGCGCCCGTTCTGAATTTCACTTGCTCCGATAACTTGTCTGGCCTCGCCGATGCGTGCCCGAGTCCGTACACATTCCCCGACGGCGCGGACCAGTCGCAGTCCCGCACCATCCACGACCTGGCGGGCAACAGCGCCAGCGCGGGCGTGGAACACATCAATGTTGATACGGTGAAGCCGACGATCAGCATCGCGGCACCGATCAACGCGCTTTCACCCGCGTACATACTGAACGCGTCGGTGGCGGCGAGCTATAGCTGCTCCGATCCTGCTCCAGGTTCGGGTATTTCAACCTGCGCCGGGCCGGTGGCAAGTGGGGCGAACTTCAGCACCAACCCGGTGGGTACGCACACCTTCACGGTCAGCGCTGAAGATGTGGCGGGCAATGCGGCCGACTCGGTGACCCATACCTACAAGGTCGAGTACGCCAGCGGCGGGATGTGCCTGGGCTCGCCGGGCCACGCGATCCTGCAGCCCATCGACTGGCAGGGCACGAGCGTCTTCAAGCAGAAGAGCACCGTCCCGGCGAAGTTCCGTGTGTGCGACGCCAACGGTGTCTCGATTGGAACGGCAGGAGTCGTTCAGGACTTCAAGATTATCGGCACCTGGAGCGGGACGGTTCTTCCGTACGTCACGGAGGCTGATGTGCCCTCCACGACGCCGGATCAGTACTTCCGTTGGAGCTCGACTGACCAGCAGTGGATCTTCAACATTAACACCAAAGGTGCGCCTGTCAATCAGCCGAACGTAACCTACGTGTTCAGAATCACGTTGAACGACGGGTCGGTGATCGACTTCCGATTTGGTTTGAAGTAAGACTGCTCCTTCTTGAGGCGGGGTCCCGAAGTATCGGGATCCCGCCTTTTTCTTTTGGGGCGGCGGGCGGGCCGTTCGTACTATCAAGTCGCCGGCAAACGTGGTATAAATACGCTCATTGGGGGGCCGATGGTGGGCAACTCTTTGTTCCGATTGGCCTTCTGAGAGACTAGATGGATTCCGGCAAGCGCGTATGGACGTGGGCGAGCGCGATCCTGGCGCTTCTGTGTGGAGCGCTGGGGATTGCTCACGTCTTGCTCACGCAGGGGGAGATGCAGCCCACCGGAACCGGATCCGAAATCGTTGGTATTCCTTCCGTCTATCCTTTGCAAAGCAGCGCGCCTCCTGCCGCTGATAGGGGCTTCGGCACTATCGAGACCGCTCCTGTGGAAGTTGGCAGCAGCGTCGCGGCCCGGCGCGACAATCGCCGGCCGACTTCAGATTCCGGATCTCAGATTTCGGATTCACGGTCGGACAGCTTCCCTCAAACTGATACGTCAGGAGCGAGCGCGAATCCTCCCGACGGGGACTTCATGAAAGAGGCTCGAGACGCGGCTGTCGTCCAAACGATCAAGCCGCTGGGCATGGTGGAGCTGGCGGGCGGGCACGTGCAGGCGGTGATTCAAGACGGCGAATGGACTCGCTTGGTGGAAGCGGGCGAAGTGCTGAGCGACAATTCGCGCGTCTTGCGAGTGAGCGCGGACGGCGTCGAGATTCTCCGGGCGACAACCCCCGTTGCGGTCGAATTCGCCCGCCAGGGCGGCGCGGCGCCTCCGCCTGCGAGGGCTGAGATGGCGTCGGCGGAGCGGGAAGGTTTGGCCGCCCCTGGCAATCCCCAAGTAGACGTCACTCGTCGCCCCGAGGTTGCGCGGGGTGTGACTCCAGGGCAAGGTCTCGAAGCGAGCCTGCCCGGCATGGAGACCGGCGAGGCTTCGTACCGTCTCCCGCCGCCGCTTCAGGACCCGGAACCTCTTCCGTCCCGCGATGCGACGCAATGGACCCCTTCTGGGCCCGAGCCATCGGCGAAGCTGGTATCGGGAACTGTCTTAGGCCGTGTTGAGCACTGGGACGGGCGAATTCAGTCGGTCCTGCCCGACGGGCCGTGGGTGAAGCTGGTTCCCGAGACGGCCGCGTCCGCGGTCCACGCTGTCGGAACCCCTTCAATGACCAGCGTCAATGAGCCGAACGCTCGGACGGGCATGGTTGAGGGGCAGGCCTTCAGTCCGACGGTCCCAGCGGCCGGGTTGCCAGGTGCGACCGCGTCCATGCGTGTGGCTCCACCACTTCCAAATTCCATAGAAGCTATCGGAATCGTCGAGTGGCAAAATGGACACACACTGGCCGTGCTGGTGTCGGAATCGTCTGTTGACCTGGTTGATTCGAGTTTGGCGCTGGCGGCGGCACGGAAGCGCGCCATCAGGGCGGCGGCGCCGAGCCGGCCA
>CAZHKT010000042.1:0-19097 GCA_964533045.1 uncultured Acidobacteriota bacterium | reverse complement strand
GCACGGAAGCGGCTTGATGCGCTTCCGGAAGAGGGAGGCGGCGGAAATGGCAGGGCGGACTTGTCTGCCGCATCGTTAACCCGCCGGGACGAAGACGAAATGTTGGCGCTTGGGCTGCCCTCGGAGCTTTCAGCGACTAGGGCACCTCCCGAGGCGGAGGAGTCTCCGCCGCCGGATGAACTGGCGCGTGGCCAACCTGAACAAGCGATGTCAGCCGATATGTCGCGCGCCCCACCTCCGCTAAGGGCGGAGACTGACGGGCTGGCTGATCTTCCGGGGATTGACAATCCATCGGCGGCACGAATTGAGCCGCTGGGCAGCATGCAGTACCTTGCTGACGCCCTTCGCGGCACGCCGCGAGATGATTCCGCTCGAAGTGTGCCCAGGTTCCGAACTGAACTTGCGAGTGAATCGCGGTCCGAAGCGAATTCAGGCCCCGATACGGACAGCGATTTTGAGGCGAACGAGGCCGTGATCGGAACGGTCCAGTGGAATGACGGGAGCGAGCGTCTGGTGATATCGCGCGGCGGGTCCATCCAGATTGTCCACAGGGCAGAAGGTGCCGCGTCCGCTTCTGCCGCCACCCGCCTTTCCGCCCCAGACAAGGGTGCGATGGCGGGCGCTTGTATTGGTCGGCGTCTGGGAGACGGGAAGGCGGGGTCCGCAGGGTTGCCAGGCGAGCCGAGCATACGGGATAATGAGTGTCGGCGCCGGCAATGATGGGGAGACACAAAATGCTACAACGGAGCATCCTGCTGGGATTGCTGGGAGGCGCTGTGTTATTTGGCGCAGCCTGCACGGGAGGGAATTCGGCGTTCAAGGCCGGTCGGAAGGCTGAGGCTCGGAAGGACTGGGACACCGCCCTCGTGATGTACCAGAAAGCGCTCCAGTCGGAGCCGGAGAATGCCAAGTACCTGCTCCACGAAGCGAACGTGCGGGGGCGTGCCGCAGATTTTCACTTGCGGCAAGGAAGAAAACTCCTGGCCAGCGGACGGTTGGATGACGCGGCAGGCGAATTCCAGAAGGCAACCAGCATCGATCCCACCAATGTCGCAGCCGCCCAGGAATTGGCCCGCCTGCTGGCGCAACAGGCGGCGGCGAAGAAGGAGCGGGAGGAAGCCCTCCAGAAGGCCCTAAAGGGGCAGGAAGCCGCAGCGGCGGCGCGAGGACCGGTGAAGCTGAAGCCGCTTCCGCAGGAACCGCTCGCCCATTTCCGAATCTCGGCAGACAGCCGCAGAGTTTATGAAACGCTGGGCAAGCTGGCGGAAGTTAACGTGGCTTTTACAGCCGACTTTCAACCCAAGCCGGTTTCGGTGGACCTTTCCAACGTCAAGATCGAGGATGCGCTGCGGATCCTCTCTTATCAAACGAAGACTTTTTGGCGGCCGTTGACCCCGAATACGATTCTGGTGGTGCCCGATAATCCTACCAACCGGAGGGATTTCGAGGAGGAAGTTCTCAAGACGATTTACATCACAAACCCCCTGGCGCCGGCGGACCGGACCGCAATCACCACCGCCCTGAAGCAGGTGCTGGGATTGCAGCGCATCGTGGACAACCCCGACGCCAACGCCATCGTGATCCGTGACACGCCCGCCAAGGTGGCGGCAGCGGAAAAGATGATTCGCGATCTGGATCGCGGCAAGGCGGAAATCTTGCTCGACGTGGCGGTGATCGAGGCCGACCGCACTCGGATCCGCGACTTGGGTCTCTTGCAAGTTCCCGCCTCGCCCCTGCCTTCGACGGCGGTGGCCGGAATCGGATTTAACCCCCGGACCTCGATTGAAGTCGGTGACACGACGATCCCGGCACTGCCACTCAATCGGCTGGGGAAAATCAGCACGGCGGATTTCAGTATCGCCGTGCCGGGCGCGGTGGCGAATGCTTTGATGAGTGACTCGCACACGCATGTCCTTCAAAATCCGCAGGTGCGCGTTACCGACGGCCTCACGGCCAAGCTGCGAATTGGAACGCGCATTCCGTATGCCACGGGAAGCTTTCTGCCCTCGTTCGGAGGAACCACGGGGGGCGCGGGCGGCTTCGGGTTGCTCGCCAGCACGCAATTCCAGTACCAAGACGTGGGCGTCAATTTGGATATTACGCCGCGGTTAATGCCCAATGGTGAGGTAGCGCTGAAAGCCTCGATTGAAATTTCGTCCCTCGGCCAGCCGATTTCGCTGGGGGGCTTCAGCCAGCCGACGTTCGGCCAGCGAAAGATCGAGCACGACATTCGGCTGAAGGAAGGCGAAGTCAATCTGCTGGGCGGGCTCATCCAGTCTTCCGACACCAGTTCAGTCTCCGGACTTCCGGGGCTGGGACAGATTCCTTTCCTGAAATATCTCTTCACGTCTGAGCACATTGAAAAGACCGACACCGAAGTGCTGGTGATGCTGACGCCGCGCGTCATCCGTCTTCCGGAAGTGCCCATCACCGACGTAGAAGTGACGGTAACGGGCGGCGGTGGCGCGCCGTCCGGGCCGGCGGGGTTCCCGTCCACGCCGCTTCCGCAACCCGAGATCGTGCCGCAGCCGCCGGAGCCGCCGGGCGACAACAACCCCGGCCAGCCGGAATGAGCCATGCGATTGCTGCGCACCCGCCAAACCGGTTTCACATTGGTGGAGTTGATCGCCGCCCTCACCATCATGCTGGTGCTGACGGCGGTGGCGCTGCCGCTGGCGCGCGTGCAGATTCAGCGGCGCAAAGAAGCGGAGTTGCGCCAGGCGCTGCGCGACCTGCGCTCGGCGATCGATCGTTATAAGGACTTTGCGGACCGGGGAATGATTCCGACCAATGCCGACAGTTTCGGCTACCCGCCCGATCTGGAGACGCTGGTCAAGGGAGTTCCGGTTAAAGGATCGGCCACGGCGAAATACAAGTTCCTGCGGCGCATCCCGGTGGATCCTTTTACGGGGGAGGCGACCTGGGGGCTGCGCGCCATGCAGGACGACCCCGATTCGAAGAGCTGGGGTGGCGGCAACGTCTTTGATGTCTATTCCAAGAGTTACGGCACCGCGCTCGATGGCACGAAGTATGAGAATTGGTGATGGGCAGTTTCCGCCATGCGGGCCCCGTCCGGGGTCCTTGGTCCTGAGTCCCTGGTCCTGGGTGAAGGGCAAAGGACGAAGGATAAAGGACGAAGGACAGGGCTTTTCACTTCTGGAACTGATGATTGTCCTGGTGCTGATCCTGGTGATCGTTTCTATGGCGACGCCGATGTATGACCGCGCCGTGCACCGGGCGAGGGAAGCGGCGCTGCGCGACGATCTCTTCACCATGCGCCAGATGATTGACCAGTTCACTCTCGACAAGCAGCGCCCGCCGCAGTCGCTGGAGGAATTGGTCGAGGCAGGGTACTTGCGAGGAGGCGTCCCCGAAGACCCGATGACGCGCTCGCGCGATACCTGGCGGGTGGATTATGAAGATGTGATGGTGGGATCCAATCAAGCGATCCCGGGAATTGTTGACGTCCACAGCGGCTCGGACGAAATTTCGAGTGATGGAATGACACCGTATAGCAGTTGGTAGCGATTCCGGCCGCAGGATCGTATGGAATTCATCTGCAAACTCGGCACTGCGTCGGGAAAGATCGTAAGCCAGACGGAAGAAGCGCTGTCGGAACAGGAGCTTCGGCAACGGCTGACCGCCTCGGGTTATTACGTTTTCTCCGTTCAGCCGCGGGAGGTCCTGAAGGCGCGCTGGAAGAAGTTGCGAGCCGGTCGTGTCGGTGCCGACGACTTCCTGATCTTCAACCAGCAATTCCTGACGCTTTCCAAGTCAGGACTGCCCTTGCAGACGTCGCTGGATCTTCTAGCCAAGCAGACTCGGAGCGAAGAACTTCGTGCGGCTCTCGAGCACGTGAGCGAAAAGGTTCGGGCGGGCGCGCTACTTTCGGAGGCTTTCGATTCCACGGGCAAGTTTCCTAAGATCTATTCCGCCACGCTGCGCGCCGGCGAGCGCAGCGGCAGCCTCGACAAGGTCCTTCTGCAATACGTGACGTATCAGAAGACCTCGCGGACGTTCCGCAAGAAGTTCTATTCCGCTCTGATCTATCCAGCGTTCCTTCTGTTATTCCTGGTGGGGCTGGTGTCCTTTCTGATCGCGTTCGTCGTTCCGCAATTCGCCAAGCTTTACACCGAGCTGGAAGTCGAATTGCCGATGATGACGCGCCTCCTCATCGAAATCGCGACAACCGCCAGGCACCTGGGCGGACCCATTTTGGTCGGCCTCCTGGCACTGGCATTGATCGTGAGGGGCGCGCTGCAATCCGAGCAGGTTCGAATTGCCAGGGATAAGATCAAATTCCGTCTTCCGCTGGTGGGGACGCTGTTGCTCAAGTTCTCGGTGGCCGAGTTTGCGCGCACCCTGGGGACGCTCTTGCAGGGCGGAATCCCCATTGTGCCGGCGCTGGAAACGGCGCGCGATTCGGTTTCCAGCCCGCTGATGGCGCGGGCGATCGCTCACGCGCAGGCTGAAGTCACCGCCGGCAGGTCGCTCAGCGGCAGCTTGCGCGCCACGGCGTTCTTTCCGCCCATCGCCATTGACATGCTGGAAGTGGGCGAGGCCACCGGTGCGTTGCCCACCATGCTGGACGGCGTGGCGGAGTTCTTTGAAGAGGATGTATCGATCGATCTGGCCACGCTGGTGGCGCTGGTCGACCCCGTCATGATTGCCTGCATCGCCATCGTCGTGGCATTTGTTCTGATCGCGTTCTACATGCCGCTGTTCTCCATGGCGGCGCAGGTGCATTAGGAACGACCATGGCCGAACCGAAAGTTGACATGAAGCTGGAACTGGAAAGGGCGAAGGAGCTTGCCGCCCGTTATCACTTCGACTTTGTGGATTTGTCGGAGACGCGCCCGGACCCGGAGCTGCTGCGCAAGCTGCCCCTGGAACTGATGGTGCGCTACCAATTCCTGCCGCTCGAGGCGCACGATCATCATCTGGTAATTGCGGTGGGGGATCCGAGCGACCTGTCCCGCCTCGATGAGCTGGAGACGAAACTCGATCGGCGCCTGATCATTCGCGTCGCCGCCCTCAGCCAGGTGCGCGAGTTTCTGAAGAAGACCGAGCCGTCGCAGCGCGTTCTGGAACAGGCCACCGAGGAATTCCGGCTCGACGTGATCCGTGACGAAGAGGCCGGCGACGAAGGGCTTTCCCTCGAACACCTGGTCGAGGAGAAGACCACCAGTCCGATGATCCGCCTGGTGGATTCGATTATCTTTGCTGGCCTGGAGCGGCGCGCCAGCGATATTCACATCGAAAGCCGCGACAATTCCGTGGTGGTGAAGTTTCGCATTGACGGCGTGTTGCAGCAGGCGATGGCGCCGCTCGCCCGGGACTTCCAATCCAATCTCATCACGCGCATTAAAGTCATGGCGGAGCTGGATATCGCCGAGCGCCGCGTCCCGCAGGACGGCCGCTTCCGGGTGCGCTATAAGAACCGGCCCATCGACTTTCGCGTGTCCATCATGCCTTCGGTGCATGGTGAGGATGCCGTGCTTCGCATTCTTGACAAGGAGTCGCTGCACGAGAAGTTTACGCAGTTGCGGCTCGATATCCTGGGCTTTTCGGAGCGTGAACTGAAGCGCCTGCGGCGCTTCATCCGCGAACCCTACGGGATGGTGCTGGTGACCGGGCCGACGGGCAGCGGCAAAACCACCACGCTTTACGCGGCGCTGTCCGAGATCAAGACCGACGAAGACAAGATCATTACCATCGAGGATCCCGTCGAATACCAGCTGCGCGGCGTGACCCAGATTCCGGTGAATGAAAAGAAGGGGCTGACCTTTGCGCGTGGCCTGCGATCCATCTTGCGCCACGACCCCGACAAGATCATGGTCGGCGAAATCCGCGACAACGAAACCGCCCAGATTGCCATTCAGTCCGCCCTTACCGGCCACCTCGTCTTCACCACGGTTCATGCCAACAACGTGGTGGACGTGCTGGGCCGATTCCTGAACATGGGCGTGGAAGCCTACAATTTCGTCTCGGCCCTGAACTGCATCCTGGCGCAGCGGCTCCTGCGGATGATCTGCGAAAAGTGCAAGCGGCCCGTGAATCCTCCGCCGCGCGAACTTCTCGAGGAATCGGGATTGGATCCCGCCGCCTGGGCGGACGTGCAATTCTACGAGGGCGAGGGGTGCGCGAATTGCAGCCAGACGGGTTTCCGAGGACGCACCGCGATTGGCGAGTTGCTCGCTCTTTCGGACCACGTCCGGGAGCTGATCCTCGACAAGCGCCCCACCTCTGAGATCCGCAAAGTCGCGCGCAAGGAAGGAATGGCGACGCTGCGCGAGTCCGCCCTGGAGAAGGTGCGGCTGGGCTTGACGACGCTAAAAGAAATTAACAAGGTTACCTTTGTGGAATAGGCGCACGAGAAGATGCTGAAATCCATCCTCAGGCATTGGCGGGGGAGCAGTCAGGGCGCGACGGCGCGCTTCATGCTGCCGCCGGCTGTCTTTGAGATTGCACCGGGCTTTGCAACG
This sequence comes from uncultured Acidobacteriota bacterium, assembly GCA_964533045.1. GTDB lineage: Bacteria > Acidobacteriota > Terriglobia > UBA7540 > UBA7540 > JACQNR01. The sequence goes on along the minus strand of CAZHKT010000042.1, from coordinate 12,612 downwards.
GGCGTCGGATTGGAAGGTTCCCGCCGCCGGGGTCGCCAGGTCAGCAAAGTCTCGCTGCACCCCTTGGGATCGGCCGTCCTGCAGCCACACCTGAGCCACGCCAATATCACCGGCGGCGAGGAGTTCGCCCGCGCCACCTCAAGCCTGATTGCTGCCATCGGGAACGGGGATGGCCGCTTTGGACTGGTGCTTCCGGATGGGGCGGTTCGCGTGGGTTTGATCTCCTTTGAAACCCTTCCGGAGTCACCCGAGGAGGTGGAATCCCTGGTCCGTTGGCGGATGCGGGAGAGGCTGCCCTTCAATCCGGAGGACGCTCGCCTCTCCTATCAGGTGCTGAGCAAGGCGGCGGGGCAGATCGAAATCCTGGCCATCGCGATGCGGAATACGGTGATTGAGGAGTACGAGTCGGCGTTTGCAGCGCTGGGCGCCAAATCGTCCCTCATTCTGCCAGCCACGGCGGCTTTGCTCCCATTGCTTCCGGACTCCGCCGCCGTGCAGGTGCTGATCCACATCTGCGGGAACTGGCTGACGGTTGTGGTGTTGGATGGTGCGGTGCCGTGCGCCTGGCGGACGCGCGAACTCGATCCGCAGGATGCATCCCACTACGAACGCGAGATTGCCCTGGAAAGTGCCCGCGTCGCAGCCAGCGCCGGAGAGAGGATTCAGGGGGAATTAGGGCGCGTCTGGCTGTGCGTCCGCCCTCCCGCCGCGCCAAGCCTGCTGGAGGCGATCGCCGAAACTCTGGGCCACGAAGTGACGATGCTGCGGCCCCCCCCCGATCTGGGGTCGCGGCTGAGTGCCAGCGACCGGGAATGCTTCGAGCAGTTCGGGGCGACCGTAGCGGGCCTGATCGCCAACGAGAATTAGAATGAAGACGACGCTCAATCTTGCCTTGCCCGTCAGTTCACGTGAGCGCTATGCGCTGGCCTGGGCCATCCCGCTGGGGGTGATGGCGCTGGTGGTCCTGATCGTGTTGGGCGCGACGGCCGTGAAGGATTACCGGGCATTGCAGAACGCCCGGCTCACTCTGGCGCAGTTGCTGGGGGAAGAAGCCAAATTGCAGGCTCGCGAAGCTTCGCTGCGGCAAGAACTGGAACGCCCCCAACTCAAGGAGGTTTACCGCTATTCCCGTCTGATTAACGAGGTGATCGCGCGGCGCGGCTTTTCCATTCAGGGGCTGATGGAGAAGGTCACCCGTCTTCTGCCCGAGGATGTGCGGCTCGATGCGCTCGAATTGGACCTGGAAGCTTCCGGCCGCGTCGTACGGCTGGCGGTTTCGGCGGAGAAGGAAGAGTCGCTGGAAAAGTTCCTGGTCAACCTGGAGGACTCGCCCGACTTTGCCGACGTCAGCGTGATCAGCCATCGCCTGCCGGACAGCAAGAGCGAAGATCACGATCTTGCTACGGCGGCGTGCACGGTGCGCTACGTGGGGGGAGGGGAGAAGACGCAGTGACCCGCCGGCAGCGTACATTGTGGACGCGCATCGCTGAAGCTGCGGCGCTCGGGCTGACGGTCCTGAGCCTGGCTTTCTACTTTGCCCTGGTCCGGCCTCTCCGCCACCTGCGGAACGCTGCCGAGGAAAAAGCTCGTGCCGCAGAAGGTCGGATCCGGATTGCGCAGGCGCGGGTGGCGCGGCTCGAGCAGTACCGGGTGGATATTCCCCAGTCGGAATCGGAATTGGAGGCGTTTCTGGAAAAGCGCGTCGTCGCGCGGCGCCAGGGGTTTTCGCACGCGGCACGCCTGATGCGGCGGCTCAGCGAGGATTCCAAAGTTCGGATGACCAGTCTCGCCTACAAACTAAGCAGTTCCAGCGACGAACCCCTGGCAAGGATGACAGTAGAACTGGACGTTGAGGGCTCGTTCAGTGATCTGATGCGTTTTACGCACGCCCTCGAAACCACGGGGGACTTTGTGAAGGTGCGTGCCTTCTCGTATTCGCCGGTCGAGTCGCGCACCATTTCCATGCACGTGGGCGCAGACCTGTACCTGAAACCATGACGACGAAAAGTCAAACTGAAAAGTGGATCACGGCAGGTCTGGGCGTCGTGGCTCTGATCCTGGTCGTGAACCTGGTTTTCCGCGGGAAGCCGGCGCGGGCGCCGGTCAAAGCAGCCGCCTCGCCCGCGGCGGCCAAGACGGCTCCGTCCAGGTCAGCCATCTCCGAACTCGAGCGCTACGATCCTGCGCTGCAATTAGATCGCCTGAAGGCCATTGAAAAGAGGACGCCTTCCAGCCTGAAACGCAATCCCTTCGAATTTGTCACGCGCGAAGTAGCTGCCGTTCCGGGTCCCGCGGGTCTCGCGCCGGCTTCCGCGCCGCAGGTGCCCGCTCCTCCTCCCCCTCCTCCGCTTAAAGCCGTGGGATATACGCAATCGGGCAGCGGCACCGGCGAGGCGTTCGTCACGCTCCAGGAAGAACTCTTTGTGGTGCGGGAAGGTGAGACCTTCGCCAGGCGCTTTCGAGTTGTCAAACTCACCCCCACCCAGGTGGAGATCTTCGATGAAACCACTCAGCAAACCATCCGCCTTCCCATCGGCGGATAAGCCAGGGCGGCGAATCGGAGCCTCTGACGGCGGGTTCGTCCTCCTGATTCTCCTGATGCTCGCGACGGTGATGCTGATTGCACTGACGGCTGCGCTTCCCAGTGTCATGACCCAGGGACGGCGAGAGAAAGAGGAGGAACTCATCTTTCGCGGGAACGAGTATGCGCGGGCCATCGCCATGTTCCGGCGGCAATTTCGGCGGTTCCCCACAGACACCAAAGAGCTGCTGCGAACGAATGGGATTCGATTCTTGCGGCGAGAATACAAGGACCCGATGACCAAGAGTGGGAAATGGCGCTTCATTCACGCTGACGCTTCCGGCACGCCCATCGACTCGCGGACGATTGCGCGTCCCAGGGGCCCGAGGCCGCTGGGCGAGGACCGTCCTTCCTCCAGTGACGAGCGGGAAAAGAAGCAAACCGAACAACTCAGCGAAGCCGAAGAAGAGAAAAGCAAGTCCTCCTTTTTCGGCGGGCCCGGCGAAGTGAAAGGCGCCTTTATCATCGGCGTGGCCAGCACAAGCGAAAAAAACTCGATCCGCGTCTACAACAACAAGACACGGTATGGCGACTGGGAATTTCTCGGGATTGAGATGGGAGCGGGCGGTGGGTTGGTTCCCGGCGGCGGTGGAATTCCGGGGGGCGGCCAAGGCGGCCCCGCGACCGGCTTCGGCGGCCGGCCGGGTCTGCCCGGGGCTCGTTAACCCCTCACAACTTCATTCCTACACCACTCCAATTGAAACCCGAGGCAGGGGCGCTCTCACGTCTTCCTATGCCTGCATTCTTGGCACGGGCTTCGCCGCGCGGCGATGGTCCGCGAGCATGGCGAGAAGGGAAGAGCGCTCATCCTCGGCGCAATGCACCGTGCACATGGAGACCGCAGTTAGCGAGCGCACAAAGTCGTGCACAATGCGTTGATAGCCGAGAATGGTGGAAGGCGGAGCGCCGTTGGCGTAGGCCCAGGACCAGTCCGTGACCCACCGAATCAGCGAACTGGTGCGGCGCAGAGGGCCGCGTTGCAAGATCTGCCCCGGCTCGGCGAGTTGCGCCAGACAATCCGGGGCCGTGAGATTCACCAGTCGCCCGTTCCGAATGAGCGATTCCGCTTTCAGTCCGGCCTGGTTCAGGCTGTGCGCCAGGTCTTTCAGGCAGCACGCGCCGGCCAACACCACGACCTGCTGGCCCATTTCGAGACCCGAAACCACAAACTGGACGACTTCAGCGGGAGCTTTATCTTTCCGAACCACTAGCCTGCAGGATGCTGCTTGGGGCGTCAAAACGCCCACGGGGGCAGTTATCTGAGCCATATATAATTATCCTGACCGAAAATGTACGCGCTGTCAACTGGCGCGATGCTGCATTTCTCGAGCATTTTCGTGCCCAGGGCCCGCCCAGCGGGATGGCCTGTGCCAGCCCTCGGCAGTCCGATATGAGGCCGAATGACGCTCCTCCTATGGAGTTGCCGCCAGTGCCGCGTCGGCCTGCACCAGGCCCGCGCCCACCGGATCGCAGGCGTAACCGCCACAGTCGGTATCCCAGCTTGGGCTGATGATCGTACCGGTGATGAACGGGTCGAGCACGCCCGTCCGGCTGTCGCTGCCGGCCATGGGCAGCGCCGTAGCCTTCAGGATGCTTTCCACGGTCGCCTGCGTCAGTGCGGGATTCTTCTCCAACATGAGCGCCGCCACTCCGGCGGTCAGCGGGGTCGAAAAGCTGGTGCCGCTTACAAAGTATAGGCCGGGCGTGGCACCCTTGGACGCCGGCGCCACGGTCCAATATCCCGGGGCTAGCACATCGAGTTCCTGGCCTGCCGCCAGAATGGCGCGGCTGCTGAAATCGGCAACGAAGGACTGCATCTCTTCCGACGTGCCGGAGCCGTCCGGATCGTTGGGCACGTCCAGCCGCCACCAGTAAGCCAGGCTCGGCGCGGCGGGCGTTCCCGGTTGAAACTGCAGGGTCCACCCGGTGGCCCCTACGCTGATGACTTCCGGATGGGCGGCGGGATATCCCATGCCCGCCTCGCCTCGATTGCCCGCCGAAGTGAGCACGATCACCCCGGAATCAATTGCATCGTCAATCGCCGCGCGCTCCAAACTGTTCGGCCCGCCGCTGATGCTCATGCTGACCACCATCGGGCTCACGCCGCTCTCCTTCAGAGCGGTAACGTAAGCCAAGGCCGCGATAATGCGCGACGACCACGTGAACGCCTCGCCATTGGGGAAGACTTTGATGGGGATGATCTTAGCATTGGGCGCCACGCCGTCCACGACGGTCGGGCCCACATTGAACCCGATGATATGCGAACTGGTGGAGGTCCCGTGGCCGTTGGTATCGCGCTCCCAAAGGTTGGTCGGATTCGAAGTGTTGAACTCGTCGGGGGGAACGTATTCTTCCGCTACCGCGCCGCCTCCCATGAAGCTGATGCCCAGATCGGTCCGGACTCGGGCGGGATGGAGGAAGGCCCGCCAGGCCTTGATCAGACCTGTATCGATGACCGCCACGTGTACACCTGCTCCGGTTTGCGTCACTTCTCGTGGATCCGGATCGCCCACCGGTCCGGTCTCTTGCACGTCAACCGCGTCCAGAAGGTCGCGGTCCCAGGAGCCGACACTGGTCAGGTAACGAAGCGAATCGGCCTCGATCTTCAGAACGAAGGGTAACCGCGCCATGAGCGCCTGAGCCCCCTTGCCCTTCGCGGTGACTGCGACGATGTTGTATCGGGCGATCACGCCGTGAATCACGGCGTAATTTCGAAGCTGGGCCAGATCGGCATCGGTGACAGGGCCCCGCGTCACCACCATCAGACGTGTGGAAGCCGGAGCGGGGCCTTGATTGTCCGGGGTAAGAATCGGCAGATAACCGGCGACCACGGGCTGCGCCGTGTCGGAAGTGGCGGCGAAATAGATCCCGCCCAGGGAGAGGAATGCAAGAGGAACGAGCAGGACCCATGCGCGGGTGGATGAAGAGCGATTCATGCAGACCTCCAGAATGTTTGATTTCTCCCAAACGCTAACAAAGTTTGGAGCATGAATCAACTCTCTATCGGGCCAGCTGAACGAATGACACGGTCGCGCGCCAGGGGCCCGCGTCGGAGGTTTCATGAAAAGAGATGCCTCTATTCACGCCGAGGCGCACAGAATGCAGAGGACCTGCTGAAAACTGTGCCTCCCGACATGGGCGATCGGGCGCCGTACCTTGCCGGTCGAAGGCCGGACATTTGTCGATTGACTCCTTCCACTCCCCTGCTAAGATGGCCTCCGACTTGCACTGAGGGTGAGAAAGGTTCTGCAATGACGAGGAATGGGTTAAGTCGAAGAGACTTCCTGGCTGCGGCGGGGGTGGGTGCGGTGCCGCTTGCCATCCCGGCCAGCGGAGCGAAGGAGCCTGCCGGGACTCCGAGGAGTTTCTACTTCATCCTCAGCTTGGGGCGAATCGGCTTCAAAGCCAGCTTTCCGGAGGCGGTGCAACTGGCTGTAAAGCATGGGTTTGAAGGACTCGACCCGGACGCCGGGTATTTCGCCAGCCTGTCGGACGACGATCTCAAGCGGTTGCTGGATGACTTGAGAGCCAAGGGCTTGCGGCTAGGCGCGGCCGGCTTCCCCGTCGAGTTCCGCAAGGACGCGACGACTTTCAGCGAAGGGCTCGCTAAACTCGCCGGAATCGCCGGCACGCTGGAGAAAGCCGGTGTGCGGCGCATGAGCACCTACATCATGCCGTGCCATCAGGAACTGACCTATCTGCAGAATTTCCACTTGCACGCCGCGCGGCTGCGGGATTGCACGGCCATCCTGCGGGATCATGGGATTCGCTTTGGGTTGGAGTACGTCGGCCCGCGCACGCTTCGCAACAGCATGCGATATCCCTTCATCCACACGCTCGCCGAGACCCGCGAATTAATCGCCGCCATCGGGACGGGAAATGTCGGCGTCCAGCTCGATTCTTACCACTGGTTTACCGCCGAGGAATCGGCCGCGGACATTCTGGGCCTGCGCAACGAAGAGATCGTGACAGTGGATTTGAATGACGCGCCGCTGGGGCGCACGCTCGATCAGCAGATGGATCTGGAGCGCGAACTGCCGGGGGCGACGGGCGTCATTCCCATTCAAGCGTTCCTCGATGCGCTTCGCAAGATTGGATATGACGGTGCGGTGCACGCGGAGCCATTCAGTGCCGCCCTGCGCGCGAAACCTCTGCCTGAGGCCTGCGCCCTCACCGCCGCCGCCATGAGGAAGGTATTGAATTTATAACGGAGGTTCTCATCATGCATTCCATGCGAGTGGGAACGGCGCTGCTGGCCGCGACGCTGGCCGTTCCCGGATTGCTGCCAGCAATGGCGGCAGAAGGGAGAGGCCCGCGCGGACTCAAGCCTGTCCCGGTGTCCCAAGTCACCGTCCAAGACGAGTTCTGGTCGCCCAAGCGCAAGACCTGGCAGGAGGTCACCATCCGCGACTCTTTTCGCAAGTTTGAGCATGACCGCGGGGGTGCGCTCAATAACTTCGATAAAGTGGCGACGGGCGCCGGTGGCAAGCACGCCGGACCACCCTGGTACGACGGCCTGATCTACGAGATGATCCGCGGCTCTTCGGATTTTCTGCTGGCCCATCCCGATCCCGCACTCGACGCCCAACTGGACGGTTACATCGCCCGCATTGCTGCTGCGGCCGCCCGGGATCCCAACGGCTATGTCAATACCTGGACCCAGCTCGAAGAACCGGACCATCGCTGGGGACTAAACGGGGGTAATCAGCGCTGGCAGCACGAAGTCTATAACGCCGGCGCCCTTGTTGAGGCGGCCGTCCACCACTACCGCGCGACGGGGAAGACCCGTCTGCTGCAAGTGGCGGTCAAGTTCGCCAACTACATGTGCGACTTCATGGGGCCGCGTCCCAAGCGTAATATCGTGCCGGCCCACTCGCTGCCGGAGGAAGCGCTGGTGGAACTCTATCTGCTGTTCCGCGCCGATCCGGGATTGAAATCGCGGCTGAGCGTTCCGGTCGAGGAGGCCAACTACCTCAAGCTCGCCGAATTCTGGATCGAAGCGCGCGGCCATCACACCGGGAAGCCCAACTGGGAGGAAGGCAACAAGAAAGCCGAGGAATACCTCCGCGCCGCCGCCTACGGGGATGATCGGCCCTCCTGGGGTGCGTACGCGCAGGACCACAAAGCTGTCTTCGAGCAGGAGACGATTGAGGGCCACGCCGTGCGCGCCACCCTGATGTGCACGGGCCTTGCCGCCGCGGCGCGTGTAAACGGCCGGGAAGACTATCGCCGCGCCGCCCAACGACTGTGGAACAACATGGCGTACCAGAAGACTCACATCACCGGTGGCACGGGTGCCTTCGCGCATGACGAGAAATTCGGGCCCAACTATGTTCTGCCCAACGACGCGTATCTCGAAACCTGCGCCGCGGTGGGCGCGGGATTCTTCCATCGCAACATGCACCTGCTCGAGGGGGACGCCAAGTACATGGATCACCTCGAGCGCGTGCTTTATAACGGCGCGCTGAGCGGCGTTTCCATCGCGGGCACGACCTACTTCTATGAGAATCCGCTGGTGGCGAGTAAGAACCGTGACCGCTGGGTCTGGCACGATTGTCCGTGCTGCCCGCCGATGTTCTTGAAGATCATGGGTGCCATGCCGGGATACATCTACGCGCAGGATGACACCGCCATCTATGTCAACCTGTTCGTGGGCAGCCGAGCGCGCATGGAGCAGGCCGGAACCCCCGTCATTATCGAGCAGACGACACGGTATCCCTGGGACGGCTTGGTCACCATCCGGGTGAACCCGGAGCAGGCAGCGGCGTTTGACCTGAAGGTGCGCTTCCCGGGCTGGTGCCGCCGCCCGTCGCTGAAAGTCAACGGAGTCGCGGTGGTTGTGCCCGTGATGGATCGAGGCTACGCGAGGTTGAGCCGGACGTGGCGGAAGGGCGATGTGGTGGAGCTTCGCCTGCCCATGCCGGTTGAGCGCGTGAAGGCTCATCCCCTTGTGCAAGCTGATATCGGCCGCGTGGCGCTGATGCGCGGTCCCGTCGTCTATTGCCTGGAGTCGGCGGACAACCGCGCGAACGTTCACGACCTGATGCTGCCTGCCACGGCAAAGTTGCTGGCGGAGCATCGGCCGGACCTGCTGGGTGGGGTCACGGTCATCAAGGGAGAGGCGCTGCAATTAGAACCGGACAAATGGGCGGACGCGCTCTACCTGCTCGCGCCAGAGATTCCGTCGCCCAAGCCGGCGGAGTTCACCGCCATTCCGTACTTCGCCAATACCAACCGAGGGCCGGTGGAGATGCTGGTCTGGCTGCGCGACGCCCTTTAGCGGCGTTCTCTGATCGTCGCCGGGTGTGCAATGTTCGCCGCGGAGCGGAGGCGCCTCGGAATGGCGTCTCGGCTTCCTCAATCGACGCGCACGAATTTGATGCATACGGGCGAGGCAAGCTGGAGCGCCTGTCCGGTCGGCGTAAGTCGGCCGGTTTCCGGCGCGATGTGGAAGCTGGAGATGTCGTTGGAAAGTTGGTTGCCGACGAAGAGGAACCGTCCCGCTGGGTCGATCTCGAAATGGCGCGGCCAGCGACCGCCGGTCGAGAAGGTATCAACCAGCGTGAGCCTGCCAGTGGCCGTATCGACCGAGAAGAGCGCAAGGCTGTTATGGCCGCGGTTCGAACCGTAGACAAACCTCCCCGAGGGATGCACCGCGATCTCTGCCGTAAAGCTCTCTCCCGAGAAGTCAGCCGGAAGTGAACTCAGCGTTTGCATCTCTGTCAGCTTCCCCGTTTTCGCGTCGTAGGCAAAGACCACCACCTGCGAGGCGAGTTCGTTGATGACGTAAACGAAACGGCCATTGGGATGGAAGGCCAGGTGTCGCGGACCGAACTTGGGCGGAAGCTTGGCGAATGGCGGATTGTTGGGGGCAAGCGAGCCCTTGCCCGAGTCGAACCGATAGACCATGACCCGATCGAGTCCGAGGTCATTGGCGAAAGCGAAACGCTGGTCGGGGGAGAAGTCAGCCGAGTGGGCGTGCGGGCCGTCCTGCCGCAAAGGGTCGGCGCCCGTGCCGGTGTGCTGAATGAAAGCGCTGGCTTCCTGCAAGCGGCCATCCTTGCCGATGGGCAGTAATGCCACGCTGCCTCCGGCGTAGTTGGCCACCAGAGCGTATTTGCCCGCTCGGTCGACGGCGATGGCGCACGCCGCGCCCCCCCGCGAAGAAATCTGATTGAGAAGCTGTAGTTTTCCCGTGGCTTTGTCGATGGCGAAGGCGCTGGCTGCGCCACTCCGTGCCGCGTCGAAGTCCATAACTTCATTGGCCGCGTAGAGGAACTTCCGGCTGGGGTGAATGGCCAGGAAAGTGGGATTCTTGGCCTCGGCCGCCAGCCCCAGCGGCGTGGCTTCGCCCGTTCCCGCGTCGTAGCGATAGGCGTAGATGCCTTGGCTCTCTTTGCCGGTATAGGTGCCGACGTACATGTAGATGACGGGCTTCGGAGCGTCCTCGGCCCGGAGGCCGGGCACGAGCGCCACGAGACCCGCGATCATCACCAAGATGCGGAGCATAGACCGGCACGTCATGGGGGAACTCCCGGGAGTGGGATGAAGATCGGAACCTCTCGACTCCCAAGGCTCCGGAACGAATGTAGCACAGTTTGGCTGCCGCTGGCCGGGGGTCGATCGCAGGCTCGCGTTGACTTGCCGGCGCGTGCGTCCTAAGATGCCCTACGCCCGAACGCGCCTCGCACGGAAGCGCCCGTGTCCCGCAGGATAGCCGACCCCGGGGAGGTCACATGAACTCCATTCCGGTACTCCACGTCGAAGCGGATGGCATCGCGCGCGCCTGGGAGGAGTCGCTGATAGCGCTCCATCGCCACGGTTGCGACCTGAAGACGCAATACGACAAGCCCGGCGATCCCCCCAGCAAGGACGCGACGATGGTCATCACCATCACGGACCCGCTCCGCGAGCCGATGATTCACAAGGACTTCCCCGGCGGACCCGAGGAATTGCAGGAATACGTCATGGAAGTATGCGACGGCATCAAGGACCACTTGGTTCGCGACCGCACGGACCCGGACGACCACCGGTGGGAATACACTTACCATCAGCGTTTGTTTGCCTACGAAATCCCAACGCTGGCGCCCATCAATCAGATTGAGCTGCTGTGCCGAAAATTGGCGGAGGCTCCGCACACGCGGCGTGCCCAGGCGATTACCTGGAAGGTCTGGGAGGACAACGACTGCTACGACCCGGCGTGCCTGCAAAGCGTCTGGTGCCGGATCATCGAGGAAGCAGGCGATGCATCGCTCAGCATGAATGTCCGATTCCGCTCCAACGATGCTTACAAAGCAGCGTTCATGAACATCTTTGCCCTGGTCGAGTTGCAGCGACGCATCGCACAGCGCGTCTCGGAGCTTTCAGGGAAGGCGGTCAAGGTGGGTCGCTATTGCCACATGGCCGACAGCTATCATCTCTACGGATCCTACTTCAGGGAGTTTGCCGACCGGTTCCTCCGCTCCCTTGAACGGCGAAGCTTCGAGGAACGCACCCTGCGCTATGCGGACCTGCGCGAGATCATGGAGGAAGCCCGCCCAGCCATCCTGGAGAAGGCTCGCCGCATGACCAGAAACGGGCCGTCAACGTAAGTTTTCATAGACGTCCGAGCGAAGAAGAACTTGTTGAACAGAATCAGGCTCCATGGTGGTCATTGTATCAAAAAGTCCGAACTCATTTCCAACAAAACCCCTGACTTCGCACGCGCGGAGCGCGTGGTAACTTGAAACTGAATCGTACGCCCCGATCGCGTGCCAATACGCGTCTCGGCCGCGCTCGATGACTCGCGCGGGCAAACCCAAAAATTTCCTTCCAATTTTTTGCGGCTCCCCCCACACCCCCCGCCGCGAAGCGGAACATTTGAAAGGAAGGAAATTTTTGGTTTTGCTGCCGCCGCTTCGGAACTCCACAAAGGGCAACAAATGATTTCATCAAATGAAGCCCTTTGCTCCGCTCCTTGCGGCGACCGAGACGCAATACACAGCGGTCTGCGCTAGGCGCAGGCAGATTGATATGTGCTTGGCCCACCCACCCAGTCCGCGCACAAACAGCCCCACCGTTTTAGGAAAAATTATAAAACGGCGGGGCTGGCTCCCTACACAAGCTGAAACGACTTCTTGTCGTAGGATTTTCCGTTTATCTGTATTTCAATCTCATGTCGCCCGCGAAAAAGTTTTCGCGTCGCCATATGTTCGCGAAGCACATGCTTTTTTGAAATGATGATGGGTATATTTTTCGTGAGCGACATTTTCGCAAGTTTGAAAACTTTTTTGCCGTTGAGTTTCCCGACTTTGTTTTGAAAATAGAGAATGTAGTCAATAAGTACATCCGTATCTTTTTCAGACTGTACAGTAAACGAAAACTCAAGAGCGGTATTCATTTTGACCTGTTTCGAAACCACAAATTGCAATAAGCTAACGTGTGGCGTATGAGAAAACCCAAGCATTTTCATTGCTTTTTGATTCCCTTGCTTGAGTAAAGTACGAAGTGCATGAAGAATAATATAATCCATTTCTTTGGATTTTTGTTTGCCGGACTTCCGCCATTTCGAGAGGATATTTATAACCAGCTCGGGATTGGTTTTTGAAAGATCATTAAGATGATTGGCTACCGAGCGTGTGACAAATCGTGTTGTGTCGGAAAAAAGTTTATCAAGTATCGGAAGCGGAGCGGATACGGAAATGTTGATTTTTTGAGACCATGGAAGTTTAGGGCGAGTTCCCTCGCTCGAAAGTCTACGGACGTGGTAGTGCGAATCCTCACTCCATTTCAGGAGCGTCTTAAGCGTTTCTTTGGGGAACGCGTTAATAAAATATCGGATTGCGTCCTCAGCAGAGACACGTTGGGTTATTTCATAGAGTGCGTTGAGCGAGCGGTGAAGATATTTTTTTGTACATCCATTTCTTGCCACGTACTCCGCGTACGGCGCATAGATGAAATCGCCGAAATCATTATCCGAAAGATCAGGATTATTCGGTTTAGAGAGAATTACATAATATAGTGACATCAGGGAGCATTTCGTGTATACTTCC